>DUMB01000005.1 GCA_012840085.1 Clostridiaceae bacterium
CGTTGCCGTTTGTGGCAATACGCCGTTCATGGAGAATCAGCTCCATTGCGGCACATTTCTGGTCACCGAAGCCACGGTCGTAATCGGTGTTGTACAGAAATACATTAAATCCCTGAGTTTCAAGGTAGCCCTTATCATTTACTATCATCATAAAGCCCTGATTATCCTCAGCAAAGGCATTGATTGGCAAAAGAGTCAGTAATATGCATAGGGCTAGAAGAATAGAAAGCAGCTTTCTGTTTTTAAACATAAACAACCCATTCCTTTCACTCCGCTCAAAGCACAAAATTCAATGAAGCCGTGCTTCTGAGCGTTTTTTTTTATTATCTAATCAGAGATTTTGGCAAGCTACAAATCTTGGTAATGTAAATAAGCTTTTTACATTTTAAGAAACCGCATATACTTGATGTATTTGTGTCATTAATAGTTCTAAAAATTCAGGTATGTTGCTTACGTGTCAGATATGTTTCAAGTTTGTTTTGAGTATACTATGAGTATACTTTGAGTATGTTTTAAGCATTTCTTTGAGTATAATTTTTGAGTATAATTTGAATACGTTTCGAGCATGTTTTGGCATGTCTTTGAGCATGTTTTTAAGTATGTTTTGAGAATGTTTTAAGTATGATTTCACATATTGATGAGATTTTCATGCATCAAACATATTTTTTTAAGCAGCTTTTGCTTCAATCTGACTGCTAATACCATCTATCTTTCCTTATAATTAAACTTGTCTACGTAACCTATAACATTCATATCCCCCCTTGATTCCTATATTGTATTTTTCACATGTTATATAACATCTTGTTATATAACACTGCCAATTGAGTTTACCGGGAGCAGAATGCCTGCCCCCAGTTCCTCAATATTCTTTTATTGGAAAGCTATTTGTTTACTTTTAGCAAAAATCTATTTATTTAAAATCTTGGCTGCAATAAATGCTAATTCATAAATTCCTATTTCACCATCTCCGTTTATGTCTGCGTTCTTTATTGCATTCCATTCCGGATCTCCTTCCTTTGTGCCATAGTAATACGCAATAATTGCTATGTCTCCGATACTATGACCAGGTATATTGTTTATGTCACCGGTTCCAGGAGTGATTACAAGGCTTAAGAACTTAGCTACAGCATCTTCCAGGTCTTTTATAGCCTGTTCGACTTGCTCTGATGTAGCACTTGATTCTAAAATGCTTTGTGCATTGGTAATAGCAGCTTTTAATATCCTATCCTTTGTTCCTGCAGGATACTGGCCTACTTCAAGCCCTTCCTCCGCCTGGGAGTATATTTCTTGTGCATCGTTAATTGCTGCTTCCAGTCGTGACTTGTCTGCATCTACCATAATAGTGATTTTGCCACCCTCGACATTGATTTGATCTCCCTGTACAGTTTCGAGTACTGAACTTGCTTCTATAGTGCCGGTTCCGGATGCTTTAGCTTTAAACTGGATGTTCAAAACATCGGCATTACCGCTGACTGCATTTTCATCTCCATGTACTATGATAAACTTAACAGTTCCCGGATTATCATCATATACTGCCTGAACCACTGATTTCTCATCTACAGCTTCTACATCAATGTATTCAAACAAATCTTTGTCATATTTTACTGTTACTTCTTGAGCTGATATATCTTTTACCCGTTTTAGCCCATAAGTGAGTGTGAAGGTTTCTTCATTGTTTACAGAATTCGGTCCTTTCAGGTCAATGGCAGGTTCAGAAGACAGTACCTCTATATACTGACAGTAAGTATCAATGGTAGCATTGTTTGAATTCTTTGTGGCAAAGAGACCGATTTGCGGATTTTGCAGTTCTAAATCAATTTTCCCTAATCTTGTGTACTCAATGCCATCAAATGAATAGTAACCTTCATAGGAATTGCCTGTCTTCTTAATCCTGTAGTAAATCGTAAAGTCAGGAGTACCCGGTGAAATATTTGATAATCTGGCCTGAGAAGTACCGCTGAATGTGCCGTTCACTTCAGAACCGAACTGAACAAGTAACACTCCTGCCCAGCTGCCATACTCCAGGTCCAACTTGATATAATTGTTTTCATCCTGCCATACCAGTAATGCCTGTTGCTGATAGTCCGCAGACGGTGCTGCAGGATAATAAACCTTGGATACCACGTCCCAGTCACCAAATGCTGACTGTAAAAAGACATTTTTCCATGAAGCTCCATCCTGGTAAATGTCTCCTGACAGGGTAGGAAGGCGCAATCCTTTGCCCACTTCCACAGAATAATTTGCAGGATCCGGATTTAGAATAGTCCATATACTCTGATCCAGGTGGCCATCAGTGAAGTCTACACTTACCGGACCATAGCCAAAAACTATCTCATATGTTCTCCAGGCTCCTCTGGATGTTACAGTTATTTTAGTAGTTCCAGGAATTGACTTTGCATTCTCAATATTTACACTCATTTTATCACTGAGCGGTGTAGCTTCCACCTTTGGTACTTCAGTTATGTCTCTTGTCAAAACATAAGTGTAATTTAATGCATCAGGAGAGAAACCGCTCAACGGTTTTCCATTCACCTTGATTTCAGATAACGTACCGAATGCATCTTTTACATCATCAATTATTACGATGTGAGGGAATGTTGCATTTATTGAATTTGCAGATGATCCGATTCCATTGCATGCATAAGGTCCGATTTTGGGATTAGTCATGCTGATTTCCACAGAACCCAACAAATTATAGAACATTCCGTCCGTTGAATAATAGCCTTTAACTGTCGTTCCTGATTTCACAAACATGAAATAGGGATTTTTCACACCACTTACAGCTATTCTTGAGACTATTTGTCTTGTCCCGTTCACTGTATTATACATGCTGAAGTAGTTGGTCGAGGAAGCTCTCTCATATGTCAGCTTTATGTGATTGTTGTTATCCTCATATAAGATAAGTCCGGCCTGCTGGTTGTTCTGGCTTGGAACTTCAGACAATATCACAGCGGCCTTTGCAGCCCAATCCCCGCCTGCTGGCTGCAGGAGCATGTTTTTAATTGATCCATCCGTTACATCGCCCGCCTCGGTGGTAATCGTCAGTCCATTCAGTCCAAAGCTGTATGTTTCAGGATTTTCATTTATATGCTCATAATACTGGTAAATTTCTACAGTATCATTGGCTGTTTCTATCATGAAGTCAATGTCATATGGTTTTCGTGATAAGTACAATGTATAAGTTGTTTTTGCGCCTCCCATTGTAACCTCAACAACAGCCTGACCCGGCACTGAAGTCGCATCAGTGATAGTTACTTTAACTCCTGGATCGTTAGCTTCTGCGGATACATTATATTGCGCTCCATAAGGTACAACTACATAGTAGCTGTATTTTTCAGGGCTGAAGCCACTGACCGGTACCCCGCCTACCTTCAGGCTTTTTAGAGAAGTGTCGTAATTAAAGTTTATTCTATATTCATTCGACATACTGCCGTCACTTGAAGTAACAGTAATAACAGCAGTACCGGGCAGTTCTTGTGCCTGCTGTACTTCACATTGTGAACTGCTGTCCATAGGTATTGCAGTAACCACTGGCGTTACTGCTGCGGGTATTACCAAGTCATATTCGTAGACTCCGGGTGTAAAGCCTTCCAGTGATTCTCCGTTTATCTTGATATCTTTCAGTGCTACCGAAACGTCGGTCAGATTATTCAAAGCATCTGTTAATTGATCAGCAGCTTCGTAAACTTTGTTTACTCCATCCATATCATAGATTCTTTGATTGAGTACGCCATTTGCATTTTGCAGGGCATTATAGTACCTGTCCACACTGTCTTCCGTATACTTATCCTCGTCAATATCCTGTGGAGCATTTTCAATAAGTTTCTTTAATTCAAAACGGGCTTTGCTGCCTATCACAGCATAATAGGACATCTTGGCCGTGTAGTTGGTATTTCCTTCACTATCGGCAGCCATAAACATTGTGCATCCTGTATCTCGGTTGAAAGTAGAACGGTCGTGCAGCCCGTCAACAGCATAAAGCTCTATTTTACCTCCATTGCCCACACTGTTTTCAATCACGAAATCAA
>DUMB01000086.1 GCA_012840085.1 Clostridiaceae bacterium
ACACATTTTTCTGGGATTACTACAAAACCGTAACGGCGTAAACTTGGGAACCGCCTAGTACGGGACCGTAGGCTAGGTGGTGTGAGAGGTCGGTAGGTGAATTAATCACCTACCTCCTACTCGATAGAAAACAACATTGGGACAGCAGAGAGAGATTATGCATCAAGCCCTACAAAAGATATAAGGAATTTTCCATTTTGCTTAACCAATTCAAAATTCTGTTGGAATTCAGCTTCTCCCTTTGTCAAGCCGTCAATCATTCTTATATATACATAATACTTATCTCCTTCTTTTGCCACATTGGTTATAGTGCTGAACACTAAATCATTTTTCTTTTTCATTAATATGTGGTCTTTTTGAGCTTCAACTTCCTTGCTGAATTCATCGGTGCACATGCTTTTTATAGTATTCAGATCTCCTCTGTATTGAGCCTTGATAAATTCCAGAACAAGTTCTTGTACTGCCTGGTTTTCTTCGGCAGGTATTCCTTCGCTGGTTATAATTTCCTTTACCTCGGTGTCCCCAATTTTCTTCATTTTCATTTTTAGTTGCTCGTTTTCTTCCTTGAGTTCATAGATTTCTTTGGCGATTTTGTCGCTTTCGCTGCGGGCTTGCACCAGTTCCTTTACTATAGGCAGTTCAGGAGTATAATTTGCTGCAAAGGAAGGAAATGCTATGATAGAGCCTGTCAGCAGCAAAGCTGCCAGGGACACACATGCGGCAATATTGGGAAACAGCCGTAAAAATGACTTTTTTCTGCTCTTACTGTTTTCAGAATATTTCAGAATTCTCGCTTTACTCATTTCAAAAACGCTCTCCTTAAGCTTAAGTGAATTTTTTAAATCTATAACTTTTTCTATTATTTCCTTATATTTCAAATACTCATTCATGCAGCCATCGCAATTATCCAGGTGTTCTTTTACAAGATTTTTAGCGGCGATATCAAGGTCGTCCATTATATATTCCTCAAGCTGCTCTTTTATTTTGTTGCACTCCATTATATTCCTCCTTTCAGAAGTTTTTCATTACAGCAACAGTCTCATTTCTTTCAAACCATTACTTATTCTTGATTTTACGGTACCCTCAGGGCAATTCATCACCTGAGCAATTTCCTTTATTGACAAGTCCTGAAAATACCTTAGATAAATTGCTGTTCTTGTTTGCTCATTAAGGCTGTCAAGAGCTTTGAGAAGGTCAATACTTATGTCATCATATTTTTCAAAGAAACCCAGGCTTTTTAAATCTTCAACATAATTTTCAACCAAAACGGTTTTCTTTGATTTTCTGAGATGATCATTGCTTTTATTAATGAGTATTTTTGTTATCCACGCTTTAAATTTGGAATTATCCTTTAGTGTATCTATCGATGAAAAAGCTTTAAGAAATGTTTCCTGACACACATCCAGAGCATCCCATCCAGACCGTAGTATACCAAGCGCAGTAAAATAAAGTTGATTATGATACCTGTCAACAAGTGTTCCAAAAGCTTTCGAATTACCTTTTTTAGCAGCCGCCACAAGCCTTTCGTCTTCCAATTTTTCACCCCCCGGTGTTGTGAATTCTGTCATAATGCCATAATAATGACGACTGATGTGCTTGAAAGGTTCAGTTTTCGTGATAAATATTTGTGATAAACTTGAGAATAGAATTTGTGTGAAACATGAGAATCGTGAAAAATGTAAGAAATACGTGGGAAAATGTGTAATGTAAGAAATGCATGAGGGAATATGTAAAGAAATAAGAGAAATATAAGAGAATATAAAAGGGACAGGACAAAAACCGTAAAATGTAGAGCTAAACTTTACAATTTTTGTCCTGCCCCAGATTAACAGCATTTATTCATTCGTTAGGTACAATATCTATGAGGGCTCTGAATACGGTATTGTTACTGTTCTCATCCAAGCCGTCAACATATATGATATTTGGAGCATATGATTCCCTGCATCTTCGCATTACAATAGTGTTGCCAGGCAAGGCCTCATCCATATAGTTTACCTGGATGGACCTGGCACGGTATTTTTTTATTTCATCCATGGTGAAACAATCCATAATAAAGTCAATATATTTGGAATTGTTCAAATGGCCGTTGATATCAATATCGCTGCAGCCGATAACTCTCTTGTATGCAAGTTTCGGCTCACTGTAAGGCTTAAGCTTGCCTAAAATGCAATCTATTGCCCTTTCCTTTATTATTGGCGGATAATCTATGGCAATAACGTCGGATTTTTGCAATCTCCTGCTTTCGGCATCAAGTATTACCCATGTTGATACAGCCCGAGCAATAATGTTGCCGTGTAAATCCCTTACTATGTAATCCCTGTCAAATTCAAATTTTCTTGGAAGTTGTGGCCATGTCTCAATAATAATCTCATCATTCCATAGGGGATATTCCATGATATCCACCCTGATGCGTATCAATACCCATACAACTCCAAATTTTCTTTGGATGGTATTAAATCCTATACCCAATTCATCTGCATGCAGCCCGGCAATTTCTTGAAAATAGTTGAAGATGGCACTCAATTTGAGCTTTTTTGTAAAGTCAACATCGTTTACCATAATCTGGTACTTTTTTGAGAGTTTTGACTTCAGCTCCATGGGAAAATCACCTCCAATCTGATTTTCAGACCTTTGACTTTTATGCATTTGAATTATCCTTATTCCTTATTTCTGCCCTTCGTATTTTTCCGCTAACCGTTTTTGGAAGCTCATCAACAAATTCCACTATTCTGGGATATTTGTACGGAGCTGTAACATGCTTTACATGGTTCTGCAGCTCCTTTACCAGGTTTTCGCTTGGTTCCCATCCTTTGGCAAGAACTACTGTTGCCTTGACAACTTGTCCTCTTATGGGATGTGGTGCTGCAGTTACTGCACATTCCAATACTGCAGGGTGTTCGAGCAGTGCGCTTTCCACTTCAAAAGGCCCAATCCTGTATCCTGAACACTTTATTACATCATCTGAACGCCCGACAAACCAGAAATATCCATCCTCATCTCTCCATGCGACATCTCCTGTATTGTATATTCCATTATGCCATACTCTTTTTGTGGCATCTTCGTCCCTGTAATAGCACTTGAAGAGTCCGGGAGGCACATACTTGTCAAGATTTTTTATAACAATGTTACCTTCAATGCCGGGAGGACATGATTGGCCATTTTCGTCTATAATGTCAATATCATAAAGGGGTGATGGCTTACCCATTGAACCCGGTTTAGGCTTTATCCATTCAAAGTTTGCACAGAGCACAGATGATTCGGATTGGCCAAACCCTTCAATTATATCAAGTCCCGTAGCCTTTTTAAATTGATGGTATACTTCGGGATTAAGGGGCTCTCCTGCGGTACAGGCTATTTTAATGCTTGAAAGGTCATACTTTGACAGGTCTTCCTTTATAAAAAACCTGTATATAGTAGGAGGTGCGCAAAAGGAAGAAATTCTGTATTTCTCAATAATCCGCAGCAGCTTATCGGGCTCGAACTTATCCATATCGTATACAAATATAATCGCTCCGCATATCCATTGGCCATAAATTTTACCCCAGCCGCATTTAGCCCATCCCGTCTCAGACACAGTCAGGTGAAGCATACCGCTATTAAGCCTCTGCCAGTAATGAGCGGTTACAATATGCCCAATTGGGTATGTAAAGTCATGTAAAACTATTTTGGGCATTCCTGTGGTACCCGAAGTGAAGTACATAAGCATTGGGTCGGCTCCGCCGGCACTTTCTTTGCCAACAGGCCTTGTCCACTCTTCAGATGCTGCTTCAAGGGATGAATTAAAATCAATCCATCCGTCCTTCGGTTCGTCAACGAGAGCCTTAAATTTAACAGTTGCTGATTCGGGAAGTGCGGCTTCTATACTTTTTACCACAATATCATCGCTTACCGATATAATCATTTTTACAGACGCCAAATTGCACCTATAAACAATATCCTTTTTTGTAAGCTGTATTGTTGCCGGCACTGATATTGCTCCCACCTTTTGCAATCCCAGGGTACATATCCAGAATTGCCAGCGGCGCTTCAAAACGAGAAGCACAACATCTCCTTTGCCTATGCCCAGTGACTTAAAAAGATTTGCCGCTTTATCGCTCAGGCGTTTCAAATCTGCAAATGTAAAGATTTTCTCGCCGCCATGGTCATTACACCAGATCATAGCGGTTTTTTCAGGTTCTTTTCGCGCCCATTCATCAACAACATCATATGCAAAATTGAAATTTTCAGGAATATTTACTTTATAATTTTCTTTAAAATCCTCGTAGGAATCAAATTTTTCCCTTGGCAGAAATTTTTCCAGCATACTTATACTACTCCTTTATATGTTTAAATATTGTCATGATTTACATATTGTCATGAAGAATTACTGTCAGAAATTTTGCTGCTTTGTTATCGACCGCAGTTTGTCCATGAGGTATTGTGGGATCAAAATAAATAGAGTCGCCCTCAGATAATTCTATTTCTTTGCCGCCAAGAATAACCTTGATTTTGCCTTCAAGCACATAGTTAAATTCCTGGCCGTGGTGTGAGACCAGGCTCATTTTCTTATTTTCTTCGGGTTCAATAGTTACAAGCAGCGGTTCTATTTTTTTATTTCTGAAGTTAAATGCGAGACTTTGAAATTTGTAGCCTTTATATCGCTCGACTTCTACACCTTCACCTTTTTTGACAACACAGTAACTTTTAAGCTTTGGAGTCATGCCAGTGAGAAGATCGGTAAGTTCAACATCAAATATTTCAGATAGGTCATATAACACACTTATTGGTATATCAGCATCTCCATTTTCATACTGAACATATACATCAAGCGGTATACCTAGTTTTTCCGCAGTTTCTTTTTCGGTTAATTCGCAAGACTCCCTGGTTTCACGTATTCTTTCGGCAATTCGTCTCATTGATTCAGACATTAAAGCCCCTCCCGCTTATTTATTTATTTCATTTATTTTATCACATATTGAAGTAATTTCCAATAAAAATGAGAAGGTCTTATTATTGTTCCGGATTAAGTAGCGGTTGGAAATAGAGCCTGGAAGTTAGTGGAAGTAAGCAGTAAAAGTTAAAAGTAAAAGCCAAAAGTAAAAGCTAAAAGTAAAAGCAGAAGCAAAAAGTTAAAAAGTTTCTACCGGATCGCCTATTATTATGCTGTTTTCTGTTACTATGGAATCATATGCTATAATTTTAACGCCAGCTTCCTTTGCAGCCAGCAGGGCAGATGCAAAATCGGGGTCAGTTATGCTGTTAGGCACAAATTTATATACGCCTTTCATTTGGATAAGAAAAAACACAAGGCAGGTATATCCCAGTTTATGAGCTTCCATCAACTCAATTACATGCTTTGTACCCCGGGAAGTAGGAGCATCCGGAAACATGGCTATACCGTTATTTTCAAGTGTTACTCCTTTAACTTCAATAAATCCCTTTTCAATAAGGCCTTTATCATTCACTTTTTCAAAATAGAGGTCAAATCTGGAATTGCCAAAAGTGGCTTCTTTCTTTAACACATCTACATGTGAAAGTTCCTTTAACTTTCCTTCAACAAGAGCGTCATAAACAACTTTATTTGGCGCTTGAGAATCAATGTTTATCAGTACATTCCCTTTATAGGCACTCACAAGAGAATACAATGTCTTCCTGTCAGCATTCCCGGATTTCTCGAGAATAACAGGGGCACCGGCTTTAAGTATCTCTGCGCACCGGCCGGTATTTTTTACATGTACAATTTCAACACCTTTTCCATGTATATCAACGTGTGCTATAAAGCGATTCGGTCTTTTTATAAAAACTGCTTTCTGAATATTTTTGTATACCACAACCAGACAAAACCTTTCATTGTATTTCAAAAAATTTATTAAAGTATTTCAGAAAATTTATAAATTTTCTTTTGAAATAATACTACCTTGCAAAACGCTTAATGTCAATGCGGAGAAGGGCTTGCCATATATTACAGGTAGACATAAAGTGTTTACTTTGCTAAAATGCAATGCGAAATAAAGCCGAATCTCCAAAAGGAGTACGGGGGACTTAATTTTGGGGTGAATCTCCTGTACAGAATTAATTTTCTGTATGGAGTAGGGTGACCCTCTAACCCGAACCCGGCAACTAACCCCGAAGGCAAAAGGAGGTAATAAGTATGATTTCATCAAAAAAACTCAAAGTTTTTATTGCTGCACTGTCGCTGACTCTTATGATACCTAATTTTGCCAGTGCTGCAACCTATACGGTTCAGAGTGGTGACTCGCTTTATAAAATAAGCAAGTTGTTTGGAACGACAGTTGATGCAATAAAAAAGAGTAATGGACTTTCCGGTGATACAATTTATCCCGGACAAAAACTAAATGTATCATCCGAGGTTTATACAGTAAAAAGTGGCGATACCATGTATCTTATAGCAAAAAAATATGGTGTTCCGCTGGATTCCTTGATAAAGGCAAATAATGGACTGAGTGATATGATTTATCCCGGTCAGAAAATTGTCATACCTGCGGCGGGAACTACTGCAAGCCAGCAGGCAACTACAACCCAGAAGTCAGATACGACAAGCAGAGGAAGTTCAAGACCGGTTATATCTTATACTGCAAGTGATCTTGATCTTTTAGCAAGGCTTGTCAGGGCGGAAGCGGAAAACCAGCCCTACAATGCCAAGGTGGCGGTTGCAGCAGTTGTTGTAAACAGGGTTAAGAGTTCTGAATTTGCCAACACAATAAGCGGAGTAATTTATGAGAAAATAGGGGGTTACTACCAGTTTACGCCTGTTGAGAACGGATGGATAAACAGGCCTGCAACACAGGAATGCATAAAGGCGGCAGAAGACGCACTTTATGGTGCAGACCCGTCCAACGGAGCACTGTTTTATTTCGATGACAGTGCTACAAATAAGTGGCTCTGGTCAAAACCCATTAGAGCAAGAATCGGAAACATGGTGTACGTATATTAATTCAGATATGCCATTTATTTTTAATAAAGAATTAAAATAAGAAATTAATAAGAATTATTTCCATTGCTTAGCTTTTAACTGGTATCCAATTAAATAACTTGTTGTGCCAGGTAATGAGACAGCTTTGTGGAGAGCTTTAGAATTTGTTTTTATCAGCCCTTAAGTTTTTTTGTTAGCTCTAAAGCTCAGAAACCCTGCTATCGAAATGCCGGCACAACAAGTTATTTTATTATCCTTATTTATTATTCTGTTTAAGTTCTGTTATCCTATTTAAGTGATTTTATAAACATTTGTGTCCAGTATTTTCTTCCATTTTTATCTGTTGCAAGGCCGACACCTATTTCGTTATAGGCAGCACTAAGTATATTTGCCCTGTGTCCAGGTGAATTCATCCAGCCATTCATCACTTCCTGGGGAGTTTTCTGTCCGTATGCAATGTTTTCCCCGGCAGCGGAAAATTTAATACCAAAGTCCTCCATCATTCTGAAAGGAGAGCCGTATGTCGGAGAAGTATGGGAAAAGTAGCCTTTATTAGCCATGTCCTGTGATTTATATCTGGCTACTCTCGACAGCTCCCAGTTTGCTTTAAGTGCTTGAAGGCCCCTGTTTGCCCTTTCAACATTTACAAGCCTGATTACCTCTTTTTCCAGTGCTTTTATATCATCAATCTGCGGAACTGTAATTTTCTGACCAGGATAAATTAGTGAGGGGTTTTTAATCTGCGGGTTTGCTGCAATTAACTCACTAATTCCTATTTCGTATTTTACTGCAATTTTCCAAAGACTGTCACCAGGTTTTACAGTATATACCGTTGACTGTGCGAATACACCTGAAGTAAACAGCATTATTGCGAGTGCTGTTGAAATACATATTTTTTTTAATGAAAATTTCATTGTTCTTTCACCTCGCTTGATAGTTTTTGAGTGTATGATGTTTTTTATATCAAGCAAATGTTTATAATTAAGTGAAAAACAAGGTTTTGTTCAAAAAAATCCATAATTTTTGTAACAAATTATTAACTCTGTACTGTTTTTATAACATTTGGTATAATACTACATTATGCAGGTTTTGAGGTGCAATTATGGGCGAGCAGTCAACATCAAAAGGATTTGCAGTTTTATCTCTTGCAACTATATTGGTAAAAGTTTTATCGATACTTTATGTACCTGTATTGCTGGCAATCATCGGCGAAGAGGGAAATGGAATATATGCCGCAGCATACCAGGTATATGTTTTTATTTACGTGCTTACAAATTCCGGTTTACCGGTTGCCATATCAAAACTTGTAGCGGAACTTATTGCTGTAAAAAATTATAAAGATGCAGTAAGAAGTTTCAAAATAGCCAGAGCTTTGCTTTTAGCACTGGGTATTTTTATGTCTCTGCTTATGGCTTTGCTGGCAGGACCTCTTTCACGTGCGCTGCATTTTGAAAGATCATACCTTGCAATACTTGCACTGTCTCCGACATTGCTTTTTACATCTACTACATCTGCCTACAGAGGATTTTTCCAGGGCCGCGGAAATATGGTGCCAACGGCTGTCTCGCAGGTAGTTGAGCAGATTGTCAATACATTGTTTACTCTTGTTTTTGCCGCAATTTTCATAAAATACAGCCTGGAGGCTGCCTGTGCAGGAGGAACGGTTGGAACATCCCTTGGAGCATTTGCTGCGGCTCTTGTGCTTTTGATGTTTTATTCCAGAAATAAAAAAATCAAGGTGCCAAGCAATTACCGTATTATTGAGGTCAAGAGGCATACTTACAAGGAACTGCTTATGAAAATTCTCCACTACAGCGTTCCGATAACATTGTGTGTAGGTTTGCAGTATGCAGGAAACCTTGTGGATTTATGGAATACCAAGTCGAGGCTTCTGGCTGCAGGTTTCAGTGACTCAGTTGCGACACAATTGTACAGTTACCTTCATAAATATCAGCAGCTTATTAACGCACCCCTTTCAATAATATCTGCCCTTTCAGCAGCTGTACTGCCTGCAATTTCGGGCGCAGTAGCTGCCAAAGACAGGGATTCTGTCAACAGCAAGGTTAACTATGCCTTCAGAATGTGCCTTATGATTTCACTTCCGGCTGCTGCAGGGTTATCAGTTTTAAGCAGTTCTATATATCAGTTCCTGAAGTTCGGCGGGGGATGGTATATAATGCTTTATGGTTCCTTTGTGCTGGTTCTGATGTCTGTCGTACAGATACAGTCTATAACCATGCAGGGTGCCGGACTTCTTTATACAGTTACGATGAACCAGGTTCTTGGTATTATAGTAAAAATAATAGTAAACTATTTCTTTATTGCAATACCGTCTATTAATATTCTGGGCACTATTATTGGAAGTGTTTTTGGCTATAGTGTACCGCTGGTACTAAACACTATTGCCATTAAAAAGCGGGTTAAAATTAATATAAATATTCCAAAACTTGCTTTAAAGCCTTTTATTTCAGCCGTAATCATGGGAATGTTTGTGTATGTGGTGAATTATCTGCTGAATAATATACTGGGCTTCTTACATTCTCAATACATTATTAATGCTTTGTCAGTAATTATTTCCATATTCGTTGGAGTGGTAACATACACACTTTATATGATTATAACAGGGGGTATTACAGCCAGTGATCTGGACGTACTGCCCAAAAAGCTTACCAGATTCATTCCGGAAAGAATTAAAGCTATGCTTGGTTAAGCCCTTATGGGGCTTTTTTTATTGCTGAGAATAGGTTATTATTAAAAATGAGACAAAATAACTTAACTGTTATGTAAGAAGATGCAAGGGAGGATGTTTTATGAGCAGCATAAGCAAGAGAGAAATACTAAAATATGTGGGTTGTACATCACAGCTTTTTGGTGTGAAAGAGTACCGCATGATAGGCGGTAAAGCTGACGGAGTAAGAGCTGTGGATGTGAAAAACGGAACAGGCCTTGAATTCACCGTTTTACCGGACAGATGCCTTGATATATACGGCCTTTCTTATAAAGGCATAAACTTGAGCTATTTGTCAAAAACGGGTATTGTTGCTCCTCAGTATTATAATGACCGTGGTGCCCAATGGCTGAGAAGCTTTTTTGCAGGCCTGCTTACAACATGTGGACTGACACATGCCGGTGCAGCATGCGTGGATAATGGAGAAGAGCTTGGCATACATGGACGTATTGGCAATACTCCTGCGGAGGAAGTGCATGCAGGCAGTGAATGGGAGGATGATATACCAGTAATGCGTGTTAAGGGCAAGATGAGGGAAGCAAATGTGTTCGGGGAAAACCTCATGCTGAGCCGTGAAATAGTATGCAGGTACGGAGAAAACAAAATTTACATAAACGATACCGTGGAAAATCTAGGCTACAGAGAGGAGCCATTGATGATTTTATACCATATTAATCTTGGATATCCACTCCTTTCAGAAAAGTCATATTTTGCGGCAAATTCTCTGGAAGTTATACCAAGCACTGATGAAGCAGCCAAGGGTCTGTCTGAATATAATAAATGCCTCCCGCCTACACCTGGATTCTTTGAACATGTCTTTTACCATGATCTAAAAGCAGACAGCGAAGGAAGGACTTTTGCGGCACTTGTAAATCCTGAGTTAAATCTGGCTGTTGCGATACGATTTAATAAGAACCAGTTAAGCAGGCTTACTCAGTGGAAGCAGATGGGTGCCGGTGATTATGTAATGGGTATAGAACCGTGCAACTGCCATACAAAAGGTAGAGCTGAAGCCAGAAAGGATGGCACGCTGCAGTATATCAAACCAGGTGAAGTGAAGCACTTTAATGTGGAAATTGAAGTTGTAGACGGTGAAGAAAATATAAATACGTTGCTGGCAAGTATAAAATGATGCGTGCTTGTAATTGGGGCAGGTGAGTCTGCCCCTTTCAGGAATAATTTCATTTAAATTTCTGCGGCTTATTGACATATCATAAATATACCTTTATAATATGATTTGCACACTAAAAAATAATCACTTGGTCGCTTAGCTCAGCTTGGTTAGAGTGCCACGTTGACATCGTGGAGGTCACTGGTTCGACCCCAGTAGCGACCACCAAAATTAATTATAAAGCAGTCAGTTAATCTGTCTGCTTTTTATTATTATTATTGAAGCTTTGCTTTTTACTGTTCTCTATTTTTTACTGTTATAGGAGCTCTACTTTATTAGTATCCGTTCTAACTGATATTCTGAGGATTTTGCTATCTTGAGTATCATGGCTATTTTGAGCGTCTTTGTTATTCTTACTGATGCATTATTATTGTATATCGCTTTATCCGGTATTTGCTCAATTTAAAATTCCTCTTCACGGGGCTCGATTCACAAGGGCTTTTCTGTATTCTCTGGGGGAAGTTTCCTTAATCTTCTTAAATATTTTTGAAAAAAGCAGGGGGTCATCATAGCCGACTGAACGTGCTATTGCTCCAATGGACAGATTGTTGTTTTTCATTAGTTCGCAGGCTTTTTCAATTCTGTATTCTATCAGAAACTTTTGCGGAGAAGTATTCAGAAATTCTGTAAACAATGAATAAAGGTAGCTTCTGTCCAGGCCTATGTGGTTGGAAATTTCAGCTACAGTTATTTTGCGGTGATAATTCATGGCAACAAATTCGATGGCTTTTCTTACATACTCTTCCTTTAAGTTGTTGCTGTCGGAAATCTTTTTTGACTCAAAGACCTCAATAAGCTGTGACAGAAAAATATACAGATATCCCAGCAGCCTTATTTCAGAGGCATTGGCCATATGCCTGGTATCTATCATCTTCATAAAACATTCCTTCAAAAAATCGTCCCTGTCATATCTGAATATTGGGTTTTCAAGAGTAAGACCGGCACGTTTAAGGTACATCTCAGATTTAAGGCCGTGGAATCCGACCCAGGCATAACTCCAGGGGTCGTTTTTATCAGCTTCGTAATAAATTACTGTGTTTGGGCAAATGAGGAAACCATCACCTTTTTCCAGGTTGTACAGTTTATCATTCACCTGGTATATTCCTTTGCCTTTGAAGATGTAGTGAATTATAAAATGGTCCCTTACCGCAGGTCCCCAGGAATGTCCGGGCAGGCAGTCTTCCATACCACATCTGTACATATTCAAATCAGTATGACTTGGATTGTTTATATATATTTTCTCGAGCATACTTCCCACTCACAATGTTTTTATGTTTTCTTATATACAACATTATACCATATTCTTTTAACATACTACCATTTACTTTAAAGAGTCAGAATATATAATATTATTAAGAAATGGAGGTTATGAGTTATGGCTGAATTAAGATGGCATCCTTTAATAAAGGATTGGATTATGATTGCATCTCACCGGCAGAACAGGCCACAGATGCCTAAAGACTGGTGTCCTTTTTGTCCAGGTTCAGGAAAAGTTCCTGACAATTATGATGTTTACAAATATGACAACGATTTTCCAGCATTATCACAAAACCCTCCCGTACCGGATGATGTTGCAACGGAAATTTATAAGACAAGAGAAGCATATGGAAAATGTGAAGTAATACTGTATTCACCTGAGCATACAAAGACGCTGCCCGAGCTTCCGGTGGATCATGTAAAGAAGCTTGTGGATTTATGGACAGAAAGGTTTGTTGAGCTTAGTAAAGACGAAAAAATAAAATATATCTTCATTTTTGAAAATCGCGGCGAAATGGTTGGCGTTACAATGCCTCATCCCCACGGGCAGATATACGGGTACTCATACATTCCGAAAAAGCTCGAGCTTGAGGTTGAAGCATGCAAGGAACATTATGATGCAAAAGGGTCATGTCTCATATGTGACATGTTAAAGGATGAGATAGACTTCGGTGAGAGAATTATATTCGAAAATGAAGATTTCATTGTATTTCTTCCGTTTTTCAGTGAATACCCATATGGAGTATACATTGCCAGCAAGAAACACAAGCAGAACCTGGCACAATTCAGTGAGTCAGAGAAATTCAACCTGGCAAAAACCATAAGGGACACTGCCGGGACTCTCGATTCGCTTTTTGGATTCCAGTTCCCGTACATGATGTGCATGCATCAGAATCCTGTTAACAGCGGGGATTTCAGCAGCTTTTATCATTTTCATATAGAATTCTTCCCGCCAATGCGCGCCAGGGACAAGCAAAAATTCAATGCATCCAGCGAAACCGGAGCATGGGCACATGCCAATCCCACCAAACCGGAGGAAAAGGCGGAAGAATTGCGCATAGCATATAAAAAGTTTATATCTCAGAATGAATAGTTAAAGAAGCAGAACAAATTAGGTTAAGATTAAGAATAAATAGTTAAAAAAATAGATGGTACGAGTTTGAGAAAAGGATATAATGTATGTAAGAAGATGGTTTTAAGAAACCAGACAGCAAAAAAATCGGTCATTAGTGAAATTATATTCAACGGATAAATATAAATCAAATATTTTGCAGAATTGCCTTGCAGATAGTTGCAAAACAAACGATATAATAACGGGAGGGTTATGTTTGGATATAAAGGAATTAAAAAAGGTTTTCCTCGACATTTACGGAGGAAGTGAAGAAGGGATAAGAGTTTTTTCTTCTCCAGGACGCGTAAACCTTATAGGCGAGCATACCGATTACAATGGAGGATATGTATTCCCGGCAGCACTGACACTCTCTTCAACTGTAATTGCAAGACCGAGAAAGGATGGTTTGATCAACCTTGCTGTAACAGACCTGGATGACAGGGTCAGCGCACCACTTGACAGACTGTCTGATTTTAAAAACATAAGATGGGGCAACTACCAGCTTGGCGTTGCAGATGAACTGCAAAAAGCAGGCTATAAGCTGACGGGATGCGACATGTTGTTTCACGATACCGTTCCCATTGGAAGCGGGCTTTCATCTTCTGCAGCAATCGAAGTTGTTACAGCAATAGCTTTAATAACTCTTGGAAACGAAGCATACGGGATATCCGGGGATATTGACATGGTCGAAGTGGCCAAAATATCACAATTGGCGGAGCATAATTTTATTGGTGTAAACTGCGGTATTATGGATCAGTTTGCTTCTGCCATGGGAAGAAAAGACCATGCTATACTGCTGGATTGCAGAGACTTAAGCTATAAGTATGTTCCTCTTGAATTAAAAGGATACAAGATTGTAATTTCCAATACCAAGAAGAAAAGAAGCCTTGCTGCAGTAAAGTATAATGAAAGAAGAGCTGAATGCGAAAAAGGCCTGGAAATATTGAAGAAATCTTTACCCGATATAACCTGCCTGGGTGATGTTTCGGCGGAACAGTTTGAACAGTACAAGCATACCATTGAAGATGATATTATAAGAAAAAGAGTGGAACATGTCATATACGAGGATGACAGAGTTCTGAAGTCAGCTGAGGCACTTATGAATAACGAATTCGAAAAATTCGGGAAATACATGATCGAATCTCACAACTCCCTTAGAGATCTGTATGAGGTAACAGGCCTGGAACTTGATACTCTTGTGGAAGAAGCTCTTAAAATTGACGGCGTGATAGGCTCACGTATGACAGGCGCAGGTTTTGGCGGTTGCACTGTGAGCATTGTGAGAGAAGATGCAGTTGACAATTTCATCGAACAGGTAGGAAAAGCATATCAAGAAAAGACAGGCATTAAAGCAGAGTTCTATATATCAGAAATCGGAGACGGGGGCAGGGAAATACAGCTGTAAATCATACTTGATTTCTGTCCCTAATACCTTGCGCAAAAGGTCTAGAAAGCGAAATTTATAATGGTTCAATAGGAAACTGCTGCATGAGATAATGCACAACAGGCACATGGTTTAATACAAAACAGCTATATGATTTAAAACAAAAAAGACATGTGAGTTAATGCAAAACAGGAACATGGTTTAAACATTGCATACACAATGATTTAAAGCAAAAAGACAACATGAATTAATGCAAAATTGCCACATAAATTAATGTAATATAGCCACAAAGCAGTGATAATAAATTGCATAGGGGGATTATACATGGCCATTCTTGTTACAGGGGGAGCCGGATATATAGGTAGCCACACCGTTGCCGAGCTGCTTGATGTTTCTGAAGAAGTTGTAATTATTGACAACCTGTCGAAGGGGCACAAAAAAGCGGTGCTGGGAGGCAAATTCTACGAAGGAGATATAAGAGACGACGATTTCTTGGACAAGGTATTCAAAGAAAATGATATAGAAGCGGTTATACACTTTGCTGCCTTTTCTCTGGTAGGAGAGAGCGTCCAGGATCCATTGAAATATTACAATAACAATGTAGTTTTAACTTTGAAACTTCTGACTAAAATGAAGGATTGCGGAGTGAAAAAACTGGTATTTTCCTCGACGGCTGCAACTTATGGCGAACCTGAGAATATACCAATCCTTGAAACTGACAGGACGCTTCCGACAAACCCTTACGGAGAAACCAAACTTGCGGTGGAAAAGGCTTTGAAGTGGGCTGATAAAGCTTATGGCATAAAATACATCTCATTAAGGTATTTTAATGCTGCAGGTGCTCATATAAGCGGTAAAATAGGTGAGGATCACAATCCCGAAAGTCATCTCATTCCTATCGTATTGCAGGCAGCTTTGGGCAAAAGAAGTGAAGTGAGCATATTCGGTGAGGATTATGATACACCTGACGGAAGCTGTATAAGGGACTATATACATGTTACGGATCTTGCACAGGCACATATTCTGGCTCTTGAGAAACTGAGAAACAACGATGAAAGCTGCATTTACAATCTTGGCAACGGTCAAGGTTTCTCAGTAAAAGAGGTAATTTCAATAGCCCGTGAAGTTACAGGTGTTAATATAAAGGCCGTTACTTCCGAAAGGAGGCCTGGAGATCCAGCCGTATTGGTTGCTTCATCTGAAAAAATCCGTAAGGAACTGAACTGGCAGCCTAAATACGGAGAATTGCACAAGATAATTGAAACCGCTTGGAATTGGCATAAAAACAACCCTGACGGGTTTGGGGATTGAATTTTGTAAAAAGCTGCTGTATCATACCAATAGTATGGATGCAGCTTTTTTTTATTTATTAGGTTTTATTTAATTTATTAGGTTTTTATTTAGCTAGAAGAGAAAATAAGACAGAATTCACATGTTAATAATATATAATGCAATTTAATTAATTCAGATATTGTAATTTAATTAATTTTGGAGGTACATGGGTAAATGTTGATTGCTGATGACTGGAAAGATTATGAACTGATAGATGCAGGTGGTGGTGAAAAGCTTGAAAGGTGGGGAAAGTATATATTGAGACGTCCGGATCCTCAAGCTATATGGCCGATTGTCGGTGAAGACAGCCGCTGGCGCAATATGGATGCGCATTATCACAGAAGCAAAAGCGGCGGAGGTAAATGGGAATATATACGTAGTCTGCCTGAAAGATGGACTATTAAATATAAAGATCTGTCTTTTTACATTGAGCCTACCGGATTTAAGCATACGGGACTGTTTCCTGAACAGGCTGTCAATTGGAACTGGATTATAGACAAGATAAAGGCTTATGGCGGTAAAGCAAGCGTGCTGAATTTGTTTGCTTATACAGGCGGGGCAACTGTTGCGGCAGCATATGCAGGTGCCGATGTATGCCATGTTGATGCAGCAAAAGGCATGGTGACACGTGCAAAAGAAAACATTGCCCTTTCAGGATTGCAGGACAGGTACGTTAGATTTATTACCGATGATGTTATTAAGTTTGTACAGCGTGAAAAAAGGCGCAACAGACAATATAACGCTATTATAATGGATCCTCCGTCTTATGGAAGAGGGCCTCGCGGAGAGATGTGGAAACTGGAGGATGAGCTGTTTGGGCTTGTTGAATTGTGCATGGACATACTTGTGGATGAACCTCTGTTTTTCATTATAAATTCCTATACTACAGGTCTTTCGCCTAGTGTAATAAAAAATATAATGTTGCTAACGTTGGGAAAAAAGTTCGGAGGACGGGTTTATGCCGATGAAATCGGACTGCCGGCTACCTCGACAGGGATTGTTCTGCCGTGTGGTTCCGTTGGACGCTGGGAGGCACAATAACTGTAATGCGGATTGAAGTACGAATAAAGCTTGACAGAAGAGCAGGAAAATAACAACGGGAGAACAAAAAACAGAAGAATAAGGGGAATGTTTCAGGAGGATAAAGCCCAATGAGCGGCATAGCAAAAGAAAGGAATGTCGGGATAAAAATTCTATACGAGGATAATCACCTGTTGGTAGCAGAAAAGCCTCCGAATGTGCTGTCTCAGTCAGATAACACCGGAGACGCAGATATGCTGAGCCTGCTAAAAGCAGATATAAAAAAGCGGTATAATAAACCGGGAAATGTATACCTTGGACTTGTCCACAGGCTTGACAGGCCTGTAGGAGGTGTAATGGTTTTTGCAAAGACTTCAAAGGCCGCTTCAAGGTTATCAGAACAGATAAGACGCCATGAGTTCGGAAAAAAGTATCTGGCTGTCGTGCACGGTACTTTTGAAAAGGCTCATGGACGCCTTGAGAACTATCTTTTAAAAGATAGTTCCACAAATACCGTCAGAGTTGTGGACAGCAGCAATGACAAGGGCTTGAAGGCTGTTTTGGAATATGATGTTATAGGAGAAAGCTCCAACTTAAGTCTTGTAAAGATAGATCTTCTTACCGGCAGACCACACCAAATCAGGGTACAGTTTTCCCATAGCGGACACCCGTTGTATGGGGACAGGAAATATGGAAAGGGAAATGATGATGCTGATCAAATTGCTCTGTGGGCTGTAGAGATATCATTTAAACATCCAACTTTACGGGAAGAGGTGACTTTTACAACAAATCCTCCAAATATATACCCGTGGAATATATTTAGTTAAAAACTAAACAGCTCATTTGAGAATGTTTACACACATTTTATTTTCTTAAAATATAATTTTTATGGATTTAATAATAAATGGATCTAATAAATTTTAATAATAAATTTTTTATATAATAATTTTAGGAGCAATAAATGGATACAAACAATTATTATCGTGAAAATAATTCTGATGACGGTAACAACTTCAATAATGATAATTATTACAGCGGCAGCAACTTTCATAACGATAATTATTACGGTGACAGAAGCGTAAACAATGATAATTACTATGGCGGCAGCAATTTTAATGAAAACTATAATTTCAACAATGGTTATGGTTTTAATGAGGGTTATGACCGCCAAATAAGATATTCGAGACCCAGGCGCAGAATCCGCCTTTCCTATGTAATTATTGTTGTTAATATTCTTATGTGGCTTTTCACGGAATATTACAGCAAGAGGTATAATGCAGACGGCAATCTGATTTTTGGAGCGAAATTCAATCCACTCATAATGAGCGGTGAATACTGGAGACTTGTAACACCGATATTTCTTCACGGTGGAATTGTTCATCTGTTTTTCAATTCGTATTCTTTATATGCAATCGGACCTGCAGTAGAGAGTCTGTTTGGAAGTGTAAAATTTGCTGTTATATATTTTATTGCAGGTATAATGGGCAATATTGCTAGCTTTGCTTTTTCCACTCACATGTCTGTCGGGGCTTCCGGAGCCATATTCGGGCTTTTGGGCGCACTTTCATACCTTATAAGAAAAGACAGAAGGATATTTAAAACTTCTTTTGGCACGAGTATAGTAATTACTATTGCATACAATCTGGTTTACGGATTTATGAATGAAGGTATAGACAATTATGCGCATATTGGCGGCCTTATCGGTGGATTTGTTGCAGCGACGGTGGTAGGACTTGCAGGTGAAAGAAAACCCGTCCTTGCAAGAGTGACAGCTTTCGCACTTGTAATAGCCATGGCCTTTACAGGTATATATATAGGTTTTAACAGCGAACAAAATATAGAATTGAAAAATTACTATGAAGAAGAGGTACTTCCCTCGAAAATAATTAATGATGCATTGGACAGTTTTAATAAAAAAGATTATTCCAGGGCAGAACAAATTTCAAGAGAGGTTCTTGATATGAAAAGGATAAGCCGGAACATAAAAACGGCAGCTCTTGATATTCTTGCCTCATCCCTTATAATCCAGGGCAAATCTGAGGAAGCAATTGAATATGCACAGGCACTTGTTGAACTTGATGCAGCCAGGGGGCACTATCTGCTTGCACTTAGCTACTTGAATACAAATGATGTTGAGCGTGCAGAAAAAGAGCTGGAGGAAACGCTGCAGCTGGATCCTGATAATGAGCACGCTGCAGGGCTTCTGGAAGAACTGCGGAAAACATATTGAGCCATTGCAATAGACGTTGCAATGGCTTATTGCGTGTGCCACGCATGGCACGTAGCTAGGCGGTGAAAGTCCGCTGTGGGGGCAGGCAGTTGCCAACCACTAGCAGACGGCAAGGGTGTCCATCGCGAGGTGGAATCTGAAGGAAGCCGGAAGCAA
>DUMB01000006.1 GCA_012840085.1 Clostridiaceae bacterium
GACAAAGCGGAAATATGCAAGGTGGAGCCCTATGTTTACTGTTCAAACATACTGGGAAGAGCAAATAACAGGCATGGAGAGGGAGCAAACTCATGGCTTACCGGTACAGCTGCGTGGACGTTTATTGTAGCAAGCCAGTATTTATTTGGGATAAGGCCGGATTATGACGGGGTATATATAGAGCCAAACCTGGCGGAATCATGGGATAGTGTTTATATTGAAAGGGTAGTGAGAGGAGTCAGGTTGAAAGTTCGAGTAAAAAGGGAAAATATGACAGATAACAAAGTTGCATCGAAAGACAGTTTAAAGAGCTTACGGTTAAACGGCAGGGAAATAGAAGGAACTAAAATACCGTACATCATGTTGGAAAACCTGCAAGAGGCAGATGTTGAAGTAATATATTGATGATTCTTTACACCCAATCCCAATGCAGCGTATACCAGCATAAGGGCGCTGACATGGTCAGGTTCATCAACAACCGCATATATTGACTGCTTGTCGCTAAGGGAAAAGTAAGTTTTCCGGATAATAATTAAGTTGAAATAAAATCAATTTGAAAAATAAGTAAAGTTGACGGATAATAATTAAACTCTAGAAATTAGGATACCCAGGGATGTGATAGCGCATTTAAACCACATCTCTGGGTATGATAATCATCAGTGCCCGTATAAATACGTTTACTTTTGTATCTTTTTATAGTAAAATATTCTCATTAAGTAATTATGTAAAGCTAGTTTTTATATTTATCACTAATTGATTAGTGTACATATTTTCTTATATAATACTTATATAATAATAGTAACATTTTAAGTCTGGTTGTTCCAAAATACATAAAAACGCATACATTTATGTTAATATATATCACCAAATTCATGAATACATAGTGTGAGAAAAAAGGCTAATAATCAGCTTGAATTTTTTAGTAGCATATTAATATCTTTCAGAGGAGCATATAAATGAGTATTAAATCATTATATAAGAAATTGAAAAGTAACAAATATATGCTAAGGATATACTTTTTTGTATTTATCTCCTTTTTTGTCCTCGTCACAGTTTTTTCTGCGGTAATGATCAATAATATAGGCAGTATTATCATAGAAAATGAAAACAATAATAACCAGAAAATCCTGTCTCAGTTAAAGTCCAACATTGAATTTATGGATAATACAATTAAGAATATATGTTCATATTTGTATAGTTCAAATGACGTAATATTTATTATGTATGATAATAATCCTGATATAACAGAACTTGTAGTAAGAATTAACAAGCTGAAAAAAACGCTGACATCGACAAACCCGTTCATACACTCTTTATATATTTATAATAAGAATATTAATGGTTTCTACTCTACTTACAAAGGGCTTTATTATAATGATCCTGCAGTAACTGAACAAATAAAAAGTAATAAAATTCCTATATTGAAACCTATAATGAGAAAGATTGAACAGGAGTATGGAGACGCGTCAAATTCAAAATACGTTTTTACCTATTTTATGCATGACGGCAGCAAAGATAATGTATTAAGTGAGCTGTTGGTTGTAAATGTTAATCCGGAGTGGCTGATTGACAATATTTCGAGTATTTATAAAAATAATCCAAAGGAAGGAGAATACATTTTAATTTATAATGACAAGGGCGAATATATAGGAAACGAGCCTTATAGTCAAGATTTTATCCAAAGTATGAATGAAGCTTACAGGGAATATATGGCTAAGTCCGATGAAATGAGAAATGATAGCGAGTATGTTATAAAGAAGGTTGGAAACGATGATTATATATATACATTTTTATACATTGACAAATTAGATATGCTGCTTGTAAAAACCCAGAAGCATAGTGAGCTGTTTGGTTTTATTAACAGAATAAAATATAGTATTGTAATTATTACTGTTATTGTTCTGGTTTTATCCGTTGTAGTAATATTCTTTATTTCAAGAGCTATTTATAAGCCTATTGGAAGACTTGTAACATATGTTGTGTCTAAAAATCCGATAAGTGATATTTCTCCGGAGAGAGATGAAATTACATATCTAAATAATGTTTATAACAGCATTATCAATGGTCTCAATGATTATGAGATACAAAGGCTTACTTATAGGGAAGAAATGAAAAGCCAGTATATGAAAAAATTACTGTACAACTCGTTTACAGGTGATATATCCAAGTTTGCTGCAGAATTGAAGAAAAACGGTATTAGCATTAATATTGACAAAGGTATGGTAATATGTATTATCTCCATAGACAACAGCAATGAGTTTAGAAATAAATACAATTCCAAGGACAGAGGATTACTGAAATTCTGTGTAATAAATATCTGTGAGGAAATCATATCGCCATATTTTCCAGTAAATGGAGTAGACATAGAATATAATGAGAAAGTTGTATTAATTGTTAATACTGATGAGTCCGGTGAAGAGTTTTATAATAAGTTATGTTCTCTTATTAAAGAGTGTCAGGAGAAAATTATTAATTACCTGAAAATATCGGTAACGGTGACAATTAGCCAGGAAATTGAGGAGTTGACAAAAGTAAACGAAGAGTATAACAATGTATTGCGCAATTCGGCATATAAGTACGTTTTTGGGAGAAATTCAATAATAACTCCTAAAATGATTGAGAGTAACAGTAATAATCCCAATCAGGAAATTTCTTTAGAACTAAGGAGAAAGCTGGAAGAGGAGATCAGAAGAGGTAACCTTAGCAAAATAGAAGAAGTATTGGATAAGATAGCAGAGGAAATGTCCAGGCTTGACTATAGCAATATTATTGTAACATCAATCCTCATGTTCAATGTTATAAAAGATACCGTTGATGAGACTAACAAGATGAGTTTAAAACCAATATCATTTGATTTGTCGTCAGTCAGCCATAGTATTTTAAATGCGGAAACCATAGATGATTTTAAGATGGCAGTAATGGTTAGCCTGAAAAATATTATTGAATTAAAAGGCAACATAAAGAAAGAGGATAGACACAGGGTGCTGGTAGATAACATAAAGGATATAATTAAGTCCAATTATAGTAACAGTAGTTTATGTGTTGATGAAATTGCTTCATTGCTTAAGATGTCTTCGAGATATATTGGACGTATATTCAAAGAGACTACAGGAATGACGATAAATGAATACATTAATGATGTCAGAATCAGTGCCGCATCCGAGCTGCTCAAAAACACAACGATGAGCGTTGCTGAAATCAGTAATAATGTTGGAATTGAGAATGACACATATTTTTATAGCTTGTTCAAGAAGAAATACGGTGTTACACCTAAAGAGTACGCTATAAAATCGTCAGAGATGCAGTAAGCGGCAACTTCTTAAATCGCGTAAAAAAGCCCTCCGGACAAATTAGGGGGGCTTCTTTACTTGGGGACTATTGTAAACTATCAGTTACGCATTATTAAACATAAGTTGTATGACAGTTATTTTAAATCGTGATTATCCGGCAGGATCATATCCTACTACAGTCCATATTCCAGTGGCATCTTCCCTTATAAGTTTCTTCAGATACACATTTTTTGCAGGAGTTTTTTCCCCGCTTATTTGAGCAACAGCTGTCTTGCCGTCATTGTAAACAATTTTTATTTCATCCATGCCAACCGGGTAATTACCCACTATTCCTTCAGGATAAATCAATTGTCCTACAAATACCTGGGTCACGAATGCAGGGTCCAGCTTCCATGGAGTGTGGCCTGAGTCAACACTCTTCTGGGTGTTTCTCTCAATTTCCATGTCTACCGGAACTTCTACCTGAGGTTTTGACGGAAATGCTCCGTCAGAGGCAGGGACTTCAATATTTGTTCCGGGTATTTTGTTTGCAAATTCTATAAGCTCCTCTATACTGATGTCGCCCACTACAGCATATTCATATTTATCTTGTCTCCATCTTATTGAGCTAATATCTGTTATTCCTGCATATGCGCCTCCTGCATCAAGTATTCCGGAACCCATTTGTACAGGAGACTGAATTTCAACATCTGCTCCATTGCTTTTTGATAAGATTGAAGACGGATTAGGTTTAAACTCTTCTTTTGGTTTACCCTCCAGTATAATAACTGTTTTACTGTCGATTCCGGTACCTGTTTTGTACTGCAGTTTAACTATTTTTTCATCAGTCACCACAGTTATGCCATCAAGATTATAACCTTCCGGTATACCTTCAGGTACTGTAACTGCAAAGCCTGCAATTTCCTGTGCTTCTTCGATATTGCTTACAGATTGTTCAGAGTAGGTTTCTATGACTTTGTAGCCTTCAGGAAACCCGGCTGAAATGAGTTCAGAAGGTATGGAATCCATAAATTCTATATTGGTGTATGCAACTTTGTGCTGAAGCGCATTCTGCATTGCAGTCTGCTTTTGCAAAGGGAGCTTTGTTTCAGTGTCAACCCATATGCGATAGGGCAGGCCTCCTTCTGGTGTAACTTCCAATACATCAGTTTTTCTGCCTGAAACAATATCACTTCCAACATTTGTGATTTTAAGAGCATTCTTAACCTGGTCAATTTCTTTCCCAATTTCAAATACAAAGCGATATGGATCGGGGAAAGGCGCAAAGACGTAAACACTTTTTTCATCAGGACGAATCTGCCACTTTTTCTGTCCGTCATTTATTGTAATCTGGCCTTTTTGCAGCCCTTCAACGCCTTTTACAACATAATGCCCGTTTCTGTCAGCCCATATTTCAAGCCTGGTATGATTTAATGTATCGCCCTGGGCATTAGTTTCGGAAATCTCCAGCAATCCGTGGTATGCAGTTACCTTCTGATAAGCTTCCTCCATTGCATGTACAATGTTCTTATTAAACAGAGGATATATAGAGTTTAGCATTAGCATTGCAATAATAACAACTGCTGCTGCCACTCCTGTACCCGCAATACGGGCTTTGAGCCTTGAAGCGGCATGAGTTTTGTCCATGCTGCTTTTTGTATTTTGGCTCAAGCGTTTTCCTGAATCTGAAGTTTTTGAGTCTGATATTTTTATGTGCTTAACGTTTTTTATTTGCTTAACGTTAGTATGAGGTTGAATGGTTGAAACTTTCTTGCCAACGCTGTTTGATATACCTGAGGAGCTGTCCGATGTACCTGATTTGAGTTCGGAAGCTACCTTTTCAGCAAGGCTTTTCGCAAAGTTTTTTTGCGGGAGGGCGGGTTCTCTGAGACAGCGCACCTGCCTGACAACATCCATCAGTTCTTCCATTTCAGCGGAATTATCCGCCAATTCATGCTCTCTGGGCTTTTTTTCAGAATTAAGCTTGTCAATATAATCCGAAATGGCCTTTTCACTGTTATTCATTACATTAATCCTCCTGTTATTTTTTCATGTAACCAGTTTAAAAAAATAAGGGTGCTCTATGCTAATATCTATGGCCTGGAATTATTTATCATTCAGAATTGAAGCAAGCCCCTTCAATGCACGGTATTGGATTACGCGTACATTAGCCTGGGACTTTCCCGTCATTTGTGCTGTTTCAGCTACGGAATAGCCCTTGACTATTCTAAGGATAATGATGTTGCGCTGCTCTTCACTCAGCCTGTTTAGTGCTTCCTCAATCAATATCCGGTTTGCACTGGTTTCTGATGCATCATTATAAGCGGCTTCAATATGCTTTTGTTCATCAATATATGCACTTTCCTTCCAGCGCTTGTTTTTACGCCATCTGTCCCTAAGGACGTTCATGGCAACAGTTTTTAGAAAGCCTGAAAAATTTTCAGGTTCAAAATTATATTTGTACAGGCTGGAAAGAGACTTTACATATGTTTCCTGAGTTATATCTTCAGCTTCTTCCCGGTTCTGCACTTTAGAATATACAAACCGGTACAAGGGCTCCCATGTAGCGGAACATACCTTTTCAACGGCAGACGGGTCGCCTTCTTGTGCCTTTTTCAGTATCTTTTCATCAATCATGGTTCCTCCTGTCCCTACCCGGGTGTGGTTTATTTCAATATTATAAACGAAACAGAAGGAATAAATGTTACATGGAAAATATATATGGGAAATAATTTTGGGTACATAAACCTTAACTTGTTATGCCGGCACTTCCCCAGCAGGCATTAATTTAACATTTCATGGCCATACTACAAATTAAAGTGTGATGAAATATGAATATATTGACAGTGGTGGAATAAAGACATAAAATATAGTACATGCAAATGATTTGCATTTGCATGTACTATATTGTTACTGATATCATTCACTAAATTGTTACAGATACAGTTTCTATATGCAGTAATTTAGAGAATATAGCCTGGAGGAATTTTCTGGAGGATGTTTATGATGAGGATGTTTATGAAGAAACTAAATAAGAAATTAGGTTACACTATTTGTTTTGCCATAGTTTTAATCATAATTGCGGGAATTACAGGGTGCAGCACAACAAGCAGCAAAAAGGAAGACGTCCTTACTGTAGCTGTGACTATTGTTCCACAGGAGACCTTTGTAAAAGCTGTGGCAGGTGATTTGGCGGAAGTTGTGACAATGGTACCGCCGGGCAGGAGCCCCGAGAGTTATGCTCCTACGCCAAAGGAACTCCAACAGTTCAGTGATGCTTCGATTTACTTTACAATAGGTATTTCTGCCGAAGATGTCAATATACTGCCAAAGACACAGGATATAAACAAAAATCTGAAGGTGGTCAGTCTTTCAGACGAAGTTGCAAAGGTGTACCCGGACAGGGAATTTGCTCCCGGCAGCAGGGATCCCCATACCTGGCTCTCACCTAAAAGAGCAATAGTTATGGTAAGGACCATTGCCCGGGAACTTTCAGCCATAGATCCGGAAAACAGCGGTACATATGAGAAAAACGCTAATGCTTATATAGCGGAGATTGAAAAAGCAGACTCAGAGATAGCAGCTTTACTTAAAGACCTGAAAGGCAGGACCTTTATCATGTACCATCCGGCCTTCGGATATTTTGCCGACGATTACGGCCTGAATATGCTTTCTCTTGAAGAAGAAGGAAAGGAAGCAACAGCAAGGGATCTTCAGGAAATAATAGATATTGCCAGGGCAGAAAATATAAAGGTGGTATTTTACCAGGCGGAAGATGAAAGTAAAAAGTCAAAAGCATTTGCAGAGGAAATAGGCGGTAGGGCTGAGTTGATAAATCCTCTTGCTGCAGATTATATCGAAAATTTAAAAAAGGTTGCGAATATGTTCAAAGAATTATTATAATTCCGTAAATAGTTTAGAATTGTTATAATTCCGAAAAAACTCGAATAGGGGGAAATCCCGTGCAAAAAGCAATTGAAATAGAAAATCTCAGTGTTTACTATAACGACGTCTGTGCACTGTCAGATGTAAATCTCACGGTATTGGAAAAGGAATTTTTGGGAATTATCGGACCAAACGGGGGAGGAAAAAGTACACTAATTAAAACAATTTTAGGGCTTATAAAGCCTTCTTCAGGAAGTGTTAAAATTTATGGCAAAGAACCTGGAAGTGAACAGCGCATATTAGGGTATGTACCACAGTTTTTAAAATTTGACAGGAATTTTCCCATAAATGTAATGGATGTTGTCCTAATGGGCAGATTGCCTGCCGGATGCCCTTTGTTCCACAGATATACAAAGGAAGACAGGGAAATTGCCGAAACCATGATGGAAAAGCTTGGTATACATGAATTAAAGGAAAGACAGATAGGACAGCTTTCCGGAGGACAACTGCAGCGGGTACTGATTGCCAGGGCACTGGCAGTACAACCCAAAATAATCCTGCTGGATGAGCCTACGTCAAGTGTTGATTCAACATCTAAACACCAAATATATGAATTGCTTAAAAAACTGAACGAAGAAATTACTGTTATTGTTGTGACTCATGATACCGAAGCGGTTTCGTCACATATAAAAAGTCTTGCCTGCCTGAATACCAGGCTGTTTTACCACGGCGCTCCGGAGTTGGACAATGAGACCATTCAGCAGGTATATGGATGTCCTGTTGAACTTATTGCTCATGGGGTGCCACACAGAGTATTAAAAAAGCACGAGGGGGACGAATAATGCTTGAGGCTGTTTTTAAGTATTCATTTTTACAGAATGCTTTTATAGGATCTATATTGGCAAGTATTGCCTGTGGAATAATCGGAACAATCATTATTGAAAAGAAAATTGTAATGATGAGCAGTGGTATAGCCCACACTTCTTTTGGAGGAATAGGAATGGGATATTTTCTTGGCATAGAACCAATTATGGGGGCATTGGTTTTTGCTGTATCTGCTGCTTTAGGCATAGTAACTATCAATAGAAAGTCCCGGGAAAATACCGATGTGCTTATTGGAATGTTCTGGTCACTGGGAATGGCTGCGGGCGTACTTTTCATTGCTTTTACACCCGGTTATCCGCCTGATATATCTTCATACCTTTTTGGAGATATACTGACTGTTACACGTACGGATATATGGATTATGCTTGTGCTCGATGCAATTATAGCTTTTACGCTTATATCTCTTTACAATATTTTGAAGGCTTATTTATTTGACAGTGAATTTTCTTCAGTCGTAGGAGTAAAAACAGTTTTTATCGAATATTTAATTTTTATAATGATAGCTCTGACAGTAGTAATTCTGATAAGGGTTGTGGGAATCATACTGATAATGGCTCTTCTTACAGTTCCACCGGCTTGTGCCAAACTCTTTACATATGATTTGAAAAAAATTATTTTATATTCCATTCTTTTCGGAATGCTTTTCTGCTTTGCAGGTCTTTGGATGTCTTATGAACTGCAAATAGCATCAGGAGCATCTATTATAATTATTGCAGGATTAATCTATCTTTTTCTCAGAATTGTAACGAGACGCAAATTGCGCAATATTGTTTAAGGAGTATAATTCATCAGATTTTCTATATACATTTTTATATTTTTACCGTTATCGTTGTACATCCAATTGCACTTATAGCAACAATTTTCGTTATTGTTTAAATCCACAATGGAAGAAAGGTAGTCCTGTGTTATTTTATGTTCATTTTTATTAGTTATATGTTTCAATAGATTCAGGGCAGTTAATTTATTTTTTGATTTCATACTAAGAGCATACATTCCTGTATAATCATACCAAATTGTGCATTTGCCGTCTATTATCAGATTGATTGTTAAAGGAGTAAAATTACATGCTGATGTAATTTTCTCTTTTTCATTCTCCATTCCGAAATAGAAGCATGCATTGCCTTGTGTAAAAGCAACCTGTGCATCGTGATAGTCGTTAAGATATGCATCCTCCTGGAAATACGGTTTAAGAGAGCTTAGATTATTCATGGCACTCTGCCAGGGATCCTGAGTGAAAATTGAAGCCAGTTGTACTGCTATATTTCTGATGCATAACCAACTTCTGGCACCAAGGGCAATAGGTGTAAAACCGCTTGATTTTACTTTCTTGCATATCTGTACGAATTCTTCGAAAGTGGGATTATCTAAATTGATGCTCAATGAGGATAATATATCTTTGTTGCAGTAAATAACATAAGAGTTAATACCGGTAGGAGGAGATAAATAGTGTGAGTTTTCATGCATCAGATCATCATTTATTTGATAGCTGGAGATCATATGGTTATTAAGAGAAATTAAATCATTAGACGGAATTAAATTATCAATTACAGCCGGATGTTCAATCATTATGATATCAGGACAGTTTGAATTAACCAGTTCAGAAGTCAACAGGTTGTAATATAGTTCCATTGGGTATGTTTCAATTTTAAGCTTGGTTCCTGGATTGTCTTCAAGAAAGTTTTCTATTTGCAGCCCTTGTAGTTCGTTATTCAGGGAATAGGAGACCACCCTCAGGGTTACAGGTGTAGAATCCTTAATATAATCGGCATCTGATAATGGCGCAGGAAAAAAATACGTCCATGTCACAAGAAAAATTAATATAAAAATTATTGCAATTATAATAAACTCAAGTCTGGATGTTTTATGCATTACTGTATCCACCTCAAATTGTTCTATCTTTTGATTAATCGTGAATCGGGAGTATCCAAAAATACAAAGATGTCAATTTCTTTTGCATCATAATTTTGAGTCTGTTCAAACGGGAAAATCAAGAGATATGTAACTATAACGATAACAAATATCCAAAAAACTATGATCATTCTCTTCATTTTCATATATCTCCGTCTTCCTTTCTATTTTTATTACGGAATTCCGAAGGTGTTTCCGAACACATGCGCTTGAATGCCCGAATAAACTGGCGGTAGTTATTAAAGCCCGTTTTTTCTGCGATTGTTTCTAAAGAATAATCAGTATATAACAAAAACTGAGTAGCTTTTTCAATACGGACGCCGGTCAAGTAATTTGAAAAAGTCATTCCCATGCTTTTTGAAAACAAATCAGACAGATACGATGGATTAAGGTGAAATTTTTCTGCAACAGTACCAAGGGTCAGATCGTCCTGATAATAGTCATTTATATAATCAACTATTTCAGATATATACGTATTAACTTTCTTATCGTTAAGTGCCGTACTTATATTTGCAGGTATTTGGGTATTTGAATTCTTACTGTTGAGCTGGCTTACAGCACGAAGCAATACGCTTTCAATATTGCTTTTATCTATGGGTTTTAACAAATAATCAAAAACATTAAGTCTTAGTGCCTGCTGTGCGTAAGAAAAGACATCATATCCTGACAGAATAATAGTGAGCACATCGGGATTCACAAGTTTATACCGTCTGATTAATTCTAAACCATCCATTCCAGGCATTCTCAAATCAGTGATAATAATATCAGGTTTTATTTCCTGGGCAAGACTATATGCTTCAATTCCATCCGTCGCAGTAGAAGCTATTTCGATGAAGAAGTTAGACCAGTCTACGCAGCGTAAAAGACTGTTAATGACCCATTTTTCATCGTCTACAATTAATGCTTTATACATTATAGCCCTCCTCCTTTTCTTCCGAGTAATTCGGATTAATAGAATCTATATATACAGTCACGGTTGTGCCACGATTAGGAGATGAGTTGATCATCAAGCCGCTTTTTTTGCCATATCGCAATTGCAAACGGGTATGTATGTTCATAAGAGCGAAACCACGATTACTGTGTACACGTGTATTTTTCAACAACAATGGATCGTTATCCTGTTGTTCGATGAATCCGTTAATACCACTTTTCAGGCTGTCCTGGATAATTTTCAGGTCTTCCTCTGAGATGCCCACACCATTATCGGTAATAGTTATTGAAAGCCCTCCGTTAGGCTTGATGGCACCGGAAATTATTATCACTCCGCTTCCCAGTTTTGTTTCAAGTCCGTGATATATGGAATTCTCAACCAAAGGTTGAATTATAAATTTTAGAATTTTACAGTCCAAAACTTTGGGAGGCAGATCAAAAATAACTTTAAACCGGTTGTTAAAGCGCATTTGCTGTATCTTAACATAATAGCGTACGCTGGCAATTTCTTCCCGAACAGTGACAAGTTCATTTTCAAAATGCAAAGAATATTGCAGTATTTTGCTCAGATAATGTGTTGCATCGTATATGCCGGAGAAATTTTCTTCTTCGGACATGCTTTTAATCATTTCTAGAGTATTATATAAAAAATGAGGATTTATCTTACTTTGCAAGGCGCTTAACTCAGCTTCTTTTCTTTTTATCTGTGCGGCATATTCTCTGTTTATTAATGTGTTTATACGCTGAGACATGGAAGAGAAGCTTTTCGTAAGTATACCAATTTCATTGTTTGTGTCATATACCGGAATTACATTTAAAGATGTTCTGCCAAATTCTTCAACTGCATTGGTGAGCTTCCTTATAGGATATAACAGTTGTTCGGAATACATAACTGTAACAAGAATAAGTGAAATTACGCTGAATACCAGTATTGCTGTGGAAATCCGCTTTGCTTTGTTAATAGGCGCAAAAAGTTTGTTTAAATGAAGCAAATCAACAATTTTATAGCCACTATAACCGGATGTTGTAGAAAATATGGCAATAGGCATGCCATTAATTGAGTTATTAATATAGTATCCTTCATTTCGTGCCAGGACAGCATTTGCAAAGAAACTGTTGATTATTACTTTGCCAATTTTATCCCTGTCTGAGCAATAAAACACTCTGCCGCTGTTATCAGTTATAATTGTAGTATTATGGTTGTTTGAAGACAATTCAACTAGGGATTCAAATTTATCCACCTCAATGGAAAACAGGACTACACCCAAAAATTCACCTGAAAGATAATCAGTAATTCCTTTTATATATGTAAGTGTCTGAGCATCGTAATCAACATAGCCTTCAAGCACGTTTTCGGCAAACAGCATTCCTTCATTGGGTGTCTTTTTGGCAGCAATGTACCACAGCTGCTCTTTGTAATTGTTAAGAGGCAGCAAGACATTTCCTCTTACTATTTTATAGTTGTTGCCGTTATCACAAAAGAGATAGATGCCAAGGATTTCCTGATGCGTTATCATTATCTGCTGCATATTGCTTCTTGCTAAAGTATAATTCTGTACTGCCTGGTTTTTGTTATTATAGTCAGACGGTCCGTTGGAAATATTAAAAAGTGTTTTATCCAGAGTGTATTCCAGACTTATATTATATAATTCACTCAGATAGTTATCCAGGGAAGAAGATATCTGGGATATGGAACGAAATTCGGAGGTGATAAGCTGATCATTCAAATAATTTATGTATGAGCTGATTGTAAAAGCAAATATTAATGTAACCGGAATTACAATTACAATTATATTAAACAATATTAACTTGTATTCCAAACTTAAGTTACGGGAAAAGGTCCTTGCTTTTTCTATTATCCGCTTTATCACCATGAAAATAAATACCCCCAGCCTATTTCCATGTAAAATGATATTAAATGCCTTTATTTAATTTATAGTCTGATTTTTTTTTATTAAAGAACCTCCTGTTTACATAATGACCGACATTTACTTAGATGATACTTTATAAAGGAGCTTGATTTAAATTGAAGTCCTATTTCAAATTAGTAACAAAATCTTTCGGCGTTGTATTTTACAACTAGATGTCAGCATAATTATACAGCTAATTAGGACATAAGGCAATGAAGATGTTGATACAAAAATTTGATACAAGGATTCCAAAAAAGGTGTATTATTCAGGAACCAACGAGACTGTATAATAAAGGAAGTTGGTATATGTAACAACAATATCAAAAAGGAGGAAAGTCAATGAAAAAGTTTCTTGCACTTCTGTTAATTGCAATCCTGGCAATTTCAATGACAGCTTGTTCAGGACAATCAAAAACTTCGACATCAGATAAAGGTAATGGGTCAAATTCTTCTTCGTCAAAAAGCGGTGATACTGCTTCTTCCGGAGAAGATGATAAGATTATTATTGGATATGCAGCCCTTGACGATTCTCAGGAGCATCTGATACCTGTACGTGAGAATATCAAAGAAGTTGCCAAAAGATATCCAAATGTTGAGGTTATTTGTGTTGACAATGCGGGTGACGGGGCAACTGCAGTTTCTAATGTTGACAATTTGTTACTGCAGGGTATAGATGTTTTAGCTGAGTTTAACCTTGACGCGTCTGTTAATCCTGTAATTTATGAAAAGTGCAAAGCAGCCGGTGTACCGGTTATGGCTATTGATATTCCTGTAGGTGACGCACCGTTTATGGGCGCAAATAATAGAGAAGCGGGCTTGTTATGCGGTTATGCCTTGGGAGACCTCGCCAATAAGGAATGGGGAGGAAAAGTTGACTTAATACTTATCCTCAATACCCCTGAAGGCGGAGATGTTGTTATGACTCGTATGAATGCTGTTGTTGACGGCATCAAGGAGAAAATACCCGGACTTGATACAACTAATTTAGTTGTTGAGGTTGACTATAAAGATGATGCTATTTTAGCTCAGCAGTTGACAGCGGATGTATTGAACTCTCATCCGGATGCACGCCATATTCTTATCGGTTCAATAAATGATATAGGTGCTCAAGGTGCATTTGCAGCTATTGAAGCGGCCAAACGCCAGGATCATTGCTTTATCGTCAACCATGGTATGTCAGTTCAGACCCGTGAAAACTTATATAAGCAGATCAATACCGGACAACTCAATTGCTGGCGCGGAGGTGTAGCATACTTCCTGGAGAGGTATGGAGAATATATAGTACCTGGTTGTATTAAACTGGCAAAAGGTGAAGAAGTAAATCCTGAAGATTTATTGATGGACCATGTATACATAGACGCTTCTAATATTGAAGAATGGTATCCTCAGGCAGAGTGGAGCCAGGCTAAATAATTAATCTTGCTTGATAGTATTATTTTAATCAATAGAATTATCTAAGTTGGTAGTATTATGTCCGATACCGGTCAAATGTGCATCGGACATAATACTATCATTCCAAAACAAACTTTCGTTTTAATATGGAGGGATTGTAAATGCCTGTAATGACGGTAACCGGAAAGGTAGACGCAAGTGACCTTGGCATAACTGCGCCTCATGAACACATTTTTATTGACATGGAAGTTTTTTTTTCACCACCTGCTGAAATTGGTGCAAAGAATATAGCATATGGCCCTGTTACAATTGAGAAATTGGGTATTTTAAAAAGAAATCCATTTGCAGTGCTTGATAATCTTAAGATGATGGATGAAGAAACACAGCTTTCCGAACTGAACTATTTTAAAGCTGCAGGCGGCAGGACCGTAGTTGATGCTTCAACAGTTGGTTTGGGTAGGGATCCTGAACTGCTTGCAATGGTAGCAGCCAAATCCGGTCTTAATATAATAGCCGGGGCAGGCTTTTATGTAGATGGCGCACAGACAGACGAGATTCGGGCGCTGACAATTGAAGAAATGGAAAAGCAAATTGTTCAGGAAATAGAACAGGGAATAGGGCATACAAGAATTCGTGCAGGAATTATTGGAGAAATAGGCATATCACATGTTATGTACCCCTTTGAGAAGAAATCCCTCATTGCTGCGTGCAGAGCCCAAATTCGCACCGGAGCCCCTCTGATGATACATATTAATCCATGGAGCACACAGGGGCTGGAAGCGATGAAAATAGTAGATGAACACAACGTGCCCCATGAAAAAGTCGTAATTTGCCACAGTGATGTGGAAAACCGGGAAGATTATATATTTAAACTTCTTGATATGGGCGTATATATTGAGTTTGATAATTTCGGGAAAGAAATGTTCACAGACAGGTGGGATATAAAACCCGGCTCAGGAAGATTTGTTACAGACTGGGAAAGAGTGCTGCTGGTAAAAAAAATTGTAGACAGGGGATATGCAAAACAGCTGCTTCTTTCCACTGATGTATGCCTGAAGTCACTATTGCACGCATATGGTGGTTGGGGTTATGACCACATATTGACTAATATTGTTCCGATGCTGGACGAAGTTGGGGTGTCCTCTGCCGACATTGAGCAGATTCTTGTAAAAAATCCGGCTTGCTGGCTGGATTACGATGTCCGTTAAAAATTCAAATTATTTAAGAAGTAGGTGAATTTCTCCAGTGGGTAATATTTTACTGAATATGAAAGGTATAACAAAAAGGTTCCCAGGCGTACTTGCACTGGATAATGTGGATCTCACCTTGTACGAAGGAGAAGTGCTGGCACTTGTAGGTGAGAACGGTGCCGGGAAATCAACTCTTTTAAAAATTCTATCCGGTGCTTACACCAAGGACGAAGGGGTTATCGAATATCAGGGAAAGAAGTTATCTCAATATACTCCTCAGGAAGCCATTGATATGGGAATATCAATTATATATCAGGAACTTGACAATTATCAGACACTGACGGTTGCTGAAAATATTCTTGTAAACCAACTTCCAAGAAAATTTAACGGTAGAGGTCCCATTGACTGGCCTGAAACATATCGCAGAGCCGAAAGCATTATTAAACAAATAACTGATGAAGTTGATGTAAAAGCATTTATGAATACTCTTTCCACATCACAGCAGCAGTTGGTTGAAATTGCAAAAGCAATGAGCCATAACATGAAAATACTGGTAATGGACGAACCTACATCCGCTTTAACACAGGTGGAAACAAAAAGGTTGCTGAAACTGGTACGTGAACTGGCTGCAAAAGGTATAGGTATTATATATATATCTCACAGGATGGATGAAATTTTTGAGGTCAGCGACCGGATACAGGTTATGAGAGACGGCAAAAGCATTACGGTACTAAAAACATCAGAAACAAATCAGGACGAGATAATCAATGCCATGGTTGGAAGAGAACTGAACGAGATGTATCCGCATAAAAAAATGGAAAGAGGAAAGCCTGTCCTGGAGGTTGAAGGCCTGTCAGCCGGAAAAGCTAGAAATATCAGTTTTACTTTGCACGAGGGAGAGATAGTCGGCTTGTTCGGGCTGATGGGAGCCGGACGCTCTGATTTGGCAAGAGCACTCTTCGGAGATTTACATGTAAAAGAAGGTACCATAAAAGTATGTGGCAGGAAAGTATCATACCATACACCGGCAGAAGCAATAAAAAACAATATTGCTTATGTTCCGGGAGAGCGCAAGAACGAAGGACTAATGCTCATACATACGGTTTTGTTTAATATCACCATATCAATTGTCAATCGTTTGTTTAAAAGATTAAAAATTAATAAAAAAGAGGAGCGTGCTGTTGGCGATAAGTGGATAGAGACACTGAATATACGTACGCCCTCAGCCGACACTGTGATACAGGAACTTTCCGGCGGTAATCAGCAGAAAGTAGTTATAGCAAAATGGCTTGAGACAAACCCTAAAATATTAATTCTCAATGAACCTACCCGTGGCATTGATGTAGGAGCTAAAGCTGAAATATACAATATCATGGAAGAATTATGTGAGAAGGGTATCGGTATTATCATGATTTCTTCTGAAATGCAGGAAGTCATATCAATGTCTGACAGAATAATCGTTATGTGTGAAGGCCGTTTAACCGGTGAAGTAGCCGTGGAAGAAGCGACTCAAGAAAATTTAATGAGACTTGCTGTTGGAGGTATATAACATGAGTTTTGTCAAAAGTATTAGTAGTTCAACAAAAAACTTGCAAAGAAAAGTGGGCAGTGAGCTTACCATTTTACTGGCTTATATATTGATTATTCTGGCCTTTTCTATATTGTCACCTCACTTTTTTTCAATGGACAACTTTTTAAATATTGGCATATATTCAGCTGTAACAGGTATTACAGCAACAACTACAACTTTGGCGCTGGTAGCCGGATGTATAGATATCTCTGTCGGTGGTACTATGGCACTGACCGGAATGGTTGCTTCACTTATGCTAAAGGCAGGATATTCTACATTTTCTTCTGTATTAGTTGCGTTTATTTTAGGTACTGTTTGCGGAGCAATTAACGGCCTCGCGGTCTCAAAGGGTAAGATAAATCCCATGATTACGACTCTTGCCACAATGTCTATATTCAGAGGTATCGCATATCTGTCCAATAATGGAATATCTATTGTTGTAACGAATGAAAGCTTCAAATGGCTCGGGCGAGGGTATGTCGGATTTATACCGTTCCTGGTTTTAGTAATGTTGCTTTGCTTCGTACTGGCATGGTATTTAGCCAAATATACTGCCTTTGGACGAAAGGTATACGCTACCGGTTCAAATATGAGGGCTAGTTATCTTTCTGGTATTAACACTGATAATGTAGTTTTCACCGTATACCTGTTAAACGGTATGCTAGCTGGAATATCAGGGATTTTAATGGCGGCTCAGACAGGTGCCGGACTTCCTACAGCCGGAACGGGCTATGAAATGACAATAATATCTGCCTGCATTTTAGGGGGTACTTCTCTGAATGGCGGTAAAGGCAGCTTATGGGGCTCATTAATTGGTGTGCTTATGCTGACTACAATTTCTAACGGTCTGACAATGCTCGAAGTTCAGACATTCTGGCAACAGATAATAAAAGGATGCATACTTTTGGCAGCTGTATTTATAGACGTTCTCCGTTCAGGGGTGTATAAAAAGGCATAATTAATATGTACAAACAATATAAAAGGGGGAATATAATATGACTAGACCAATTATCCCAGATAGTGAATTTAAAATACGTGCGAGGAACATCCAGGAATTAATGAAACAAAAAGGAATTGATATGCTGCTTGCATACGGTAATGAGGCTGAGCCGCAGTTTGTACGCTACTTCTGTGATTATTGGCCATCATTCGAAACCGCTGGGGTGCTGTTTGCCCAGGATGGAGAGCCATTACTGCTTATAGGACCTGAAAGTATGACATATGCGTCAGACCGAAGCCGTATCCGCAATATACGTAGATTATCAGCTTTCAGGGAATCATCAAATCCTGAATATCCAGGGCATAAGCTTGATACTTTCAGGGATGTAATCGGAGAATTACTGGATGGCAAACCGTTGAAGAATTTTGCCATTGCAGGCTACAATCTCATCGGTAAAGTGACATTTGATGCATTAGTAGATGGCCTCAAGTCATTTGGAGATGTATCAATTGTAAGCGGAGACGACCTGGTAATGCAATTGAGAATGTATAAATCTGAAAATGAGATTCAATGCTTGCGTTATGCAGGTGAAATTACTCGGAAGACTTTTGACTATGTCATTGAGAATATTCGTCCTGGCATGACTGAAAGCCAGGTGCGTGGACTGGCTTGTGCCAAGCTCTTTGAATTAGGCGCAGAAAGTGAATCCTACCCAATATGGGTGCTTGCCGGAAAGGGAGGAAACCAGGCTATTAGCAGAGCAAGACATAAAGTGATAGAGAAGAATGAACTTGTGCATCTTCAAATTGGTGCAAGGTACGAAGGTTATGCATCAACTATAGGAAGGCCCGTCATTCTAGGTAATCCTGAGCAGTGGATGTTAGATGCGATCAAAGCAGGTTATGAAGCACATGAAGCAATAATAGGGCAGCTGTATGACGGAAATAATGCAGGTAATGTTGCCAATATATATTATGAAACAATGCGCAAAAATAACCATATTGATTGGTTGCTTTACGGACCATGCCATGCAACCGGCTTAATGGAAGGAGAGCCTCCATGGATTGAGGAAGGTTCTGATTATATTTTGCGCAATAACATGACTTATGCTGTAGATATTTTTATGGGAAATAAAGACGGATATGGATTCAGAATAGAAGACAGTGTGCGCGTAGGTATTGGCAAGGCTGAAAACATGACCAATTATCCGCGGGAGATATTCATATTATAAAATTTTTAAATTTATTAATTTATCAAAGTCGTTTAAATGGTTTTATTGCATGTGTACAGCTGTGAACAGTTCTCAATAAAATAGCGAAATATGGTAATGGGAGTGATTCTATGAACGGCAAGAAGAATTGGTATATTGTAGACGGATACAGGCCTCCTGTAAATCCAGGCGAAGCTACGGATTATGAGGGTCACGAGTGTATAATGATACTTAACTGTAATGATCAGGATGCCAATATATTTATTGATGTTTATTTTACAGACCGCCCGCCAGTTGAAGGAATTCCTTTTGTTGCTCCTGCCAAACGTGTAACTGCTTTCAGAAGTAATGACAGAAAAGTGTTTGGCGACCTGTACTTGGACGTAGGTGTGCAGTACTCCCTACGTATACGAAGTGATGTAGATGTAGTAGTTCAATATGGGAGATTAGATGTTAATCAGCCTAACATGGCTTATCTTGCAACTTTGGGGTATGGACAATAACATCTATATCAATAACTAGTAAAGGGGTAGAATATATGGATAAAATCAAAATTTCAAAGGAAGAATTTGAACAAAGAATTCAAAAAATAAGAGAGCATATGGGGAAAATGGGTCTGGATGCCATATTTGTCTATGGTGATGAATACCGTAAAGAATCCCTGAGGTATGTGTCTAATTTCTGGCCGATTTTTGAACGTGGAGCCATGCTGATGGGAATTGACACAGAACCTATTGTTTTATGCGCCCCTGAAGGACAAAAGTTAGCGGAGGAAATGAGTGTATGGCCCGATATTCGCCTTGTTCCTGATTTTCTGTGTGTTACCGTGGCAGACGAGATAGATTATCCCTTAGCTAACTATACCAACTTTAAGGCTTTATCAAAAGAACTGAACGGCTCAAGTAAAATATCAAAGCTTGGCATTGTTGGAATGGATGCGATGCCGGCGGCATTACTGAACACAATTGGCGAAGCTTTCGCTTGTGATATAGTGGATGCCAATTCTATTCTGTATGAATTACGCAAAGTAAAAAGCCCCAATGAAATAGCTTGTCTTAGGGAAGCAGCCCGTATTGCAGATTTGGCATTCAAAAAAATGATGGAATCTGACCTGATAGGAAAAACTGAGCGTTATGCTGCAGGCATTGCTGAAGGAGAGGCAAGAAAGCTGGGAGCTGAAGCTGTGATATTTACAGTTTTTGGTTCTGGCAAAAGGTCTGATACAATAGTAGGACGTCCGACCGACAAAATAATAAATGACGGCGATATGATTATGTGCGCACTGGCCATTCAGTACGAAGGCTATGTGGCAACATGCGAAGTACCGTTTGCTGTGGGCAACATGAGTGATGAGACCCGCAGAGTAATTGATGTTTTGATTCGGGCTTCCGATGCAGGATTGCCTTATCTTAAAGCCGGTGTTCCTATGAAGAAGTTTGTTTCTGCTGTAAGAGATTTCTTCCGTAAAGAAGGTCTGGCTGAATATGATGTATACCCGCCACTGCATGGTATAGGCTGTGCAGAAGCCGAGTCGCCTTATCCTGACGAGAATACGGAAGATGTGTTTACTGTCGGAATGACTGTAAACACAGATATAAGCTTATTCGGCCTGCCCGGAGGATCCAACCGTATTGAGGAAGGTTTCGTTATTACAGAAGACGGAGCGGAAACATTGGCACCTTTTGTACGTAAATATTGTGAGGAATGGTTGTCTAAATAAATGGGTGCCTGATGTCTGAATAAATGAGTGTCTGAATAAGGTATAGAAGCAGAACTGAATGGGACGGAAATTGTGTGCTTTTTCTAAAAGTTTCATGATTTCTGTCCCGTTTTTACATTATTCTGCAAAAAAGGCTTTATTTTTAACAGTATTATGCCGACTATATAAATATGAAAGCGAAGCTTGATATTATGCGCGTCTGCCTGTTTGCAGTACAAACAACTGGCAGGTGAAACCATATTAATTAATGGCTAAAGATGAAGATTACAAGAATAAAAGTTTGATGCCGGATTTATCCATGGATGGGGTGATGCCTCCTATCAGGCATTAAAACTTTGACATTTGAGGAGGTTTAATATGGATATTGCAACAATTGGCGGTTTTATTTTCGGAGTTGTGTGTATTGTTGTTTCAATTCTTCTAGATGGTACTTTAAGGAGTTTTTATAATGTTCCATCTATTTTTATTACTCTTGGAGGCGGAATTGCTTCCATCGTGATAAGTTATAGGTTATCCGAATTGGCTAAAATACCTAAATTGATTGGTAAGGCCTTTTTTAGCAAACAATCAACTCCCGAAGAGACGATAAAGCTTCTTGTAGAACTGTCACAGAAGGCAAGGCGTGAAGGACTGCTTGCTCTTGAATCAGAACAGGAGAAGCTGGAAGATAAATATATATCACAGTCATTACAACTTATAGTTGATGGTGTTGAGCCTGATACCGTCAGAGATTCCATGGAGTTGGAACTTGCAAATCTTGAAGCAAGACATGCCAAGGGTCAGGGAATATTTAAAAACATGGCAGGCTTATTTCCTGCATGGGGAATGATTGGGACTCTCATAGGCCTTATTAACTTGTTAGGAAAAATGGACGACCCTTCTTCAGTAGGACCTGCAATGGCTGTAGCATTGATAACTACATTTTACGGAAGTATTCTTGCTAACTTTATTTGTACTCCTATTGCCAATAAACTGGAAGTAAAGAGCAAAGAAGAGGTTTGGGAAAAGGAAATGATTATAGAAGGAATCTTGTCCATACAGGCAGGTGAAAACCCGAGAATTATGGAGCATAAGCTTAAGACATTCCTTTCACCCGAACAAAAGAAGAAATATGATGAATTATACTTGAAAGGTGAAGAACCCAAAAGGGAAACCAGTTATGAGAGTGCTCCTGTGCAATAATATTTAATAATATTATAGAATAAACGTACGGTTTAGCGAGGTGCGGCATGAGAGATAGAAGAAAAAAGAGTGAAGAAAGTGGTGGCGCAGCGGAGTGGTTGCTTACATATAGTGATTTGGTTACACTGCTTCTGACGTTTTTTGTCATGCTTTTTTCCATGGCTTCCATTGACCAGCATAAATTCAAAGAGGTTGCATATTCAATGCGAAGCAGTTTCCTGAACATATCAGGAGGGGATAAGCTTTTGGCTAACCCTGGAGAGGCTGTTCTTCCTATACCTTATGGAACGGATTTTATAGACACAAGCGGTAATGAAATCAGTTCAGGAGATGAAGACAGCTCACAGCTTGAAGATGTAAAACTCCAGAATGTAAAAGCGCAGGTTGAAAAAGCCATAGAAAAGCATAATTTAAAAGAATATGTTAATATTATTGAAGAGGAGCAGTCTTTAATTTTAAGGCTGGATTCTGTTATTCTGTTCGACCTTGGAAAGGCGGATATAAAGGCATCAGGAAAGGAAATACTCAAGGAACTGGGTGGAATGTTTAAAGAGCTTGATAACGAGATAACCATAGAGGGACATACCGATGATCTGCCCATAAATACTATGCTATTCCCGAGTAACTGGGAACTGTCCACAAAAAGGGCTACTAACGTGGTAGTTTTCTTAATAGAAAACTGTGGCCTTGATCCTAAGAAACTGACTGCTTCCGGACGTGGAGAGTTTAAACCTATAATGCCCAATGATTCACCTGAAAACAGGCAGAAAAACCGAAGGATTGACATAATTGTAAACAAATACATTATAAGATAATGGCCTGGAATACTAATGATGGCACTGGAGTAAATTATGAAAGATCGTCCTGAAATCAAGGAGATTATGGATATAGCACTCAGAACAGGTAAAATACTCCTAACCAGTGGTGCTGAGATATACAGGGTAGAGGATACAATAGCAAGAGTTTGCGACAGCTATGGAGTGAAATGTGAGAATTTTGTATTGCCTACAGGTATTTTTGTATCCATAAAGATGGCTAACGGCGATTCAGTTTCTGAAATTATGAGAATCAGGGGCCGGAATGTAAATTTGCATAAGATAGAGCTTGTAAATACATTTTCCAGAAGATTGAGGGAAGAACCTCTACCCTATGAAACAGCAAACAAAATTCTCAGTGAAATTGAAAACACACCGCAGTTTAAAATGCATATACGCATTCTGGCAGCAGGTGTATGGGCTTTCGTATTTACACTTCTTTTCAGAGGCACGTTTTCAGAAGGATTGGTTGCTGCCATTATAGGTATGCTTGTCTATCTTATAAAGTCTAAAATATCTGAGATTGGCTTTTATGAATTTCTTGAGTTTTGTGTATCAGGTATGAATACAGCTTTAATGAGTCTTTTAGCTGTAAAATTGTTTCCCCAGATGAATGTATATAAAATTATAATAGGAGCTATTGTAATCTTTGCTCCGGGAGTGGCAATAACAAACAGTATAAATGATGCTCTACGTGGAGATATAGTGTCAAGCCTGGCCGGAATGGGTGAAACGGTCCTTGTTGTTACTGCTTTGGGCTTAGGAGTAGGTATTGCTTTGATTGCAGGATTGTAATGGGTGTGATTGATGTGCTGCAGTTAATTATGGCTTTTGTTGGAAGTGTTTGCGCGGGAATTCTTTTCAATGTCAGAAAGGAAAAATTATTTTGGACAGGCCTTTCAGGAGCTTTAGGCTGGTTATCATATTCACTGTTCCATACAGCAACAGGTACGGTGATTATCCCGATATTTATGGGAGCGGTTGCTGTAGGGCTATACAGTGAAAGTGCCGCCAGACTTCTTAAAACTCCTGTAACAGTATTTTCGATATCAGGTATATTTCCTCTTGTACCGGGTGTAACAGCCTATACAGCAATTCAGTTTTTAGTTGAAAACCGTCTGGAAGAAGCCGCAGGAAAAATTGTCGAAACACTGGGCAGTGCTTTTGCCATTGCTTTTGGTCTGATGTTGATTACTGGAATATTCAGATTTGCAAGCAGGCTGAGAGAACAAAAAAAGGCTTAGGAGAATAAAAAGTTTAGGAGAATAAAAAAAGACATGGCGAACAATAAATAAGAGAAAATAGTCATAGCGAAAAGAAAATAGGAGAACAAAAATAAGAGACAAAAATAAAGTAATAATGAAAAAAATAAAAATTGCACAATAAATTAATAGTGAATTAACGGTACGCAAAAAGCCAGCGGGACACTCCTTTATATGTAAAATGCAGTCTTTTAATAAGAAACATTTTATTAAAAGATGAAATCTTCTAAGTTAAGGAATGTCCCGCCAAACTTATAACCTTAATTTTCGTCATTCTTCCTGCTTGTTACTTTGTTTGAAATTGCCATTGTTATCCTGATTGCTACATAGAAAAGAATAAGAACCAGGAAAACACCCAGAAGTCCATAACCAGAAACTATAAGACCTTTACCTATATTCTCAAAATTCATATCCCAGTTTCCTCCAATCAGAAAAATAGTGGTACAAGAGCCAGCAGCAGGCCGCCTGCAACAATTGAACCAAGTTGTCCTGCCACATTGGCACTGATAGACTGCATTAATATAAAGTTTGTAGGATCCTCACTTTTTGCTATCCTCTGGATAACCCTGGCTGACATGGGAAATGCAGATATTCCTGCAGCACCTACCATAGGATTAATCTTCTTCTTGAGGAAGAGGTTCAGGAGCTTGGCAAAAAGGACTCCACCTGCTGTATCAAATATAAATGCAACAAGTCCCATCGCCATAATAATAAGGGTATCAACTTGAAGGAACTTGTCTGCCTGCATTGTTGAACCTATTGTAATACCCAGAAGCAAAGTTACAAGGTTTGCAAGCTCGTTCTGAGCGGATACTGAAAGTCTTTCGAGAACGCCGCTTTCTCTTATAAGATTTCCGAACATGAGAAGACCTACAAGTGCAACACTTATTGGAGCAATCAAACCAGCTATGATTGTAACCGCAATTGGGAAAAGAATTTTTACAATTTTAGGTACATTGACTTGTTTGTATTCCATCCTTATCAATCTTTCGTTGCGGGTTGTGAGCAGTTTGATAACAGGGGGCTGAATTATAGGAACAAGAGACATATATGAATAAGCAGCAACAGAGATTGGCGCTACAAGCTTGTCTGCAAACTGAAGTGCAACATATATGGAAGTCGGGCCGTCAGCAGCACCTATAATACCGATTGATGCAGCTTCCTTAAGATTATATCCAAACAGCAGCGCAACCATCATAGTTGAAAAGATACCAAACTGTGCAGCAGCCCCAAAGAAAAGCATTGTCGGGTTTTGAAGCAACGGAGTGAAATCAATCATGGCGCCTACAGCAATAAATATTAAGCAAGGGAAAAGTTCAGTACGTATTCCTGCATTATATAATATTTCCAAAATACCATGTTCACCTATTGCCGAAGAAAAGGGAATGTTGCATAGAATAGCACCGAAACCAATAGGAAGAAGAAGCATTGGTTCATATTCCTTGGCGATTGCAAGATAAATTAAAACCCCCCCAATTACGAACATAACCAGATTTCCGAGTTGAAGATTAAGTATACCGTTAAATAACTCTTGCATATGGCATAACCCTCCTGTGTCTGAATCAATAGAATAAAATCATTTTTTGTTAACTACCTATATCAGTATAGTGATATTTTATATATAATTCAAGTAAAATTTTATGGACTATAGTAAGTGTTTTAGGGAAAGTTTTTTTCTGAAAACTTCTTCATTTTTCAATGCAGGATTTCGAACTTAAATTTACAGAATTACTGGCTTTAATTTTTAAGAATTTCGGACATTAAATGTAAATAATTACTGGCTTAACTTTAGAGAATTACAAACTTTAGCTTTAAATAATTACTGGCTTAACTATAGAGAATTACAAACTTTAACTCTAAAAAATTATGACGTTAATCTTATATAATTACGAACTTTAACTATTACAGAATTATGAATTCTTTACAGAATTAAGATTTTTAATTTTAAGATTAGCCGGCATATTAATATGGAAAATATTGCAAAGAGCCGGGAATATACCATGATAATGGGCTTTGCTAAATTAATTCAACTTGACACGAACATAAGTTTTCGAAATAATATTATTATATGGAATATCAATTACCTGAAAGGTGGAATTACCAGTGGCGAAAAAAAGCAATGTCAGGGTATATGACAATGACAGCATAGAAACCCTGAAGGGGCCTGACAGAGTTAGACTGCGTCCAAGTGTCATATTTGGTTCTGACGGTATAGAAGGCTGTCAACATTCAGTGTTTGAAATTTTATCTAACTCTATTGACGAGGCCAGAGAGGGTTTCGGGAAAGTAATAGAGGCTACCAGGTTTAAGGATAAGTCTATCATGATCAAGGATTACGGAAGAGGTATACCTCTTGACTACAATTCCAAGGAAGAAAGGTATAACTGGGAATTGGTATTCTGCGAACTCTATGCCGGCGCAAAATACAAGAACAATTCAGGCGAAAACTATGAATACAGCCTTGGGCTTAACGGCCTCGGATGCTGTGCCACACAGTACAGTTCAGAATACATGGATGTAACTGTTTTTAGAGACGGCTACAGATATGATTTGCATTTTGAAAAGGGTATAAACATTGGCGGACTTAGAAAAGAAAAGTTTAACTATGAAAGCACCGGTACAATTATAAAATGGAAACCGGATATTGAAGTTTTTACGGATATAGATATACAACTTGATTATTTTCAGTCGGTTTTGAAGAAACAGGCGGTTGTGAATGCGGGACTGACTTTCAAGCTGTTTGATGAGGAGTCAGGCGAAACATATACTTACTTGTATGAGAACGGAATTGTGGATTATGTAAAAGAGATAAGCCAGGATAAAGGTATAACAGATGTGCAATTTTTTGAAACCACTGCAAAGGGAAGAGACAGAGAGGACAAGCCTGAATACAAGGTAAAAATGCAAATAGCTTTTTGTTTCAACAATGAAATAAACCTGCTGGAATATTATCACAATTCCAGTTTTCTTGAGCACGGAGGTTCACCGGACAAAGCTGTGAGGTCGGCTTTTGTGTATGAGATAGACAAGTGCATCAAAGACAGGAATATGTACAATAAAAATGAATCCAAAATATCTTTTGTAGACATTCAGGACAGTCTCATACTGGTGACAAATTCCTTCTCAACAATTACAAGCTATGAAAACCAGACAAAGAAGTCAATAAACAATAAATTTATTCAAGAGGCAATGACAGACTTTCTGAAGCAACAGCTTGAAATATACTTTATTGAGAATAAGGCGGATTGTGACAGAATAATTGAGCAAGTGCTGGTCAACAAGAGGAGCAGGGAGACAGCTGAGAAGACAAGAATCAATGTCAAAAAGAAACTGGGCGGAACCATAGATGTTGTAAACAGAGTAAAGAAGTTTGTTGATTGCCGTACCAAAGATGTAAGCAGGCGTGAGCTTTACATTGTGGAAGGAGATTCAGCTCTTGGTGCATGTAAATTGGGAAGGGACGCTGAATTTCAGGCAATAATTCCCGTCAGGGGAAAAATTCTAAATTGTCTGAAAGCTGAATATGACAGCATATTTAAAAACGAAATAATTGTTGATCTGTTGAAGGTACTAGGATGCGGTGTCGAGATAAAGTCCAAGCACAACAAAGACTTAAATACTTTTGATATAAACAATCTCCGCTGGAGTAAGATAATAATTTGTACGGATGCCGATGTAGACGGATTCCAGATACGGACACTTATTCTTGCAATGCTATACAGGCTGGTACCTACGCTGATACATGTCGGCAAGGTATATATTGCCGAATCTCCTTTGTTTGAGATTAATACGAAAGACAAGACATATTTTGCTTATACAGAAAAGGAAAAGAACGAAATAATATCGAAGATTAAGGGTAAATACACGATACAGCGCTCAAAAGGTCTTGGTGAAAATGAGCCTGAAATGATGTGGGAGACAACGATGAATCCCGAAACCAGGCGGCTTATCAAGGTGGTACCTGATGATATAAAGAGGACTGAGGAAGTATTTGACCTGCTTCTTGGCGATAATCTTTCAGGCAGGAAAGAGTTTATAGAAGCAAATGGCCATATGTACATGGATATGATTGATGTAAGCTGAAATTAACCTTGTGTGATGTGCCCCATTTACCTTGATTTACTGGAGGAATAAGAACAATATGAATAAAAATAGACCGGTGGAACAGAGAATAACCGAAACGCTGGAAAAAAATTATATGCCCTATGCCATGAGTGTCATTGTATCAAGGGCAATACCAGAGATAGACGGCCTTAAGCCCGCTCACAGAAAGCTGCTTTATACAATGTATAAAATGGGCTTGCTCTCAGGCAACAGGACAAAGTCTGCAAATGTGGTCGGACAAACTATGAAGCTGAACCCTCACGGAGATGCTTCCATATATGAGACATTGGTCAGGCTTACAAGAGGAAATGCTTCCTTGCTGCATCCCTATGTAGATTCCAAGGGAAACTTTGGAAAAGTATATTCGAGGGATATGAAATATGCTGCTGCCCGTTATACCGAAGTAAAGCTGGACAGCATATGTGAGGAATTGTTTGCAGACCTTGATAAGAATGCGGTTGATTTTGTTGACAACTATGATGGGACACTCAAGGAGCCTGTTATTTTGCCTGCTACATTTCCAAGTATACTTGTGAATTCCAACCAGGGTATCGCAGTAGGTATGGCGAGCAACATTTGCAGTTTTAATCTCCAGGAGGTCTGTGAAGCAACCATACATTATTTGGAAAACAGCGATACAGATTTTGTTAAATACCTTAAGGCTCCTGATTTTTCAACTGGCGCACAGCTTATATATAATGAAAAGGATATGCGTGAAATTTACCGGACGGGTAAAGGCAGTTTCAAGCTGCGGGCGAAATATTCCTATGATAAGAAAAACAGTTGTATTGAGATATACGAAATACCATACACGACAACCTCGGAAGCAATAATAGATTCGATATCGGATCTTGTAAAGGAAGGAAAGATTAAAGATATTGTAGATGTAAGGGATGAAACGGATCTCAACGGCTTAAAAATTACACTGGATATAAAAAGAAGTGCCGACCCGGATGCGTTAATGAACAGGCTTTTCAAGCTTACGCCTTTACAGGACTCTTTTAACTGCAACTTTAATATTTTGATTAACAATACGCCTAAGGTAATGGGCATAAAAGAAATACTGGATGAGTGGATAAAATTCAGAATAAATTGTATAAAGCGCCAGATAATGTTCGACATAAACAAAAAGTCTGAAAAGCTTCATCTGCTGCTGGGACTCAAGAAAATTCTGCTTGACATTGACAAGGCAATAAAAATAATAAGGGAAACTGAGCAGGATTCAGAAGTAATTCCGAACCTCATGAAAGGTTTTGACATAGACCGGGTTCAGGCGGAATTTATTGCTGAAATAAAGCTTAGAAACCTCAACAGGGAATATATACTGAACCGCGTGGAAGAGGTGGAAACTCTCAGTAAGGATATAGAAGACCTCAGAAGCACTCATAATGATGAGAGAAAAATAAAAAAGATTATTATAAGGCAGTTGAAAAATGTTGCAAAGAAATACGGACAGCCAAGACGCACCGAGATAGTGCCCGAGGAGGACATTGAGGTAATAACAGTGGAGAAAATGATTGAAGACTACAATCTGAAACTGTTCCTCACAGAGCAGAATTATTTCAAGAAAATACCTCTTGTTTCGCTCAGGGCCAATCCTGAACAGAAACTGAAGGATGATGACAAAATAATACAGGAGCTGGAAACTCACAATAAAGCTGATTTGCTGCTGTTCTCAAACAAATGCACAGTATACAAGATAAAGATATACGATATTCCCGACAGCAAAGCAAGCGCTCTTGGAGAGTATCTTACAAATATGCTTGAGCTGGAACCTGATGAGAAAATCATTTACATGGTTGCTACAGATGATTACAGCGGCTATATATTGTTTGCATATGAAAACGGGAAATTTTCAAAAATTGAGCTGAAGAGCTATGAGACCAAAACCAACCGCAGAAAGCTCGCCAATGCTTACTCGGATTTATCGAAGCTTGTAAGTATTATGTACCTGGACAGCGATACCGACCTTGTAACTTTCAGCAGCATAAACAAAGTACTGGTATTCAATACAGCCAATATAAACCCCAAGACCACAAGAAACTCTCAGGGAGTTCAGGTAATGAAAGGAAAAAAAGGAAGCACTGTGACCAGGGTGGCAAAATTGGAAGAGTCGGGCATAACCAACTTTGATTATTACAGGACTAAAAACATTCCCGCAGTAGGATGTTATTTAAGGCCGGAAGATGTAGAAGACAACCAGACATTGCTGGAATTTGATAAAAAATAGGTAAGCAACTGATTTAACTTAACTTGTTGTGCCGGCATTTCGACAGCAGGGGTTCCGAGCTCAAGAGCTGATAAGCCCGTTACAGGGCAAATCAATTCGCTTGTGTTAAAGGATATTTCCTTTAACATGGGGAATACAGAGGGGATTTCAAAGCTCTCCACAATGCTATCTGATTACCTGGCACAACAAGTTGTTTAACGGTACTGCAAGTTAATCTAACTGTCTATTGCTATTGGCTGTTTGTATGCCATATTGCTTAGAATTTTTTCCGTTTCTACAATATCCAGTCCATGTATATTCATTTGATTGATATCTCCGATACCAATCCCATTGTTAATACAGTCGTACAGGTAGTATATGGCCTGTGGTTTGAATCCCATTAAATGGGCGCCAATGACATCAACAGCCACAGGATCAGTTCCGCTTATAACAATACCTGTATTAATCGGAATACCTCCGGAAGGACCGGTTCCGACCATAGCGGGGCTTGCACTTAAAATAGACAGGTCAATGGTTATTTTCTGAGCCATTGCCCGGATGAAGCCGTGGAGGTTTTTATGTATACCCATATTCTTTTTGGGATATCCGTGTTCCTGAGCAGGCGGCCAACCCATTGCTATGTTTTTTATTCCGGCTGTAATTGCAGCCTCCTGGTGAAATTTAAGCTGGGTAAAGGAAATGAGGAAGGTCATTTCGTCATATAGTTTGTTAATACTGGTAGCGGATGGAGAGTCATGATTCAGCTCTATTCTGGTAAAAGGCCCCTTATTCAAGTCCACGAACTCAACACCTTCAGACTGTATTACCTGAGAAAATCCTATCGCGTTCATTATTTCAACAGTATCTTTTTCGCCGGAACCTGTAGCGACGACAATTCTTCGGGGATTGTTTTTCTTGGCAAATCTTATCACTGTTCTCAGGCTTTCGGTTCCAACAACTACACCTGTGTCCGGCGTTTGCTGCTGTACCCAGTTTGGAGTTATTACCACAACGTCATTACTGTTTATAAGATTGTCAGCCTGAATCAAATTAAGAGACTCAGTTATGGCTGCACTTTCATCCTGATTTCTTGCAATGCCGATATCAGGTGCATTTCTTCTGCGTTGCCTCATAAAAAAATCACCTCATTAATTACTTGCCCAATGAGGTGATTTTTATGCAGTTATCTTAATCATTTAATGTATTGCAATTCATTTCATGTATTAATTGTTATTTTTTATGTTTATTTATTGTTTTTTTAATTATTATTTAAATTTATTATTTTTTAATTATTAATTATTTAATTTAAAAAATTCATCGTATATTGCATTAATTGCTCTTACAAGGTCGTCAGAGTTAATACCAAGCATAATGCTAACTTCAGAAGACCCCTGATTAATGATTTCAATATTTATTCTAGCTTTTGCAAGGGCACCTGTTATCCTGTAGGCTATACCTATGGTACGCTGCATTCCCCCGCCAACTACCATAATGAGTGCCTTGTTATGCTCAACTGTAATATCATCTACACCAAGCTCATTTTTAATTCTTTCAACAACTCGCTGTTCAGTAGCGCTATCCAGTTGATTTTCTCTAAGAATTATAGACATATGGTCTATGCCTGATGGAATATGCTCATAGGAAAGGTGTTCATCTTCAAGTATGCCAAGTACTTTACGCCCAAATCCTATTTCCCTGTTCATAAGGTATTTGCTTATGTATATACAGCAAAATCCGGTATCACCGGCGATACCGACAACCGGTCTGGTTATCTTTTCGCGCTTGAGTACTATTGTTGTGCCGGGAGCGGAGGGATTGTTGGTATTTTTTACTCTTACAGGAATCCCTTTGCGGTAAACAGGAACCAGAGCTTCTTCGTGGAAAACGCTAAAACCTGCATATGAAAGCTCTCTCATTTCACCATATGAAATTTCTACGATTGGCTCAGGGTTTGACACTATATTAGGGTTAGCGGAATATACACAGTCAACATCAGTAAAATTCTCATAAAGTTCTGCATCTACTGCTGCTGCCAGTATAGAACCGGTAATATCAGAACCGCCACGTGAAAATGTTACTATATCCCCATCAACTGAATAGCCAAAGAAACCAGGGAATATCAATATACCCTCCATGTCTTTGAGGGATTTGAGATTGTCATAGGACTCCGGAAGTACTTGTGCATTTCCGTATTCACTGCTCAAAAGAAGTCCGGCATCCTTGGGATTTACATAGCGGGCATTAGCACCGATGCTGCAAAGGTAATCAGCTACAAGCTTTGCACAATTGTCCTCACCTGCGGCTTTCATTGAATCAACAAATTTACCGCGGTTTTCAGTATCTAAAGTTAATCGGCTTTTGAGATCAGCACGTATTGTTTCAACTATATCTTCTGAAAGCCCCAGCTCTTTTGCTATTTCATCATATCTTGAAACAACAGCTTCAATTTCTTTGTCAGCATTTCCTGTTGAGAGAAAACTTTCTGCGCACGCAATAAGCATGTCGGTAACTTTAGTATCGGCTTTATTTCTCTTTCCGGGAGCTGATACCACAATGATACGGCGCTGTGGATCATCCAGTATTATTTTACATACTTTTTTTATTTGTTCAGCATTGGCCAGTGATGAACCACCGAATTTTGCAACTTTCATACATCAGACCTCCAATTTTATGCGGGTTAATACTTCTTTGTTAAGTAATTTAAGCTTCTTAAAAAAACATAATAATAAAAAAAGCATTATAAAATTCTAGTGTTCTGCAATTATATCATATTATAATTTCATTTTATTTTATTATATAGATACGACAATTTCAATAACTTAAGAAATAAAACTTTAAAATGTTTTCCAACTGGCTCTAAAGCCCTCCACAATGCTATCTCATTGCTCAGCACAACAAAATATAATAACTTGTTGTGCTAGCATTTCGATAATAGGAGTTCCGATTAAATACATTTAGAACGTATGTTTGAATATGTATGTATTTATGTTATAATTTCTATAGCGGTTAATGTATATTTGTTCAGGAGGATTTACATATGCCTGATTTCAAGATAGTTTCAGATTATAAATTGTGTGGTGACCAGCCGGAAGCTGTGGACAAGCTTGTAAAGGGTATAAATATGGGATATAAGCACCAGACGCTGCTTGGGGTGACGGGTTCCGGCAAAACATTCACTATGGCAAATGTTATTGAGAGGGTTCAAAAACCCACTCTTGTTATTGCACATAATAAAACTCTTGCTGCCCAACTATGCAGTGAATTCAGAGAGTTTTTTCCGAATAACGCTGTGGAGTATTTTGTGAGCTACTACGACTATTATCAGCCGGAGGCATATATTCCATCCACTGATACGTATATAGAGAAGGATTCTTCAATAAATGATGAGATAGACAAGCTCAGGCACTCCGCAACTGCAGCACTGTTTGAGCGTCGTGACGTCATAATTGTTGCCAGCGTTTCATGTATATATGGTTTGGGTGACCCGGAAGACTATACTGATCTGATGATTTCTCTCAGGCCGGGAATGATAAAGGACAGGGATGAGGTAATAAGGAAGCTGGTAGACATACAATACGAGCGGAACGAAATTGATTTCAAGAGGGGAAAATTCAGAGTAAGAGGAGACGTATTGGAAGTTTTTCCTGCCAATTCGTCCGAAAAGGCGCTTCGCATAGAGTTTTTCGGTGATGAAGTTGAAAGGATTACTGAGTTTGATGCACTCACAGGTGAGATTGTTGGATTAAGAAATCATATTGCAATTTTCCCGGCATCCCACTATGCAACAACAAAGGCGAAAATGGAAAGAGCCATGGCTACCATACAGGAGGAATTAGAGCAACGCCTGGCTGAATTAAGATCTCAGGGTAAACTCCTTGAAGCACAGCGCCTTGAGCAGAGAACCAGGTATGACCTTGAGATGATGCAGGTTACAGGTTTTTGTCCGGGCATAGAGAACTATTCCCGGCATATAAGCGGAAGGGCTCCGGGAAGTGCGCCGTTTACGCTTATAGACTATTTCCCAAAAGACTATCTAATGATCATTGATGAATCTCACGTTACTGTTCCTCAGATCGGTGCAATGTATAACGGTGACAGGTCAAGAAAAGAGGCTCTGGTGGAATATGGCTTCAGGCTTCCTTCAGCCTTTGACAACAGGCCTTTGAAGTTTGAAGAATTTGAGCAGAGAATAAATCAGGTGATTTATGTAAGTGCAACTCCTGCAAATTATGAGAAACAGCATTCGTCTCAGATAGTTGAGCAGATAATAAGGCCTACGGGGCTTATTGATCCTGAAATTGTTGTAAGGCCGGTCAAAGGTCAGATTGATGACCTCATAGGTGAAATTAATGAGAGGATTTCCAAGAATCAGAGAGTTCTGGTTACGACGTTGACCAAAAGAATGGCTGAGGATTTGACTGAATACCTGAAGGAACTGGATATAAAGGTCACATATCTGCATTCTGAAGTTGAAACCATAGAGAGAATGGAAATTATCAGAGACTTGAGACTGGGAGTTTTTGATGTTCTTGTTGGTATAAATCTTCTCAGGGAAGGGCTGGACCTGCCTGAAGTTTCGCTGGTTGCCATACTTGATGCGGATAAGGAAGGATTCCTGCGGTCAGAGACATCACTCATCCAGACTATAGGAAGAGCAGCCAGAAATGTTGAAGGCAAGGTAATAATGTATGCTGATAATATTACTGAATCCATGCGAAGGGCGATAAGCGAGACAAACAGGAGAAGAAAGATACAGATGGAATACAACATACGGCATGGAATAGTGCCTAAGAGTGTACAAAAGGCGGTCAGGGATGTTATTGAAGCGACAAAAGTTGTGGAAGATACCGCTAATTATTCTGCCGGAAAAGACATTGACTATATAAGCAAGGGCGAAATAAATGAGATTATCGAAAGACTGACAAAAGAGATGAAAGCTGCAGCTGCAGATTTGCAGTTTGAACGTGCTGCCGAGCTGAGGGATAAGATTGCTGAGCTCAAGAAAAGAATTGAAGATATGGAGAATAAAAGCAGATAAAAAATAAAAAGTGTAAGGTAAGGGATAGAAGCATAACAAAGCATGTGATATAATTTTTTTTATTTATTATTGATTTTTTTTTGATGATGGAGGTCAAAATGAGTGAGAATATATTAAATATTTATGAACACAGTTTGCTTTATGTAATACCGGCGGGAATGTATAAAGTGGAAGAGCTGCATTCCCTTTTGAGAAATCATCCTGAAGTGAGGTTTGTTTCTTTTGCCGGGATAGATTTAAGAGGCAATGATACCGATGAGAAAATTCCGGTGAGTGTCTTTCTAAATGATATCGAGGACTTTCTCAGTGGAGGTATACAGACTGACGGGTCAAGTGTTGTACTGCCGGGAATAGCAACGCTTAACGACGGAAAGGTTGACCTTGTTGCAGATACTTCGGTTAACTGGTATGTAGATTATAATCTTGAACATGTTATGAGCGAAAACAATTTGCCTGTTGGAACTCTCAGAATTCCTTCTTTTCTGGTACACAACGGAAGGAAAGTTGATTCACGCTCCATTCTTCAAAGAGCCATTGATAATTTCAAGACTGAAATAGTGAAACTTCTCAGGGAAAACCCGCAGTCTGCCAAGGATATTGGCATTTCTCCTGATGATATAGCGGAAATACGGCTTACAACAGCTACTGAGCTGGAATTCTGGGTAAAAACACCCGGAGACAAAGCTGTATTGGAAGAGCTGTCCGTTTCCCAGGCTTTACAGGAGCAGTACTGGAAGAGGACAAAAGGAGCCGTTCGGACTGCCCTGGAAAAATCACTGATGATTCTTGAAAAGTACGGACTGAACCCTGAGATGGGACATAAGGAAGTCGGGGGGGTAAAAGCCAGAGTAGAAGGCGGCGGAGTGCTCAACCATATAATGGAGCAGCTTGAGATTGACTGGAAATTTGCCCAGGCCATGCAGGCTGCAGACAATGAATTAATGGCCAGGATACTTATAAAGGAAACTTTCAGAAGGCACGGACTGGAAGTTACCTTTATGGCTAAACCAATAGAAGGTGTTGCAGGAAGCGGAGAACACATCCATGTAAATGCTGTTGCCAAACTGAAAAACGGAAAGATGATAAATCTTTTTGCCCCAACTGATATGAAGAATGATTTCCTTAGCCCAATAGGATGGGGGGCATTAATGGGCCTTTTGAAAAACTATGAAGTGGTGAATCCCTTTATAACGTCAAGCAATGATGCATTTAACAGGCTTAAGCCGGGGTTTGAGGCACCAACCTGTATAGTGGCTTCCATCGGAAAGGATGCTGAAACACCGTCAAGAAACAGAACTGTTTTGGTGGGACTTATAAAAGACATGGAAAACCCGCTTTCGCTTAGACTGGAAATAAGGTCCCCGAATCCGCACACCAATACTTATCTTGCTGTAGCCTCCATATTCCAGGCTATGCTGGACGGTATAAAGTATGCAGTAAGATCAGGAAAAGCATCAAAGGAATTGGAGAAAGAGTTCTCAAAAAATGCAGGTGATGAGAGCGACTATCTTGAAAAAGACAGGGCTTACAGAAGCGAGGAAGATGTATTTGAGTATTATGATGAGGAAGAGAGAAACAGGCTTTTTGGAACTCCTCCTGCAACGGTTTGGGAGAACCTTTCAGCCATATCTAAGAATCCGCAGAAAGAATCAGTGTTAATGCAGGGAGGAGTTTTTGAAAGGGATATTCTCAACTCTTATATAAAGGCCATAAGCCTTCAGTGGACAATGGAACTGAGCGAACGCATACTGCATGAGAATTCCGAGTTTATAAGGAGCTGTAAAAAACTTCATGACAAAGAGAAGTATACCGATTATGATGAAATGATGTGGGACAAGATAGATAAATTAAGACATGAATTGATGAAGGATTCACTTGAACAAAAGTCTCTGTTTACCAGAATAAGAAATGCCATTGAGGAAAGGGAATATGAGACGGTATCAAAACTGCAGGTAGAAATGGCTGAAAAAATAACACAACTCCAAAAAATGTATTCAATATATAAGAGAAACATTATGGAGTTGTGATTAGATAGTTATAAAAACATTGATGGGACCATTATAGAAACACTATAGAAACATTATAGAAACATTATAGAAACACATGGACGAACAAATGTTTGAAATTTGTTTGCAATTTGTGTATAATATACTAGGTAAACTAAAAAAGAATTTTTGAATTTAGTTATATTGATTTTTATATATTGACTTAATTACATTGAATAGTACTGTTTGACATTTTGTAGAACAAAGTGTCAAATTTATTTATTGATTTTTCCGTTGCGGTCTTGCGGGATTTATTCCCGGAAGCCGCATTTGCCTGTTTGAACAGCAAATAAAAGGCAGCCGCAACATGGCAATAATTAATATTTTGTGTGAAAATTTGTAGGTGAGTGTAAACGTGGCAAGAGATAACATTTATATAAAAGGTGCAAGAGAACATAATTTAAAAAACATAGACATTGAGATACCCAGGGGAAAGTTTGTGGTAATTACAGGCTTAAGTGGTTCGGGCAAGTCCTCTCTTGCTTTTGACACCATATATGCAGAAGGACAGAGGCGCTATATGGAATCGCTTTCTTCATATGCAAGACAATTTCTCGGACAAATGGAAAAACCGGATGTGGATTATATTGAAGGACTTTCGCCTGCAATTTCAATAGATCAGAAGACCACCAGCAAAAATCCAAGGTCTACGGTAGGTACTGTAACTGAGATATATGATTACTTGAGGCTGCTATATGCCAGAATTGGCACACCTCATTGCCATATTTGCGGTAAGGAAATTGCCCAGCAGACTGTTGACCAGATGGTAGACCAGATAATGGCACTGGAAGAGGGAACCAGAATACAGCTTCTTGCCCCGGTGGTCAGAGGAAGAAAAGGTGAGTACCACAAACTTATAGAGGACACAAGAAAGAGCGGCTATGTCAGGATCAGAGTTGATGGCACAATTGTAGATATTAATGAAGAAATAAATCTTGATAAAAACAAAAAGCACACAATTGAGATTGTTGTGGACAGGCTTATTGTCAGACCTGATATTCAAAAAAGGCTCACAGATTCCATTGAGACTGTTTTGCGCCTCAGCGGAGGTATTCTTCTTGTAGATGTAATAGGAAAGGGCGAGCTTCTTTTTAATCAGAACTTTTCCTGCAGTGACTGTGGTATCAGTATAGAAGAGCTGACTCCAAGGATGTTTTCATTTAACAATCCTTATGGAGCTTGTCCTGTTTGCAGCGGTTTGGGTACTTTTATGAAGATAGACCCTGACCTGGTTATTGACCGTTCAAAGTCTCTTATTGATGGAGCAATAAAAGCAGGCGGATGGAATATAGATAAAGAGGACAGCTATTCCAGGATGTATTTGGACGCACTGGCAAAGCACTATAAGTTTAAGCTCACTACTCCTTTTGAAAAGCTGCCGCCCCATATTGTTGACATAATATTATATGGTACAAAGGGCGAAAAGATAAAAGTAGAATACAGTAAGGATTTTGGAAGCGGTTCATTTATGGCGCCATTTGAAGGCATAATTAATACTATTGAGCGCCGCTATAAAGAAACCCAGTCGGAAAGCCAGAAAGAGTATTATGAAGAATTCATGAGCACTTACACATGCCCTGAATGTAAAGGTGCAAGGCTGAAAAAGGAAAGTCTTGCAGTTACAATATGCAATAAAAATATTTATGAGATTACATGTATGCCTGTTTCAGAGGTAAAAGCATTCTTTGACAACATTGATATTACAGAGCGGCAAAGGCTTGTAGCTCACCGTATACTTAAAGAAATTAATGAAAGACTTGGATTTCTTATAGACGTGGGGTTGGACTATCTGACATTGTCGCGTTCATCCAGTACCTTATCCGGCGGTGAAGCGCAGAGAATCAGGCTTGCAACGCAGATAGGATCAGGACTTGTGGGTGTATTGTATATTTTGGACGAACCGAGCATAGGCCTGCACCAAAGAGATAATGAAAGGCTTCTAAAGACTCTCAAAAAACTGAGGGATCTGGGAAACACACTTATTGTTGTTGAGCATGATGAGGATACAATGTATGCAGCCGACCATATAATTGATATGGGTCCGGGAGCTGGGGTTCACGGCGGATATGTTGTTGTGGAAGGCGACATTAACAAAGTAAAAGAATGTGAACAGTCACTTACAGGTCAGTATCTCAGCGGAAGAAAGAAAATTGAAATTCCTGCCCAAAGAAGGAAACCCAACGGCAAATGGCTTGAGATAGTTGGAGCAAGAGAAAACAATCTGAAAAATATAAACGTAAAAATACCCCTTGGAACACTGGTGTGTGTTACAGGTGTATCAGGCTCGGGAAAAAGCTCTCTTGTCAACGAGATTCTGTATAATAAGCTGGCAGCAGAGCTGAACAGAGCCAGGACAAGAGCAGGAGAGCACGACTTTATAAAAGGAATTGAGTATCTGGACAAGGTTATCAATATAGACCAGTCCCCAATAGGGAGGACACCGAGGTCCAATCCGGCAACATATACGGGATTGTTTGACCATATCAGAGAGGTGTTTGCAAACACTACTGAGGCTAAGGTAAGGGGATACAATCCGGGACGTTTCAGCTTTAATGTGCGAGGCGGCCGGTGTGAGGCCTGCTGCGGTGACGGTATTGTAAAAATTGAAATGCATTTTCTACCTGATGTTTACGTGCCCTGTGAAGTTTGTAAAGGTAAAAGATATAACAGAGAGACCCTTGAAGTAAAGTATAAAGATAAGAATATTAACGATATTCTTAATATGACGGTAGAGGATGCGCTGGAATTTTTCAAGAACATTCCGAAAATACAGAGAAAGCTGCAAACTCTTTATGATGTCGGTCTTGGTTATATTAAGGTGGGACAGCCGTCCACTACTTTGTCAGGTGGAGAAGCTCAGCGTGTGAAGCTGGCCACTGAACTTTCCAGACGAAGTACCGGCAAGACTCTTTATATATTGGATGAACCGACTACAGGCCTTCACATTGCTGATGTCCACAGGCTTATAGATATTCTTCAAAGGCTTACTGAATCCGGCAACACTGTTGTAGTAATAGAGCACAACCTTGATGTAATAAAAACAGCGGATTATATCATTGACCTTGGTCCTGAAGGCGGAGATAAAGGCGGATATGTTATTGCAGAAGGTACACCTGAGCAGGTGGCGGAAAATAAACAGTCATATACAGGTCAATTCCTTAAAAAGATATTAAAAGAATAAAGAAAATATTAAAGGCATAAAGATATTAAAGGCAAGCAAGACTGGGGTGAAATAAACCCAGTCTCGTGCTGATTTTAGCTTGAAAGGTTTTACGTTAATTTGAATCGCAATATCCTCCGAAGCCATCAAATAAAAGAAGGAATACCAGTATAAAGAATAATATGGAGCAATTGTTGTTAAAAAGTCCGGCAAAAGGACTATATCCTTTGTTACCCATGAAGATACCTCCTCTTTTCGGCAATAAATTTGCTGTGTTGGTATATAATATTCTTTTTAAGTAAAATCTGTGACATATGGAATTCAATATCTGAAACCAGATTCTTTCGCTGTGGCCTTGCGGGATAATTTTCGAAAGCTCCAATGCGGCAGCATATTACCTTGCAGAATTTATTTCTGAAAGCTTCAATGCCGCAGTTTATTGCCTTGCAGAATATATTTCCGAAAACTGTAACGTGCAAGTTAATATTCAAGCTTTGCTTGAATATTATGCATAACTGCCTGATTGTGAAGCAAACAAAAGGCAGGGCATTAAAAAAACTTAATTGCCATGCTGCGGTATTGCAGAATTTATTTCCGAAAACTGCAACATAGCAGCTTATATATGCATAGAATTGAATATGATAATAGTAATCCTGGCAATAAATATTAAGTATAAATACGTTATTTTGCTATAATTATTTGGGTAAATATTTTATGGAGAGATGATAGGTTAGACCTGAAGATTTTTATGTGCTATACTAAAAAGTATAAAATACCAAATTACGGATTTATATACGGAATAAGTATTTGCATAGCACTATAATGACATATATACTATGGTTAAGTAATTAATTATAACTGATAATTATAACTGATTCGCGGTTATGGACAGGAGATGACAACTATGATGCTGTGTTCTATTTGTAAGGAAAATTATGCGGTAGTTTTTATCACTAAAATAATAGATGGGAAACAGACTCAGGAAGGATTGTGCCTTTCATGTGCAAAAAAGCAGGGCATTGCGCCCATTAACCAGTTGATTGAGCAAACAGGCATGACTGATGATGATATAGTTAATCTAAATAAACAGGTTGGAGATTTTTTTGAGAACTTGGACATTGATGAAATAGGAAACGATTTAAATACCACGCAAAGTCCCGGTTTTACTGATGGTGGGAATCCTTTTTTTAATTTTATTAACAGAGCATTTCCCAAGAATGGGTCAGCTGGCAATACATCAGCAGGACGAAAAGACCATGATGAGGATAAAGACGGGCGAAATGGAACCAAGGTTAAAACTCAGGAAAAGAAAGGTAAAAAGAGGAGATACCTTGATACGTATGGCTCTAACCTCACAGACATGGCAAGAGATAATAAAATTGACCGCGTAATAGGAAGACAGGCGGAGATTGACAGAGTTATACAAATTTTAAACAGGAGGACAAAGAATAATCCAGTACTTGTAGGCGAGCCGGGAGTTGGAAAGACTGCCATTGCTGAAGGCCTGGCAGTAAAGATTGCCAACCGTCAGGTTCCTGCCAAATTGTTAAATTCAGAGATATATTTACTTGATATGACAAGTATTGTAGCAGGAACGCAGTTCAGAGGCCAGTTTGAGAGCAGGATGAAAGGAATAATTGAAGAGGCCAAAAACCTTGGAAACATAATACTTGTGATAGATGAGCTTCATAATATTATGGGAGCAGGTGAAGCCGAGGGGGCGATGAATGCCGCCAATATCCTGAAACCTGCACTTACAAGAGGAGAAATACAGGTAATTGGTGCTACTACTCTCAATGAATACAGAAAGTACATTGAGAAAGATTCTGCCCTTGAGAGAAGATTCCAACCTGTAATGGTTGAGGAACCTTCTGTGGAAGAGACAATCGAAATTCTTAAAGGGATAAAGGATTATTATGAAAACTATCACAGGGTTAAGATATCTGACGAAGTAATTAAGGCAGCTGTTATATTTGCAGAAAGGTATATAACCGACAGATTTCTGCCTGATAAAGCTATAGATGTTATAGACGAGGCGGGATCCATGGTAAACCTGAAAAACGTTACCCTGGTGGAATTGGATCTGTTGAAAGAAGAACTTAAGAAAGTTCAGGAGGAAAAGGAATCAGCTGTATCTGCAGATTCTATAGAAGATTACCAAAAAGCTGCTGACCTGAAAGTTCGTGAATGCAAACTGATTGAAAAGATAAAGAGCATTGAGGAGAAAAGCAAGGATATAGAACTTACTGTAGATGATGTGGCTCATGTAATTGAATCATGGACCAAAATCCCGGTTCAAAAGTTGACTGAAGTTGAAGCGCAAAAGCTTTTAAATCTGGAGGAAAGATTGCATAAGCGTGTTATTGGGCAGGATCAAGCTGTCAGCAGTATAGCAAAGGCAATAAGAAGAAGCAGATCAGGATTCAGAAAGAAAAAGAGACCGGCTTCATTTATATTTGTCGGACCTACGGGTGTTGGAAAAACTGAACTTGTCAAGGCTCTTGCCGAAGAATTGTTTGGCAGTGAGGAAGCCCTCATACGGCTTGATATGTCTGAATACATGGAGAAACACACAGTTTCCAAGCTCATTGGTTCACCACCGGGATATGTGGGATACGATGATGGCGGACAACTGACAGAAAAGGTTAGAAGAAAGCCATATTCAGTAATATTGTTGGACGAAATTGAAAAAGCGCATCCCGATGTATTTAACATGCTGCTGCAGATACTTGAAGACGGTAGACTCACGGACAGTCACGGAAAAGTGGTAAGCTTCGAGAATACTATAGTGGTTATGACGTCTAATGCCGGCACAAGCCTTAAAGCTAATGGTATTGGTTTTGGAAATGAAGGATATCAAGCCATGGAGAATAGAATTCGCGAAGTAATGAAGGAAACTTTCCGTCCGGAGTTCCTCAATAGAATAGACGATATAATAATTTTCAACGAGTTAAGCAAAGATGAGCTTAAACAAATAATTGACCTGATGCTCAATGAGATTCTGGAAGAAGTTGAAGCCAAGGACATGAAAATTACAATTACAGATGCAGCCAAAGAGTTCATTCTTGAGAAAGGTTATGATCCTAAATACGGAGCAAGACCTATAAGGAGAACGATACAGAAGTTTATTGAGGATAAACTGGCAGAACAGTATCTCAGAGGCGCAATCAGGGAAGGAAACAATATTGTGATTGATGTTGAAAATGGGGAAATAGTATTTAAGAAAGCAGAAAGCGGGATTTAAAATATTTTTAAATTACAAAAAAAATAATTAATTTAAATATTTTTATTATTAAAAAAATTTATTTTTTAAAAAAGGACAGGCAAGATGCAGCCTGTCTCTTTTGATGCTGAAAAGAAAATAGCTGAATAATGTGAAAACTTTAACATGAATTATTATGCAATAAAAAAATGGTTGCCATATTGTTATTTTAAATATAAAATGTTATAATGGAAATGTTTTTGCGTTATTTATTTTAATAGATGAGGAGCTGATTTTATGCAGTACAGTATCTACTTTTTCATTGTAGTATCAATTATTATTTCCGCATTGTCTTTTATTTATGCGGCTGTTCTACATAGGTGGGTAAAAAAGCAGCCATCTTCAAATAAGCGAATTGCGGAGGTAGGAGGATTAATCAGACAGGGAGCTGATACCTTCTTAAAGAAGGAATATACAGTCCTTGCGAAGTTTGCCGGCGTTATCGCTCTTTTGATACTAATCTTCTTGCCAACTCCAATTTGGAAGGGCACTTTTACCACTAACCTTACAATGGCCATTGCATATATATGCGGTACAATTTTTTCCGGAATTGCAGGGGTTATTGGTATGCGTGTTGCAACCCTTGCTAATGTAAAGACAGCAGAAGCAGCGCAAAAAGGAATTAAGCCTTCTTTCCTGTGCGGCTTCAGAGGCGGTGCTGTAATGGGTATGGCAGTTGTTGGCAGCACATTATTGGGTGTTGCACTTGTTCTGCTACTTACCAATGACACTACACCGTTGTTAGGCTTCAGCTTTGGCGCAAGCTCAATGGCTCTGTTTGCAAAAGCTGGTGGAGGAATTTATACAAAAACAGCTGATGTCAGTGCTGACCTGGTTGGTAAGGTTGAACTCGGAATTCCTGAAGACGATCCGAGGAATCCTGCTGTTATCGCTGACAATGTTGGCGACAATGTAGGTGACGTCGCCGGTATGGGTGCAGATTTGTTTGACTCAAACGTTGCTTCTATGGCAGCTGCACTTGTAATGGGTATTTCTCTTGACAGGGTTTCCGGTGGTATGGTCAATGCCTCAATGGTGCTTTGCTATGCAGCATCTGGTTTGCTTGCATCAATTATTGGTGTTGCTATGGCACGTATGGGTAAGAACGGAGATCCTACCAAAGCATTAAATAACAGTACATATATTACTACTGCTATTTTTGCTGTATTAACTGCTATTGCAACTTGGATTTTCAATTTCCAATGGCGTATCTGGGGCGCAAGTATAATAGGCCTGGCCGTTGGTGTTATTGTAGGAATTGCAACCGACTACTTCACAAATGACAATAAGAAACCGGTTCAACAGGTTGCAAAGGCTTCCGAATCAGGTCCTGCATTCACAATTTTGTCTGGCGTTTCTTATGGCTTTATCAGCACACTTCCTGCTCTCGTTGGAATTGCAATTTCAGCTCTCCTCGCATACAAAATTTGCGAACCTATAGGACCAGGTTATGCAATGTTTGGTATCTCAATGGCTGCAGTAGGTATGCTTTCAATTGTAGGAATGATTATTTCAAATGACGCTTACGGCCCGATTGTTGACAATGCCAGAGGACTTGCAGAAATGGGCGGTTTAGGCGAAGATGTTATTGAGATTGCAGATACACTCGACAGCGCAGGAAATACCGTTAAAGCTGTTACAAAAGGTTTTGCAATCGGTGCGGCAGGTCTGACTGTTATCTCACTGCTTGGTGCTTTCATCAGCGAGGTAAATGTTGCTGCTGCAGAACATAATTTACAAGGTATAACAGGATTTGACATTGTCAACCCCGTTGTATTCTTTGGCTTGCTTGTTGGAACAGCGGTACCTGCAGTATTTTCTGCAATGTTAATGCTGGGTGTTGACCGCAATGCTCAAAGAATGGTTGCTGAGATTCACCGCCAGTTTAATGAGATTGTAGGTCTCAAGGAAGGAAAAGAAGGCGTTGTTCCTGAATACAGCAAATGTATAGAAATTGCTACAAATGGTGCATTAAAAGAGTTAATTCCAGCCGGATTGGTGGCAATAGTTATTACGCTCCTTGTTGGCTTTATCGGTGGAGTAGAAGCCATAGGAGGATACCTTGCAGGTAATATTGTTACCGGTTTGCTGTTAGCACTGTTTATGAGTAACTCAGGAGGATTGTGGGACAATTCCAAGAAATATGTTGAAGCCGGAAATAACGGAGGAAAAGGCTCAGTGGCTCACAAGGCTGCGGTAGTTGGTGATACTGTAGGCGATCCGTTCAAGGATACTGCAGGTCCATCCATAAATACACAGATTACAGTTGTTTCTCTGGTTTCTTCACTGATGTCAACAATTTTCCTGACAATGTCATTGTTTAAATAATTGCTTAAATAAAGATTGAAAGATTGAATAGAGAATTAACAGCCCATCAGCAGCTTTCGCTAATGACGGGCTGTTTTTATTATAGGCTGTTTTTAATTAGTGGGTTGTTTTAATTGTATTATAAATTCCGTTCCTGTGCCAACCTGGCTTTCTACCCGAATATCTCCGCTATACAGGTTGACGATATGTTTTACAATGGACAAACCGAGGCCTGTGCCGTCCATACTTCTGGAACGGCCTTTATCAACCTTGTAGAACCTCTCAAATATTCTGTCTGTATGTTCAGAAGGTATGCCTATGCCGGTATGTTTTAATGAAGCCCACTTGTACTCCTTTGGGACAGCTCGCAGGGCAGCTTCTGATATATTTATAATGGTTGGAAGTATCATAATCCCTAGTATAATAATTACTGCCAGCAGGCTGTTTCCTACACCTCCGAAATATTTGCTGATCAGCGGTACTATTACAATAAGGCCAAAGAAACCATAAACTACTGATGGTATTCCCGCCATAAGCTCAATTGCTGGATGAAATATTTTTACCAACCAGTTTGGTGCAATTTCTGCAAGAAATACAGCCGTAAAGATTCCAATACATGTTCCTGTCGCAAGTGCTCCGGCAATTCCCAACATTGAAGCAACAATCATAGGTAAAATGCCGAACTGCTCCGAGCCGGGAGCCCATTCCATGCCAAGTATGAATTGAAAAAAACCAATTTTAAATATGGCCAGCGACCCGTTTACAAATATATAAATCGTTATAATAAGTACAGAAAGAACAGATACACAAGCACACAGGAAGAAAAGTTTCTCTGCTGTGCCTGATGCCATGGCAAATGTATTTGTCTTGAATCTTCTAATGTTGAATTGCCTCGGTGCCATGCTTTACCTCCTAAGATATTATCTCTGAAATATTATCTAAGTTTAAAATAGTCTATTGTACCGGTTTGACGCTAATATCCATCTTGCCTGTAATTTTGTTTGTTGCTTTTGATAATGCAGGTATATTTATCACTTACCTGGCACTTAAATACCACTGTTCTTCAACAATTTTCTGACCTTATTCCTGTAACATGATTGGCTGGGCAGAATATTATTGTATTAAGGAAAGCATGCCGGTGAGTACTGTTCTTGGTGAGCACTGTCGATTAAGGCTTTCAGGGTGCATAGAGGAGAGGGATATAGCAAATAAATTTTCAGGAGGTAATAATGGATTTTTGGATACCCAGATTGCAGGTGTTTCCCTATAACAGGGGAAAAGCAGTTGAGTATGCCCACAGATGGGCTTTCGGAAGAAATCCGGCTTATTACGACTTTGAAAAAATAGGGGGGGACTGCACTAATTTTGCATCTCAGTGTATATATGCCGGAAGCGGGGTTATGAACTATACTCCGGTATACGGCTGGTATTACAGAAGTTCCTATGACAGAACACCATCCTGGACGGGAGTAAACTTCCTGTACAAATTTCTTGTCAATAACAATGGGCAGGGGCCTTTTGCCCGGGAAGTTGATATAAGCCGGATAATGCCCGGCGATATTGTTCAGCTATCTTTCAGCGGAGATGGCTCTTTTCAGCACTCTCCCGTAGTAGTGGCTGTGGGAAATCCGCCTCATATAAGTAATATTCTTGTCGCGGCCCATACCGAAGACCGTGATAATTACCCTCTGGCAGACTATAACTGGGCAGATATAAGATTCCTGCACATTGAGGGAGTAAGGAAATAGCAGTCCTTAGTCTTAGTAACGAACAATTAAACAGCTGTCACAGTATCGAGCTATAAGTGACGGGCCATAATTAATAATGGCGGTGAATACAAACAGAGCGGTGGATAAATTTACCGCTCTGTCTCTGTATATATTACCATATTATTTACTGTTTACTTCTCACTGTATATTTTGACTGTCATATTTAACTTTAGCTATTAATTTGATGCAGTAGCAGACTGCAATCTCATTGGTGAATAAGCATTTTCTTCAGGTTCGAAAATAACTGCGTTTAAATCCACAAGCATTATTACTCTCTCATTAACCTTTGCAACACCGTTTACAAACCTTTTCCTGTTTCCGTTTAATACAGACGAGGTATCTTCAATATCTGCATCGTCAACCTTGATTATTTCACTGACTGCATCTACAATAAATCCTACAATAGAAGAGTTTGCAGATACCATAATTATTTTGGTGAGATCGTCAAATTCTTTTACAGGGAGATTAAATCTTTTCCGGAGGCTGATGACGGAGTATACTTTTCCCCTTAAATTAATAAGTCCTTCAATATATTCAGGAACATTCGGGATTTTGAATATTTTAAGAGGCCTTTCAATTGAATTGACATAACTTATATCAACTCCGAATTCCTCATCCCCTACATTAAAAATTACCAGCTGACGACTTGCCATTAAATCTCCTCCCCCGAATAATTGTAGACAGCACAAAAATATAAATATTAATAAAAATAATAATATTATTGAAATAATAAAATTATACCATTTTTTTCTGTTTACTACAATGGGGAAAGGACTATTATTAACTTTAACTTCTCAAAATACAATTTAAGCCGTCTCTTATATAAGCTTGTCCAAACTTATATAAGAACCGGCTTAAAAATCAATGTAAACTTGTGCTATGACCTGTAGCTGCCGTTTATTTTAACATAATCGTATGAGAAGTCACAGGTCCACATTCTGTCGGAAAACTCACCATTATTGAGTTTGATATATATTTTTATTTCATCCCTGGCAAGGGTCTTACTTGCTTCCTCTTCATCGAAAGGTACAGCGGCCCCATTCCTGCAAACAGCAATATCACCAATGTTTATATCTATTTTCTGTGGATCTATGTTTGCTCCCGAATATCCCACCGCGGTAATAATTCTACCCCAGTTTGCATCTTCACCGAAAATTGCTGTTTTTACAAGGGGAGATTTTGCAACTGCACTTACAACTTTATAGGCATCGTCTTCACTTGAAGCTCCTTCTGCAATAATTTCAATAAGCTTGGTTGCACCTTCGCCATCTTTAGCTATCAGGCGGGCAAGATAAGTGCAGACAAATTCAAGGGCTTTTTTAAATTCGTCATAATCTTTGTCTTCAGCAACTATTCCCGGATTATCGGCAAGACCGTTCGCAAGTGCCAGAACCATATCACATACACTCGTATCGCCATCTACCGATATTCTATTGAACGTGCGCTTTACGACATCTTTAAGGGCTTTTTCAAGAAGTTTGCGGGATATATTGACATCAGTAGTTATAATTCCAATCATGGTGGCCATATTTGGATGTATCATTCCGGAGCCTTTTGCCATGCCGCCTATAACTACTTTTACACCTTGTATTTCAAATTCTACTGCAATTTCTTTTGGAATTGTATCAGTTGTCATTATTGCTTCAACGGCATCGTGGCCTCCATCAGGCTCCATACCTGAAACAGCTTCATCAATTCCGGTCAGAACAGCTTCCATATTTAAAGGAACACCTATTACTCCGGTAGAACCTATAAGAATTTCCTCAGGACTGCATTCCAGAAGCTCTGAAGCATATCTTGCCATCTCCTTGGCATTTTTGTAACCTTCTTCACCTACGCATGCGTTGGCATTTCCGCTGTTGATTATTACTGCACTGGCATAGCCGTTCTTTATATGCTCCATTGTTACCTGGAGAGAATGGCCTTTTACTGCATTGGTAGTAAATACGCCGGCTACTGCGGCACTGTCTTCTGAACAAACGATGGCCAGGTCTTTCTTGCCATTTTGTTTAATACCACAAGCCACTCCTGTTGCAAAAAATCCTTCAGGATAAGTTACTCCGCCACCTTCAATTACACGCATTATATTCACCTCAATTATAAGATTAACTGCCGCTGCCATTTGCAGTTTCAGGGAATCAATCCCGCAATGCTGCATCAGAAGAATCAATGGAAGCAGAGCAGCAATTTATGATAAGTCTGTTGTGACCAAAGAGCTGTCACCATTTATCTCATTTTCAACTAGCAAATACAAATTTTGCAATTATAATTGTAGAACAACTTTCTGTTAACTTGTTTTGCCGGCATTTTAACAACTGGAATTCCGGGCTTAAAAACTTATAAAAACCGGTTCTGAAGCTTTCCACAATGCTGTCTGTTAACTGGTACGACAAATTAAAGTAAATTCACAAATCTATAATAATTAAAAGCACAATCAAATCGACGAAACAAATAATTCCAGTATTGCAAGAAATAGCAACAAATTTAAACATAAAACTGTAGTAAGAATATTTAAATTATAACAGAATTAATTTAAGGTATTCAATAAATAATTATTTTAATTTGCATTGCATATTTTTGCCATGATGCATTATGAAGTGTGTTTTCTTTGCTCTTGACACATTTCTCAAATTTTTATAATATTGATTTAAATGAAATATTTACAATGTGAAAGACGATGAGTAAGAGGAGTAGGCAGTGAATTCCGCCTTAAGAGAGGGAAAGCCGTCGGCTGCAAGCTTCCCGGTTTGGAGACTGCTGAAGGTAGCTTATGAGTTCTGCATTCGAAAAAGAGACTTATCAAAGAGTCTCTTGTAAGTAGTTTGCAGCGGTAAGAGCCGTTATTTCAATAAGATGCCCTTTAAGCCTTATATCAGGGCTTGGGGAATTTTGGTGGTAACGCGGAAAGTATGCCTTTCGTCCAATATGTGTGATGGAAGGCTTTTTTGATTTAGTAAAATGTTTATTTTTGTGAATGATTATTATAATGATTATTATGTAGATGTAAGCATTTATGAAAGATTACATAATATGAATGATTATATTTATGAATGGTAATATACAGAATGAAAAGTAAGGAGAGTTGATATTATTGTTTTTAAAGGTTATAGGCTTTATTTTTCTTATACCGGGAGTACTGATGGTTTTTGCCTCACGCTGGCTGGTCAGCAAGTACCGGCTTGATAATAATATTAAATGTGATTTTGAAAATGTGTTTAGCGAGGAGGAGCTTAAAGAATATAAGTTCAACAAAGCTGTCGTAAACCTGAAGATGTTGGGAATGCTGATTGCTTTACCCGGGATAGCCCTTATTTTAATTGCATTCAGATAGGTTTATTGCGTAAAAATGTATTTTGTGCACTAAGTTAAATTAATACTGCGTTAAACTTGATACTGCATTTGAATAATAAAAAAGATGCTTTACTGCTGTTGCAATATTAGTATAAACATTAATATAAGAACTTAATTTACTGCATTTAGTGTATCATAAATAAATCAGTGAATTAATAAAATGACAGCATTAAGCTGATTGAAAATAATTGTACTGGTTTATTAATTGGCTTATTAATTAATTTGTTTATTAAATTATTAAAATTATCTATAAATGATACTTTGTATTATTCTAAAAGGGACATATGATTTTTAACGGGAGGAGAATATATGGAAGCAAAAAAGAATATTGCTAAAACTTATGAACCAAAGCAGGTTGAGGATAGACTGTATAAAGAATGGATGGACAAAGGTTATTTTCATGCCCGGATTGATTACAGTAAAACACCATTCACCATTGTTATACCACCACCAAATATTACCGGGCAGCTTCATATGGGACATGCCCTGGACAATACTCTTCAGGATATCCTGATAAGATGGAAAAGAATGCAGGGATTTTGTGCACTTTGGCTTCCGGGAACGGACCATGCCAGTATTGCCACTGAAGCCAAGATAGTTGAGACAATGGCAAAAGAGGGCTTGACAAAAGAAGATATCGGAAGGGAAAAATTTCTGGAAAGAGCATGGGAATGGAAGAGGGTTTATGGAGGAAGAATTGTTGAACAGCTGAAGAAACTCGGAAGTTCCTGTGACTGGGAGAGAGAAAGATTTACAATGGATGAGGGCCTTTCTGAAGCGGTAAGAGAGGTGTTTATCCGTCTTTATAAAAAAGGGCTTATATATAGAGGAGAGAGAATAATAAACTGGTGTCCTAAATGCAACACTTCCATTTCAGATGCGGAGGTTGAATATGAAGAACAGGAAGGACATTTCTGGCATATCAAGTATCCTGTAAAGGATAGCAATGAGTTTGTTGTTGTTGCTACAACAAGACCTGAGACCATGTTGGGTGATACTGCTGTGGCAGTGCATCCTGAAGATGAAAGGTACCGCCATTTGATAGGAAAGACAGTTATACTTCCGTTAGTTAACAGAGAAATTCCGGTTATTGCAGATGAATATGTTGAAAGAGACTTCGGTACAGGAGTTGTCAAGATTACACCGGCTCATGACCCGAACGACTTTGAAGTTGGTTTACGCCACGGTCTTGAACAAATAAAAGTTATGAATGACGATGCGACTATGAACGAAAATGCCGGTCAGTATGAAGGACTGGACAGGTATGAGGCAAGAGAGCAGATAGTAAAAGATCTTGAAAGCCTTGATTTACTCGTGAAAATTCAGAAACACACTCACAATGTAGGTACCTGCTACAGGTGCAACACCGTAATAGAGCCGATGATATCAAAACAATGGTTTGTTCGCATGAAACCTCTTGCAGAACCTGCAATTGAAGTTGTCAAAAACGGCACAATAAAATTTGTACCGGACAGATTCTCAAAGATTTACTTTAACTGGATGGAAAACATTCAGGATTGGTGCATATCAAGACAGCTCTGGTGGGGACACAGAATTCCTGCATATTATTGCAAGGAATGCGGCCATATGATGGTTGAACATGAGGCACCGGATATCTGCCCTGAATGTGGAAGCTCAAATATAGAACAGGATCCTGACACACTGGACACCTGGTTCAGCTCAGCTTTGTGGCCTTTTTCAACATTAGGATGGCCGCATGAAACTGAAGATCTGAAGTATTTTTACCCAACAGATGTACTTGTAACAGGCTACGATATTATTTTCTTCTGGGTCGCAAGAATGATATTCTCCGGGCTTGAACACATGGGCAAAGAACCTTTTAAATATGTATTTATTCATGGTATTGTAAGAGATGCTCTGGGGAGAAAGATGAGCAAATCTCTTGGCAATGGTATTGACCCTCTTGAGATAATTGACAAATATGGTACGGATGCATTAAGGTTTGCCCTTACAATCGGAAATTCACCGGGGAATGATTTGAGATTTTCTGATGAAAAAGTTGAGTCCAGCAGGAATTTTGCAAACAAGATTTGGAATGCCTCCAGATTTGTTCTGATGAACTTTGATGACGAAATTGATTTCTCAAAAGTGGACAAAGAAAAATTCACAACTGCTGACAGATGGATACTGAGCAGAGTAAATACAATTACAAAAGAAGTTACTGAGAACCTTGAAAAATTTGAGCTGGGAATAGCCCTGCAGAAGATATATGAATTCATTTGGGAAGAATTTTGTGACTGGTATATTGAGCTTGTCAAACCCAGACTTTATGATAAAGAGAATGACACGAGACTTGAAGCCCAGTATGTATTAAATCATGTACTGGGTACGGCCATGAAGCTGCTGCATCCATTTATGCCGTTTGTTACAGAGGAAATATACAGACATCTTATAAATAACGATGAAAGCATTATGATTTCAAAGTGGCCTGAGTATGACGAAAGCATGCATTATCCTGAAGATGAGAAGAAAATGCACCTGATAATGGATGCTATTAAAAACATTAGAAATATCAGAGCAGAGATGAACGTACCGGCATCCAGGAAGGCAAAGGCAATATTTGTTACGTCCTCTGAGGATGTGAGAAATACTCTTATTAAAGAAATCAGCTTTATTGAGAGACTTGCAGGAGTTGCCGGAACTGCGGTACAAACAGATAAATCCGGAATATCACCAAATGCAGTTGTTTCAATTATACCGGGCGCAGAAATATACATGCCCCTTGAAGATCTTGTAGATATAGAAAAGGAAATTGAAAGACTTGAAAAGGAAAAAGATAATCTGGAAAAAGAATTGCAGCGGGTAAACGGAAAACTCAGCAACGAGGGCTTTATATCAAAAGCTCCTGCCAAGGTTGTTGAGGAGGAAAGAGCAAAGAAGGTCAAGTACCAGGAAATGTACGACAAAGTTGTTGAAAGGCTGAACAGCCTGAAGAGGTGAGTATATGAATTACGGCAACTATGGCTTTGTGCGTGTTGCTGCGGCGGTTCCACGCCTTAAAGTTGCAGACTGCAAGTATAATTCGGAAAATATTAAAGAGATGATAAATAAGGCAGACAAGCTTGGTATCCAGTTTGTTGTATTCCCCGAGCTTTCAATTACTGCCTATACATGTGGTGACCTGTTCCACCAGCAGCTGCTGCTGGAACAGGCTGCCAGGCAGCTTGGCGAGATACTTTCCGGCACAGGGGAATCGGATATAGTGGCAATAGCAGGAATGCCTCTGATGACAGACAATCAGCTTTTCAATTGCGCTGTTGTTATGCAAAAGGGAAGAATTATCGGAGTAGTTCCAAAGGAATATATACCGGGCTACAGCGAATTTTACGAGGAAAGATGGTTTGCACCCGGATCCAACAGTTTCAGCACTGTGATTAATCTTTGCGGGCAGGATGTACCTTTTGGCCAGGACTTACTCTTTGAATGTGAGGAAGACAAAAGGTTATGCTTTGGCGTTGAGATTTGTGAAGATTTGTGGGTTCCCATACCTCCCAGTTCTTATCAGGCTATTGCAGGTGCAGTACTTCTATTTAATTTGTCTGCAAGCAATGAAGTGGTGGGGAAATACAGCTACAGAAAAGATCTGGTAAAACAGCAGTCAGGCAGATGCATTGCAGGGTATGTCATGGCTTCAAGCGGAGTCGACGAATCTACCACTGATGTGGTATTCAGCGGCCATGCAATTATTGCTGAAAACGGAGAGCTCCTGGCTGAGTCTGAAAGGTTTAAGAGACAAGGAAGTTTAATATTTGCAGATATTGATGTTGAAAGGCTTATAAGCAGCAGATTGAAAAATACCAGTTTTATGAGCGGAGTATCAAACAGAAAATTCAGAAGAATAGCTTTCAATTTAAAGAAGATGGCTTTGGAGAAGGTTTCCAGGCATATAGATCCACATCCCTTTGTGCCTTCAGATGAGGCCTTAAGGAACAAACGCTGCAGTGAAATATTCGCAATACAGACGACAGGGCTTGCAAAGAGATTGGAGCATACAGGCGCCAAACATGCAGTCCTGGGTATTTCGGGCGGACTTGATTCTACCATGGCATTGCTTGTAACGGTTAAGACTTTTGATCTTCTCAATCTGCCTAGGGAGAATATACTGGCTATTACTATGCCGGGTTTCGGCACTACGGATGTGACTTACAGCAACGCTTTAAAATTAATTAGTTCCATGAAAGTCGGTTTCAGAGAGATTAACATAAAGGATGCGTGTCTGAAGCATTTTGAAGATATCGGACATGATCCCGATATTCATGATACCACCTATGAGAACGTTCAAGCCCGTGAACGCACACAGATTCTTATGGATATTGCCAACAAGATTGGCGGGCTTGTGGTGGGCACAGGTGATTTATCTGAGCTTGCGCTTGGTTGGGCTACTTATAATGGAGACCACATGTCCATGTACTCTGTAAACTGCGGAGTACCAAAGACGCTCATAAAATATCTTGTCAGGTGGGTAGCTGAAAATGAACAGGATGATGAGACGAGGAGAGTATTGCTTGATATAATTGATACACCTATTACACCGGAATTGCTTCCACCTGATGCAAGCGGCAGGATAAAACAAAAAACGGAAGATATAATAGGGCCCTATGAACTTCACGATTTCTTTCTCTATCATATGGTAAGGTATGGGGCTTCACCTAAAAAGATATTGTTTTTGGCAAAACAGGCATTCCAGGGCATTTATACAGGTGAAACCATAGCAAAATGGCTGGATGTATTTTGCAGGAGGTTCTTCAGCCAGCAGTTCAAGCGTTCATGTTTGCCTGACGGGCCAAAGGTGGGAACAATAAGCCTTTCACCCAGAGGCGACTGGCGGATGCCAAGTGATGCTCAGGCGCGGTTATGGCTGGAGGAACTGAAAGAGACAGAGGACTGGAAATATCGTGGATAAAGTTAGTGGTATTGTGGAATAACTGCATTAAACATAAACCATGCTTTGAATAGAAATAAAAGTATTGAATTTCATTATAGTGAGATGATTCATTTTATCTCACTATAATGTAATTTATTTTTATTTATTTCACTATAATGAAATTTATTTTATTTATTTTACTATAGAGATGATGAGATTTGTATTATTGCGGAGAAAACTCAAGGGGATTAGGTGGATTTTAAACGCTGATTAAAAAAAATAATGTAAATGACATAATTTGTTCTTGACAAAAAGTTTTATCTGTCTTAAAATAGCTTTGTGCCTTTTCGAGAGAAAACAATAAAATCTTGTGAAGGCGTGCAGGCATCGGTATTGATGCCGGCAGGATGATTCCTTAATGAGGTCTATGGACATTGTTATTAAAAAGATGTTACCCACCTTGTAAGGAATGTTTGATATGTGAATGGTGGATATAGCTCAGTCGGTTAGAGCGCCAGGTTGTGGCCCTGGAGGTCGTGGGTTCGAATCCCACTATTCACCCCAATAAATTTTTTAAATTATTGGGATGTAGCCAAGTCGGTAAGGCACGGGACTTTGACTCCCGCATTCGTAGGTTCGAGTCCTGCCATCCCAGCCATTTGAGCCATTAGCTCAGCAGGCAGAGCACTTGACTTTTAATCAAGGTGTCCGGCGTTCGAGTCGCCGATGGCTCACCAAAAACCGCTTATCATTAAGATAAGCGGTTTTTTTGTAAATGACTTTGAATCCTGATCATTGTTCTGTCAATTCCATATTTTGCAGCTAGAATATCATAACCGCCTGTATGACTGCCTAAATACTCTTTTACTATAGCATATTTGAATTCATTGGAATATTTCTTTTTCCATGACATTAGAAAACTCCTTCCGGTAGTTTTTTGTCAACTTTTATAAAAAATATATTGAACTCTAGTGCGAAATGTGCTAATATTTCACCATAGATACACAAATGTGCATGAGCTATGGACACAATTGTGGAGGATTTATGAAAAAAGACACTACTTTTTTTCTTGTGGATTCTTCAGTTCTGCCTGAAGTGTTTTCTAAAGTAATTGAGGTTAAGAAAATACTTGGAAAGGGAACTGTTAAGACAGTAAATGACGCTGTCAGAGAAGTAGGAATAAGCCGCAGTGCTTATTACAAGTATAGAGATTTTGTATTTCCTTTTTATGAGACATCAAGAGGAAAGGTTATTACACTTTACTTTACTCTGGAGAATTTTTCAGGAATACTGTCAAGGATTATCAATGAGATAGCTTTGGCAAAGGCAAATATTTTGACGATAAACCAGAACATACCTATTAATAACCTTGCTGATGTAACTATATCTATTGAGACCACTGATATGATAATAGACATTAAAGAATTGATGGATAAAATAAGTAAAATAGATGGTGTTCGAAGGCACGAAATACTTGCCAGGGAATAGGGAGGTAATAATTATGGCGAATGTTGCAGTATTAGGCTATGGAGTTGTTGGCTCAGGTGTTGTAGAAGTTCTGAAAGAAAACAGTGTTAGCATTTCAAGAAAGGCTGGAGAGGAAATAAGAGTAAAAAAAATTCTCGATATCCGTGATTTTCCTGACAGCCCAGACAGAGATCTTATAACTCATAATCCTGATGATGTTTTTGAAGATGATTCAATAAATATAGTAGTTGAAACCATCGGTGGTGTCGGTATTGCCCATGAGTATACCAGGAGGGCATTTCTTAAAGGCAAACACGTGGTTACATCCAATAAAGAACTTGTTGCTACACATGGTCCTGAGCTTATGAAACTGGCCAAAGAATGTGGGGTTAATTATTTATTTGAGGCAAGCGTTGGGGGAGGTATACCAATAATACGGCCACTCAATCAATGCCTTGCAGCTAATGAAATTGTGGGAATAACGGGAATTCTTAATGGAACCACAAATTATATACTTACTCAGATGAAAAGAGAAGGCAAGAATTTTGACGAAGCCCTTAAAAGTGCGCAACAGAATGGATATGCTGAAGCAAATCCGGCTGCAGATATAGAAGGACACGATGCATGCAGGAAGATAGCCATACTGTCTTCAATTGCGTACAATGAGTTTGTTGACAGTAAGAATATATATACTGAAGGAATTTCAAACATAACATTAGCTGATATGGAATATGCTGAAGCCATGAACTCCGTAATCAAGCTGCTGGCCATCAGCAAGAAGGTAGGCGATAAAATATTTGCAAGAGTAAGTCCTGCCATTATTAGTAAAAATCATCCGGTGGCAAATGTTGAAGATGTTTTCAATGCAATTATTGTAAAAGGAAATGCTATCGGAGATGCCATGTTCTATGGAAAAGGTGCCGGAAAACTTCCTACGGCAAGTGCTGTTGTAGCTGATGTAATTGATATAGTAAGACATATAGACAGTAATGGCAGAACTGTTTGGAAAAGAAAAGACTATAACAATATTATTGACATAAATGAAAGCACTACAAGATTTTTCATAAGGGTATCTGCAAACAACAGTGAAGAAGCTGAAAATTATATCAAACAGGTCTTTGGGGATGTTGAGTTCATAAAAGCCGCCAGAGACAGCTATAAAGATGAGGTTGCTTTTGTAACGGCTAAAGCAAAAGAAGGTGAGCTCGTATCCAAGAAGGAAAGCTTAAAAGCTTCAGCTTCAATAAATGATATTATAAGTGTAATAAGGGTGGAAGAAGAATAAAGAAATAAATGCTATTGCAATATTAGCAATTATTATATATACTAATTTTATTAATAAGTTGCGAAACTGTTTGCAAAAATAGTTGATGATTACAACAGAATATCTTGCGTAAGAATACAGGTTCAATCCGTGGAAATACATTTTCCCGGATATAGGGAAGTCGGGTTTCAATCCCGCGCGGTCCCGCCGCTGTGAAAGTGGAGCCTCTAAATGAAGCGTAGTCAGGTAAAGTTGGATTCATGTACAGGTAAAGATATTCAGAAAAGGTTATAATCTAATTTAAACCTGACGAAACTATGCCACTGGAGATAAAGCCAAATGGCACAAACTCTCTGGGAAGGCCTTAGAGGTGATGATGCTTGAGCCAGAAAACCTGCCTGTATTTGTACACCGCAAGCTCTACGGGAGATAGAGGAGGTGTTAATGTGTGGAAATATATTGGTGTGATTATTGCAAACCTCTAACCTGCTGGCTAGAGGTTTTTTTAGCGTCTCTGGCACTTTCTGATAAAGAGTTGTAGCATTACATATTTGCATAATAACCTAAGGCGATTAGATTTAGGATTGGCTGGAATTCAGAACGGTTAGAATATTTATTGGAATTTAATTTATCCGGAATATTATAAAAAAGGCAGGTGCAACTATGCAAGGTTTGGTGCACATATATACCGGAAATGGCAAAGGTAAGACTTCTGCTGCCGTTGGTCTTGGAATAAGGGCATGTGGCAGAGGTTTCAAGGTATTGATGGTGCAGTTTCTCAAAGGAACGGAAACAGGGGAGGCAATAACTATAGAAAAGCTTGCTCCCATGTTTACTATTCACAGGGGGAAATCAACCGGAAAATTCACATGGCAGATGAGCAGTGAGGAAAAAGAATATGAGAAGAATGTGCAGAATGAACTTCTTGATTATGCACGGAAAGCTGCTGCAAGCGGCCAGTGGCAGATGGTGATTCTCGATGAAATTATGGCTGCTATAAAAAGTGAAATGGTAAAAGTAGAAGATGTGGTAAGCCTTATAAAAGACAGGCACAGGGACGTTGAGATTGTGCTTACAGGCAGAAACGCGCCTAATGAGCTTATAGAGCTTGCTGATTATGTGTCTGAAATAAATGAGGTCAAACATCCGATGAATAAGGGCATTGCTGCACGCAAGGGGATTGAATTTTAAGTTCCGGAGATTGAGTTTTAACCTTTGATTTATTTTTAAGTTAAATTTAAGTTGAAGTTTAACTTTAAGTTTAAATTTTACATTAAGTTTAAGTTTTGCTTTAAATTTATCTTATGCAATGCCTTATCGGCAAACAAATGATTTGTTTACTGTTATAAATATTTTGAAATAGTTATGACAGGAGAAAAAATATCAGGAACAAGAATATGATAGGAGAGTGTAATAAACTATGAAAAAGATTTTAAAAAACACGGTAATACTTTTGGTTATAATGGCGTTATCCATGATGTTGTTTTCAGCATGCGGGAAATCCAAGGACAAGGATGACAATTCTGCAAACGGCGTTGAAGACGTACAGAACGGCGGTCAGAAGAATGATGAAGCATCAAACGGGAATTCACAGGATAATGGTTCTCAAAGTGACAATTCAGTTGCCTACCCGCTGACAGTTAAAGATGCAAACGGTTATGAAATGACAATTGATAAGAAGCCTGAAAAGATAATTTCGCTTACATTAGGTACGGATGAAATTCTGCTGGAGCTTGTGGATAAGAACAGAATAGCTGCTTTGTCAGACCTGGCTGATGATAAAGGACTTTCAAATGTAGTGGATGAAGCTGAAGGCTTTACACTTCTGGCAGCGGCAGATGTTGAAAAGTTAATTTCCCTCCAGCCTGACATGGTATTTGTTGCCAGCTGGACAGATGCTAATATTGTACAGCAGCTAAGGGATGCAGGCATAAATGTTTATGCTTATATGGCAGCTAACAATATTGATGAGCAGAAGAAGGTAATTGAGGAAATAGCCTACGTCACTGGTGAAGTGGAAAAGGGAAAAGAAATAATAGCGCAAATGGACAGCAAGCTGAAATATGTTGAAGAAAGGGTTAAAAATTTGAAAGCAGAAGAAAAGCTTAAAGCTTTATCTTGTGATTCATTTTTCTATACTTACGGCAAAAATACCACCTTTGATGACCTGGCATCTTATGCAGGTGTAATTAACCTGGCCTCAGAGTTGGGTATGGAAGGATGGGTGCAGATATCCAAGGAAAAAATAATAGAACTTAACCCAGACATATTAGTTCTTCCAAACTGGTCATATGAAGGTTTTAATGCTGAGGAATTTTACAATGATATAAAAAATGATAAAAGTCTTCAGAATGTAAGTGCAATTAAGAATAACAGAGTATTTTCATTACCGGAATCTCATACTACAGCTCTTTCACAATATATAGTTCTTGGCGTTGAGGACTTGGCAAAGGCTGCGTATCCTGAACTTTTTAAGGAATAAATGAGTTAGTTTAAAATATGCTGAAAAATTGAGTTACACAGGGGTGCATTTTCAGATAAACAGATAAATAATAGAAAGAACATGCATCCCTGTTATACATTATGCATGATAATGGGGTATGAAAATGTTCAATAAAAGAGAAACAGGGATGAGAGCGAAAGAGGATTTTTCAGGGGACAAGCCAAAGCACAATGCCAAGAAAAAAATTGTGCTTCCGGTTATGCTGGGAGTACTTGCGCTGGTGCTTGTACTTGCAACGGCAATAGGTGCTGTATATGTACCTTTTGGACAAACGGCCAGAATAATATTAAAAAATATTGGTATTCTTAAGAATGCCACTTTTCAGGAAGGACATGAGGAAATAATATTTTATGTACGTTTCCCGGGTGTACTGGTTGCAGCCCTTGTAGGGGCAGGACTTGCTACATCGGGAGTTGTCATGCAGGGAATGTTCAGGAACCCCATGGCTGACCCAGGTATATTGGGCGTGTCCAGCGGTGCCGGCCTTGGAGCGGTAATAGCAATTGCCCTTAGGCTTAATTCAAAGAGCGTATTTTTCCTCCCTGTTTTTGCTGCCGTTGGTGCCCTTGCAGCATCTTATGCGGTTTTTAGGTTATCAAAGAGAGGCGGAAAAATTCCGGTACTCACCCTCGTATTGTCAGGTATAGCTGTCAGCATGTTTCTTGGAGCTATGACATCAATTGTGCTGACCACGATTCATGGAGACCAGATAAAGGAATATCTTTTCTGGACTACTGGAGGACTTACTGCAAGAAGGTGGGAACACGTCGCAATGGCTGTGGTTCCTATTATTACATGTATTGCGATACTTCTTGCCTATTCAAGAGACCTCAACATACTTCTGCTTGGTGAAGAAGAAGCTCAGGCGGTGGGATTGAATTCAGCAAAAACTCGGAAAATACTGCTTGTGCTCACATCAATTGCTACAGCTGCGGCAGTAAGTGTCAGCGGCAATATAAGCTTTGTAGGCCTGATTGTGCCCCATATTATGAGGCTTATTGTAGGTCCCGACCATAGAATACTTATACCTGTAAGTGCCGTTGGCGGTTCAATATTTCTTGTGGCATGTGATCTTATAGCAAGGGCAATCCCAAATCCAAGAGGCATTGGCGTTGGAATAGTTACTTCATTAATAGGTGCTCCTTATTTTCTGTTTTTACTGATTAAAACAAGAAAAGGGGGAGATGCCGTATGACTGCAGGTTACGGAGATTATTCAGTCCTGATTAAGGATCTTCACTATTCAATAGACGATGTTGAAATTCTTAAAGAAATAAACTTGTGTGTAGGCAAAGGTGAGCTTGTAGGCCTTATAGGCCCTAATGGCGCGGGCAAATCTACGCTTTTGAAATGTATCAGCGGTATATACAGCTGTAATAATGGGGAAATTTATGTGAATGGCATGGATATAAAACGTACTGATTGTAAAAAGATTGCACGTGAAGTAGCACTTATGCATCAGAATACGAATGTCACATTTCCATTCCCTGCAATAGATGTTGTTCTTACCGGAAGGTATCCCTACCTTAAAAGGTTCGAAACAGAAAGCAGTGAAGATTATAGAATAGCCAGAAAGCACATGAGCTACACAGACACTTTAAAATTTGAATCCAAGCCTGTTACCAACATGTCAGGGGGAGAAAGGCAGAGGGTTCTGTTTGCAAAGGTGCTTACGCAAGAGACTCATTTGATTCTGCTGGATGAGCCTACTGCAAGTCTTGACATATCATATGAAGAACAGATTTTTAAGTATTGCTGTGAGTTAGTTGCAAACGGAAAGACTGTCATTGCAGCAGTGCATGATCTTAAACTGGCATCGCGTTATTGCTCGAGGCTTGTGCTGATGAAAGACGGTAAAATACTATCCGATGGAAGCGTTGAAGAGGTACTGACCCCTGAAAACCTTTCTGTGGCATATGGTGTCAGGGCAGTTGTTTATAGAAACAGAATAACCGGATTATTGGATTTTTACACTCACAAGCTGGAGCAGGGAAAGCCCGGAAAGAAAATACATGTCATCGGTGGAGGGGGCTCAGCATCCGGCATAATGAGGCAGTTGTTTGAATATGGGCATGAAGTTTCAACAGGAGTACTGTTCCCCGGTGACAGTGATTTGCAATGTGCGGATGTTTTTGGAATAAAGGCTGTTGTAACTGAGCCTTTTAATGGGATAAATGAGCAATACTTCAACAAAAATGTTGAGTTAATAAAGAATGCCGATCTGACAATACTTTGCAATATGCCCTTTGGAATTCAGAATATAAGAAATCTCGAAGCTGCTTCCTATGCGCAAAATCTTGTCATAGTGGAGGATGACCCGCCGATGGGCAGAGACTATACAGGCGGACAGGCATTGGAAATATATAATAAATTAGCAAAAAAAGCAATTATAACTACTTCCGCAAAGGTACACGAAGTAATATAACCTGTTTTGTCTCATTTTGGTCAGCAGAAATATCTTCGAAGCGGTGAAAATCTATTACCAGGCAAAAGTAAACATCTTCTTCAGAAAAGTATGTCCATTTTCCAAATATCTCTTGACAAAAATAACATTCCCCCCTAAAATATTAAAAATATTTCGATACACTTAACAACTGTATCGATACAGTAATGATAGCGGGGGGAATGCAGGATGAAAAAGGGAACAATAATAAAAAAAGCTAATACAAAAAACATTGTACTGAATGGAGTAATGATAGCTTTAACATTTTTGGCGACGCGGATAATAAGTATTCCTGGACCGATAGCTCCGGGTGTTATTAATCTTGGTGATACTGTGATAATCATTACAGCAATTCTTCTGGGCAGAAGAAGCGGCATGTTTGCAGGGGCAATTGGCTCAGCGCTGGCAGATATAACTTTCCCCGGAGGTTTTGTATTTGCACCTGTAACATTTATAGTAAAGGGCTTTGAAGGTTATATTGCCGGAGAACTTGCAACAAGGGGGGAAACAAAAGGAAAGGAACAGGCTCATAGAATGGCAGCAGCGGTTGCAGGTGCCCTCGTAATGGCATTCGGGTACTTTGTTGCTGAAGCTTTTATTCTCAGTTTGTTTGATACTACATTCGGGCTTACATTTGCTGTAGCGGAGCTGCCTTTCAACCTCGTACAAGGAGGTATAAGTGCATTAGTTGCATACATACTTTCTTCTATTCTTATAAAGGCAGATGTGCGTGCATACCTCCATTAACTTCACTGTTTTTTCTGGCATTGCCGGTTTAATGTATGCTATTATATAATTTAGGTCATCATGTTATAAAAAGTGAATTATCATGACCAATAAATTTTCATAACCGGAGAATTATCATGATTGTTAAGTTATCATGATTCTTAAAAAGGATTATTAATGAGGGAGGGCAATAGCGCATGAAACTTACAGTGCTTGGAAACAACGGGCCTTATCCATCTGCCGGTGGTGCGTGTTCAGGCTATTTGATACAGCATGGCGGAAAGAATATTTTGTTGGATTGTGGAAATGGTGTACTGAGTAATCTGCAGAAAGTCATCAGATTTGAAGAACTGGATGCGATTATTATTACCCACCTTCACAGTGACCATATGTCTGATATGATGGTTTTAAGATATGCCATACAGGCCAAAATGAAAAGGGGCGCTATGAATCACAGGATTGATGTGTATGCATCTCCTGAACCGCAGGAGGAATTCAAAAGGCTCGATATAAATGATGCATTTAATTTAAAAGCCATTACAGATGATATGGTACTGAATATTGGAGATATTACTGTAACATTTTCTCCGATGACACATCCTTTCAAGTCGTTTGCTGTATGTGTTTCAAGCGGCGGAAAGAAATTTGTATTTTCGGGAGATACCTCCTGGAACAAAAACATAATAGAATTTTCCGGCGGTGCAGATGTTGTCATGCTTGATGCCGGACTTCTTTCAGCTGATAAAAAAGATGATAATGTACCGCATCTTACGGCAAGGGAATGTGGTATTGTGGCAAAAGAGAGTGGGGCAAAGAAACTGATTCTTACGCACTTTTTCCCGGAATATGATGTAGAACAGTTGATTGCTGAAGCCAGGGAAAATTTTGGAAATGTTACTGCCTCTGAATTGATGAAATCTTACGAAATATGAATTGATGAACCTGTTGCCACATACTCGTGAATTTATTCATGAGAAAAGCAACATATGTTGCGAAAAAAATTGATACAAAATACTATGATAAATCATATAAAATATGAATCATACAAAATATAAATCATAGAAAATATAAATCATATGAAATAAAAAATGAACAAGCAAAAGAAAAAAGCCTGATGTTTAATTATCAGGCTTTTTTTATGGCTGACAGGTTTTTAGCGAAGCTTATATTTCTTAAGTCTGGAGTCTAATTCATGCACAAGTGCATCAAGACTCTTTGCGGCTTCTTCCATATCATTGATGGCTTTTAACTGATGCTCTGTTGTAGCTGCCACTTCTTCACTTGATGCAGCAGTCTCCTCAGATACTGAAGAGATGTTTTCTATCACAGAAATTACTTCATCTTTGTCTCTTTGCATATTTGAAACAGATACGCTTACATCCTGTATTTTATCCACTATAGAGGTAATTCCGTTTGCTATATTCCTGAAAGCGTTATTTGTATCTTCAACGGCTTTATTTTGTTCCTGTGAAACTGCCTTCATTGTTTCCATTGACTTGATTGCAAGCATCGATTCTTCCTGTATGCTTTGCATTAAATTGGAAATTTCTTCGGTGGATTTTCTGCTTTCGTCAGCAAGCTTTCTGACTTCCTCAGCTACCACTGCAAAACCTTTTCCTGCTTCTCCTGCACGAGCCGCCTCTATAGCTGCATTTAATGCAAGCAGATTTGTCTGTTCTGCAATGTTTTCAATTGATTCAACAAATAATCCTATATCTTTTATTGTATTTGTCAGTTTTTCAACTACTGCAAATATTTTTTGTGTTGCTTCAAAAGTTTCCTGTGATTTTCCGTGAAGTGTGTTTACTGCCTGGATTCCAATCTCGTTAAGCTCGTTTATTTTACCTGTATGCTCCATTATTCCTTTATAGCTTTCATAAACAAAGTTAATCTGTTCGGATAACTTATCAACCACCTGGACTCCTTGCTGAGCTTCCTGGGCCTGGCTGGAAGCACCTTTTGCGATTTCATCCACAGTCCTGGAAATCTCATACATAGCTGCGGATGCTTCCTTGGAAGTCTGACCAACCTTTCGTGAAGCCTGAACTATTGACGTTGACAGATTGAAAAAGCTATCAATCAATACACGTATATCACTAAGCACAACATTGACAATTGAAGATACACTGCTTAAAACTCCATAGCTTTTCGAATCGACAAGATGGGAAAAATCTCCCTGCTTAATTAGTTCCATCTCGTTTGAAAAGCGATTTGCCAACTTTTTAATGGATAAGTTGATAAATAACTGCATTATGAACGCAGTGACTACGCCAGATGCAACAAACAGTGGAACTGTTGACCACTGCATGGTTACAAGGCCCGTAATTACGCCAAAAGCTACACCTATGACTATTGTAAATATCCAGGCAAATGTTGCTGTTGTTTTTGAGCCTTTGTTTTTAGTTTTCATTGAATCACCCCACAAGTGTAATGCAAAAGTCGAATTGTGTACTTGCCATACTAATGGCATTTGACACGATAAGGCATACTTAATACTTTCTATATAAATACAAAAATTCCTTCTTTTTTTCCAAAATTTTTATATATAAAAGGTAAATTTTTGTTAGTGTGTAGAAAAAATGTGTAGAAAATTTAACGTCGAATATTTGGGAAATTTAACCTTATTTTGTGTTAGATTATATTGACATGAATTGTATAATTGTATACAATAATACACATATACATTAGTACATACATACATTTTTTTTTCGTATATGTCCGAGAACGAGGGGGTAAAGTATGATTGAATTCAATAAGAAGAGTAATACGCTTGAGCAAACTCAGTACAGATATTCGCTTCAGGATGTAAGTGAGCCTAATCTTTATAGAGAGATATATTCATATGATGAAATACCAAAGACTGCGTTCAATCACAGAAGGGTTCCTATGCATCCTGCAGATGAGATATGGATAACTGATACAACATTCAGGGATGGCCAGCAGTCAAGGGCTCCATATACCGTTGAGCAAATTTTACATTTGTTTGATTTGATACATAAGCTGGGAGGACCTAATGGGAAAATAAGACAGTGTGAGTTTTTTCTCTACAGCGAAAGAGACAAGCAAGCTGTATATAAGTGTATGGAAAGAGGTTACAAATATCCGGAAGTAACAAGCTGGATAAGGGCAACAAAAAAAGATTTTCAGCTTGCAAAGGACATGGGAGTAAAAGAAAGCGGCATTTTAGTCAGCTGCTCTGACTACCATATTTTTAAGAAATTGAAAATGACCAGGAAACAAGCTCTGGACCATTACCTTGGTATAATTAAGAGTGCTATCGATGTTGGTATTAAACCCAGGTGCCATTTTGAGGATATTACCAGGGCAGACTTTTATGGCTTTGTAATTCCTTTTGCCCTTGAACTCAGGAAGCTTTCGGACGAAAGTGGTGTTCCCATTAAGATTCGTGCATGCGATACATTGGGTTATGGTGTTCCTTATCCCGGAGTTGCCCTTCCAAGAAGTGTTCCGGGTATTATCTATGGATTGAGGCACTATGCAGGTTTCCCAAGCGAGCTTATAGAATGGCATGGTCACAATGATTTCTATAAAGCGGTTGTTAATTCAGCAACTGCGTGGTTGTACGGTGCGTCCTCTGTTAACTGCTCTCTTCTTGGAATAGGTGAAAGAACAGGAAATACACCTCTGGAGGCTATGGTAATAGAGTATGCACAGCTCCGTGGAACTACTGACGGAATGGATACTACTGTTATAACTGAAATTGCGGAATACTATGAGAAAGAACTCGGGTATGAGATACCTGCCAGGACGCCATTTGTAGGAAAGGACTTTAATGTGACACAGGCCGGTATACATGCCGACGGTATTTTGAAGGATGAAGAAATATATAACATTTTCAATACTGAAAAGTTGCTCAATAGACCGGTAGGAGTTGCAATAAACCAGACTTCCGGTTTAGCGGGCCTTGCTCACTGGATAAACAACTATCTGAAATTAACCGGTGATAAGAGATTGGACAAGAGGGATGAAAGATTGGTCAAATTAAAAGAATGGGTAGATGAGCAGTATGGAAACGGACGCGTTACATGTATCAGCGATAAGGAGCTTGAGGACGCTATCAAGAGAATTGTACCGGAATTGTTAACTTTGGCTTCCACGCTGTAACTTTCGGGAATAAATGCTGTTGCTATAAATAGTATCCGGGAATTAATACTCCGTATTAAATCTTTTGCTTTAAAGCAGATGCATTGATAAGTAAAAAATATAGGAGGGATTTTATGGGTTTAAATCTAGTACAGAAAATTATAAAAGAACACCTGATAAGTGGTGAAATGATACCGGGAAAGGAAATTTCAATAAGAATTGACCAGACACTTACTCAGGACTCCACAGGAACCATGGCTTATTTGCAGTTTGAAGCAATGGGCATACCAAGGGTTAAAACAAAAAAATCAGTAGCATATATAGATCACAATACATTACAGGCAGGATTTGAAAATGCTGATGACCATAAATATATACAAACAGTGGCGGCAAAGCATGGTATATACTTTTCCCGTCCAGGCAACGGAATATGCCATCAGGTTCATCTTGAAAGGTTCGGGGTTCCGGGAATGACTCTTCTTGGCTCAGACAGCCATACACCGACAGGAGGCGGCATAGGAATGCTCGCGATAGGTGCCGGTGGGCTGGATGTAGCAGTTGCAATGGGCGGAGGACCATATTACCTGATGATGCCGAAAGTTTGCAGGGTTGTATTAAAAGGAAAACTGCAGCCGTGGGTTGCTGCTAAAGATATAATACTGGAGCTTCTTAGAATTCTTTCAGTAAAAGGCGGCGTTGGAAAGGTAATTGAGTATGCAGGAGAAGGAGTAAAAACTCTTTCAGTCCCTGAAAGGGCAACAATAACCAACATGGGAGCAGAACTTGGCGCCACAACTTCAATATTCCCGAGTGATGAGATTACAAGAGAGTTCCTTAAGGCACAGGACAGAGAGGAAGATTGGGTAGAGCTGGTTGCTGACGATGATGCTCAATATGATGAAGAGATAGTAATAGATCTTGACAAGCTTGAGCCTCTTGCAGCACAGCCGCATAGTCCGGACAACATAGCTAAGGTTAGTGAAATTAAAGGCTTAAAGGTTGATCAGGTTGCCATAGGAAGTTGTACAAATTCTTCTTATGTAGATATGATGAAGGTAGCTGCAATTCTGAAAGGCAAGACTGTACATCCGTCAGTAAGCCTGGTAATTGCACCCGGTTCAAAACAAGTACTTACAATGCTTGCACAAAACGGAGCACTGGCAGATATGGTTGCTGCGGGGGCAAGAATACTTGAGTCTGCATGTGGTCCATGTATTGGTATGGGTCAGGCACCGGCTTCCAATGCAGTTTCCTTAAGAACATTCAACAGAAACTTTGAAGGACGAAGCGGAACTGCTTCCGCAAAAGTATACCTTGTAAGTCCTGAAGTGGCTGCAGCAAGTGCGCTTACCGGAGTGCTTACTGATCCTAGAGAGCTTGGAGAGGCACCTTCAATAAAAATGCCTGAAAGATTTCTTATAAATGATAATATGGTAATACCGCCTGCACCGGAGGGCAGCGATGTTGAAGTGGTGAGAGGGCCGAACATCAAACCCTTCCCAATCAACAAAAAGTTGCCTGATACAGTAAGCGGTAAAGCTTTAATTAAGCTTGGCGACAATATCACTACTGACCACATAATGCCGTCAAATGCGAAATTATTGCCGTACAGGTCGAATGTACCGTATTTGGCAGAATTTTGTCTCACCCCCTGCGATCCTGATTTTCCAAAGAGAGCAAAGGAGAACGGAGGAGGCTTTATTATAGGCGGAGTGAACTACGGACAGGGCTCAAGCCGCGAGCATGCTGCACTTGCGCCTTTGCAGCTGGGAATTAAAGGAGTTATTGCTAAATCCTTTGCAAGAATCCACATGGCTAACCTGATAAATTCCGGTATTTTACCTATGACATTTGCCGATGAGGCTGATTATGACAGAATTGATGCCGGTGACGAACTTGTTCTGGAAAATGCAAGAGAGCAGGTTAAGAATGGAAGCGAGCTTGTATTGAAGAATAAGACAAAGAATATTGATATAAAGGTAAAAATGAGCTTGTCTCAAAGGCAGGTTGAAATTATACTTGCAGGTGGATTGCTTAATTATACAAGCGCTTCAGCAGGTAAATAATACAAGTGCAACCGCCGAAGGACTAATAAGTTAACGTGCAGGATTTACAGGATTTTCAGGAATCCTGCATCAGGATGGGAAAGGAGTTGCTTTCCCGTTTTAAGGAGGATGCTGTTAAATGGCATGGTTTGACCAGATCGAAAATGACGGAAGTACGGGGTCGTTGCAGGAAAGAGTATTTGCACAAATTCAGGATGATATATTAAATGGGAAATACCAGCCCGGCGATAGTCTCATTGAATCGAGACTATCGCAGGAGCTTGGCGTCAGCAGGACTCCCGTACGTGAAGCTCTTAAACAGCTTGAGCTTAAGGGATTGGTTAAATCGACTCCCAATAAGGGAACTGTTGTAACGGGGATTACCAGTCAGGATATTTATGATATTTATACTATAAGGATGAAAATAGAAGGTCTTGCCGCCAGGTGGGCAGCGGAAAAGATAACACAGGAGGAATTGGCTGAGTTAAAAGAAGCAGTGGAGCTGGAGGAGTTCTATACAATGAAAAATGATGTTGGCCAGCTTTACAAGTTTGACAATAATTTTCATTATATATTATTCAAAGCAAGCAAGAGCAGGCCTTTGATTAATACACTCAGCACATTTCACCATTACCTGCAGCGTGCAAGAAATGCTTCGTTTTCAACTCCCGGAAGGGCCCGCAAGGCTTTGAAGGAGCACCAGGATATTCTTCAGGCTATTATTGACAGGGACCCTGACAGGGCAGAGAAGCTTACAGAAAAACACATACGGAATGCGATGAATAATTTGCTCAAGAATAAATAGTATTTCTCAAAATGATTACAACTTATGAGGAGGAAATGCGATTATGAGTAATAAAATAGCGATGAAAGTGCCGCTGGTTGAGATGGATGGAGATGAAATGACCAGAGTAATCTGGAAAATGATAAAGGACATACTCCTTACACCTTATATAGATCTCAAAACTGAGTATTACGACCTTGGGCTCGAAAAGAGAGATGAAACTGAAGACAGAATAACTGTTGAAGCAGCTGAAGCAATCAAGAAATACGGAGTAGGAGTTAAATGTGCTACCATAACTCCAAATGCTGAAAGGGTAAAGGAATACAACCTTAAAAAGATGTGGAAGAGCCCTAACGGTACTATAAGAGCAATACTGGACGGAACTGTATTCCGCGCACCAATACTGGTAAAGAGCATAAAGCCTTTTGTAAGAACATGGGAAAAGCCAATAATAATAGCAAGGCATGCTTATGGAGATGTCTACAAGGATGTTGAATACAGAGTAACAAAGCCCGGAAAGGTAGAACTGGTATTTACTTCGGATGATGGAGAAGTATCAAGACAGACTGTCCATGAATTTGCGGGCGAAGGTGTAGTACTGGGAATGCATAACCTTGATAAATCAATCAAAAGTTTTGCTAGAGCATGCTTTACTTATGCGCTGGATCAGAAGACAGATGTATGGTTTGCCACCAAAGACACTATTTCAAAAGTTTATGACCATACATTTAAAGATATTTTCCAGGAAATATACGAAAACGAATTCAAGGATAAATTTGAAGAAGCGGGTATTGATTACTTCTACACTCTCATAGATGATGCAGTTGCAAGAGTTATAAGGTCAAAAGGCGGCATGCTGTGGGCTTGTAAGAACTATGACGGAGACGTTATGTCCGATATGGTGGCAACTGCATTCGGAAGCCTTGCAATGATGACTTCTGTACTGGTTTCTCCTGAAGGCTATTATGAATATGAAGCTGCGCACGGAACTGTTCAGAGACACTATTATAAGCATCTTAAGGGTGAGGAGACATCAACAAATTCTATTGCAACTTTGTTTGCATGGACAGGTGCTTTGAAAAAGCGTGGAGAAATTGATGGATTGAATGACCTTGTTGAATTTGCACAAAAGTTGGAAGATGCTTCACTGAGGACAATAGATGAAGGGGTTATGACAAAAGACCTGGCATTGCTTTCCGATATCGCAGATAAAAAAGTGGTAAACACTGAAGAGTTTCTGCTGGCAATAAAGGAACGGCTGGAGGAAAGCCTGTAATAAAGAAAAACCACCTCAGATTTGAGGTGGTTTTTTGGTGACCCATAGGGGATTCGAACCCCTGTTGCCGCCGTGAGAGGGCGGAGTCTTAGGCCGCTTGACCAATGGGCCACGTATTTTTTTTAATTGCAGAAATTATTATAACACTAAGAGGAATAAATGGCAAGAAGGAATTTTTGTATAAAGAGTTTTTGCATAAGGAATTTTGTACGGAGGTTTGAATTATGAGAAATACCCAAAGACTTGACAAACTCCTGTCCAATCATGGATATGGTACAAGGAAGGAAATAAAGCAGTTAATTAAAAGAGGTATTGTTAAAGTTGACGGAGAAATTGTCAAAGACAGCGGTATGCACGTAGATCCTATGGCAAGCACAATTGAGATAGACGGAGAAAAGCTGAACTACAGAAAGTATGTTTATATAATGTTAAACAAGCCTCAAGGTGTTGTGTCTGCTACTTATGACAATAAATATAAAACCGTTGTAGATTTACTGCCTGAAGAATACAAACCTTTTGAACCTTTTCCTGCAGGAAGGCTTGATATTGATACTGAAGGCTTTTTGCTGATGACTAACGATGGCCAGTTGGCTCATGAACTGTTGTCACCTAAAAAACACGTACCCAAAAAATATTATGCCCTTGTGGAGGGTATGGTGACAGAGGATGACAAAGAAAAATTCAGAGAGGGCATTGTACTTGACGACGGATATAAAACTTTGCCGGCACAATTGGAGATAATCAGGGCGGGTGCGCATTCAGAAGTGGAGCTGGTTATAAATGAAGGTAAATTTCATCAGGTAAAGAGGATGTTTATAGCGGTAGGTAAAAAGGTTAAATATTTGAGAAGAATTGAATTTGGCGGTTTGAGACTTGATGAAAGCCTCAAACCGGGAGAATGCAGGGAGCTTACAGATGATGAGGTGAGGATATTAAAAGAAAGATAAAGGAATACTTTGCGCAAAAATGTAATTTTTAGCGAAAGAATTTCTTTACAGCAAAAATATTATTTTGAGTAAAAAACGTTATTTGTTACTTAAACTGCTCCTTTATTGCCTTAACTGAAAACTCAACGATATCATTACCGCTGTAGGGGATATCCGGATCTATGCCTTTGCCTTGAATATTGGTACCTGCCGGTGTGTACCAGAGAAGAACAGTAGCCTTTACGGCAAATCCCCTTTTAAGAGGCAGGGTGAATTGTCCTATTCCTTTTCCGAAAGTTGTTTCACCTACCAATACAACATTGTCAAGGTTGTCATGCAAAGCGGCTATGAGATTTTCGGATGAACTGGCGGTGTTTTTGTTTTGCAGTATTGCTATACCTTTATAATCAAATGTTTTATTGCCCTTTGATTTATAGGTCCAGTCAAGAAGGCGCATCTTATCTACTGCAATTATGCTGTTCTTCGGGAGAAACATACCGGATATTTTTGTCATAGCGTCTATATCCCCGCCGTAATTATCCCTGAGGTCAATTACCAGGTATGGATACTTTTTCAGTTGTTCAGCGTTGTCACGTACAAAATCAAGCGTATATTTTGAGAAATTTGTAAGACGCATATAAATGGTTTTATCGTCCAGAACCTTTATTTCTGAAGCAAGAGCTTCTTCTTTTTCTTCCTGTTTGTATTGCTTATATGACTCAGGTGTGTAGAGGTATGTATATTTATCGTTGTTTATTTCCCGTATGCGTTTGGTGAAAGTTGATATCACAACGTTATCAAAATATGAAAAGTACTTTCCGTTTACATCCCGCTTTATTTCCTGCTTGTATAGTTCATCCAGTGCATCAGTATATATGTAGTGCTGTGAAATAAAATACTTGAAGGCCAGATAATCATAATTGAGGTAAATAAGTACTCCTAAAAAGGCAGTAACAACTGCAAGAAGGGATATAGCTATAACGAATCTTTTTTTGTATTTTTTCAGCTGATTTTCAGTTGATAAGTTCTTTTTTGCCATACCAGCTTTCATTCCTTTCATTATATGTTGATAGTATTACATCACAGAATAACTTATAAACAAAAGTTTGATACTCGGAATAAAAATATTATTTATCTTTGGACACACCTAATAATAAAATTTTAGCACTTTTTTAACGGAAATTATAGAGAAGCGGTGAAATATAAATGACAGAGCGTATTATATATCTTTTTAGGGTAAAAGAGCAGTTAATTGTTGCATTTGACAAGTAAAAGATACATATACTTCTATTTTATGATATAATATGATAAATAATACCAATGTAAAGTATCATAATGCGGAGGGGTTGAAATGGATTATAGCAAATGTGGTAATGGGATATCTGATAAAAAGAGTTTCTATAATAAATGTGATTCAAAAGTTACTACAGATACAAGTAAAAATGTATTTTTACGATTTAAAAAATTGAACAATAAATTACTGTTGTTTGGCTTAACTGGAGTACTAATAATTGGTGTTATTATTACAGCAATCTTTCTTTTTAATAATAATCCTACCGACAAATTCAAAGAAGCGATTAGTGAGAATAATCATATGGAAGCTACAAAAATTTATCATGAAGAGATAAAAGGAAATACAAATGATGTAAATGAAATTATTGATTTCTTAAAGTCTGAAATTGAGAATGTTAAAAAAGATTTTGATGAAAACAAATTGGATTATAATGCTGCAATTACTAAATTGGATACTATTGAAAATACCATTGAAGCAACAGGTTTGGAATTATCTGAAGTTACAATTGCAAAAAACGAAATAAACAGCTTAAATGATTCACGAACAGCTTTTAAAAAAGGTAAGGAGTTCCTGGATAATAAAAATTATAAAGATGCTTTAAACGAACTTAAAAATGTTATCAGTGAAGATGAAAATTATAGTGAAGCGCAAGAACTTATTAATAGCTATAAAAAAGAATATAAAGAAATAATATTGAATGAAGCAGAAGCAGCAGCTAATTCCAATGATTATGATAAGGCCTTAGCATTATTGAATGAAGCATTAACATTAATTCCAAATGATTCTGATTTATCTGTTAAAAATGCTATTTATAAAGAGTTAAATGAAGAAAAAAAAGAAACTGAACGTAAAGAGAAAATGGAAGAACTGGAGAAGGATCAGGAAGTTACGGTTGAAAATATAAGCACTTTTGTAGATACGTCAGATAAAACTTATATTTCTATAATAGTAAAGAATAATACGAATAAAATAATTAAAAAATACATAGTAGGATGGATGGGCTTTGATGAATCCGGTAATCCGGTAAAAACAGGTTGGTTGTTACCTGATTATCTCAAGGAAGGATATGTAGAAGCGGATATACAACCCGGAATGACTTATGGTTATGAAAACTGCTGGCGAATATCGGATGATGAAACACCGGAAGCTAAGCAATTTATAGCTTGTGTTAGAAAGGTTGAATATGATGATGGTTCACAATGGGTTAATCCTTATTTTGATTATTGGGTGCAAGAATACAAGGAAAAACCTTTACACTAGTCTATATTTAAAGTAAACAATATTTTATAATGCTTGATATTATTAATACTCCGTCAGTATGACGGATTTTTTATGCTCTTTTTTGCTATGAAATAACAACCCATAAAATAGCAATTCACATAAAAAACAAGCCATATAATGACAACTCATGAATTAACAGGTTGAAAATATAGGTCATCACCTTTTCCATACCATGTGAGTATCATATATATGTAGCTTTTTTTAAGGAGGATTTTTGTGTACATAGATGATGGGAACAGAACATGTGCTCCACAGATAGGGGCAAAGGCTCCTGATTTTTCAGCTGTTACGACTTTCGGAGACATGAAGTTATCGGACTTTGCAGGAAAATGGATTGTGCTTTTTTCTCATCCTGGTGATTACACACCGGTATGCACCACTGAGTTTATTTCCTTTGCATTGTATTTTCCGTATTTCATGCAGAGAAATGTGCAGCTGATCGGACTTAGCATAGACAGCCTGCATTCACATCTGAGCTGGGTTTATAATATTTATAAAAATACCGGTATAGAGATACCCTTTCCAATAATAGCGGACAGGGATATGAAGGTGGCAAGACTTTATGGAATGATAGCCCCTGCGGCAAGCACTACTTCAACGGTAAGAAACGTTTTTATAATCGATGATAAACAGATTATAAGGGTGGTGCTGCAATACCCTCATACCATCGGAAGAAGCATACCTGAAATTATAAGAATAATTGACGCCCTGCAGACTTCCGACAGGGATAAAGTTGTTACCCCGGCTAACTGGTGCCCTGGAGCGCCTGTTATTGTACCTCCGCCAAATACATATGAGCAGCTCAAGGAGAGAATACAAAACAAGCCCGGGTATTCGTGTATTGATTGGTACCTATGCATGAAACCTGACGCAAGTAATAAGGCTTCATCGCAAGGCGATAACGAGGTGTATCCAAAAGGCAAAAGCAAAATGTGAATACTCATCAGCAGCAGAAAAGGGGGAGAGGGCCACGTTGCGGCATACGGGAATGAAACCCGCAAAGCCGCAACGTAAGAACCAATGAATGCCGGACAATGGCAATTAATTGACATTTTCCATATACCTCTTGATTTTTTTGGTGGTGGTTTTAGCAAATTCGGTTTCACGAAGTGTGAAATCCTTAATATATTTATAAGTCACCAGACTCTTGTTAACTGCTTTAACTTCTTTGCTTATCAGCGAATTTAATTCTTCCTGGGACAGAGTCCTTCCGCCGAATTCCTCATTGATATAGTCCATGTCAGGTACAATGACTGCTGACACCACTACATCTCCGTATACTTCATCATTTTTGCCAAACACCAGTGACTCTTTTATATATGGGCTTCTATTAAGCAGTTTTTCAATTTCTTCCGGATAAATGTTCTTTCCGTTTTTAGTAACAATAACATCCTTCTTACGGCCTGTAATGTGCAAAAAGCCGTCACTGTCTATAAAGCCAAGATCTCCTGTATAGAACCAGCCATCTTTAAAAGATTTCTCGTTGGCTTCCGGGTTTTCATAGTAGCCAAGCATTACATTAGGACCTTTTGCTATTATCTCTCCTACACCTTCATCATTTGGACTGTCAATGCGGATTTCAACATGTGGCAGCGGGAGACCTGCTGCATCGTCTTTGAAATCAACATCACGGTTCACGGCAAGTATGGGAGAACATTCGGTGAGGCCATAACCCTGTACCAGTTTTATACCGACATCTCTGAAACCTTTGGCTACCATCGGGTCAATGCCTGCGGCACCGCTTATAAAGAGTCTTAAATGTCCGCCGAAATTATCATGGATGGGGGCAAACAGCTTTTTTGTAATATCAATGTTAAGTTTTTTCAGCAAGTTGCTTATTTTTATTCCCAGTTTAAGTTTTCTGAGGGTTTTAGGATTTTTTGATGCCTGGTTCCATATCTGCCTGTAAATTGCTTCAAATATCAAAGGCACACCAAGCATTATGGTAGTCTTTGATTCCTTAAGGTTCTTCACAATGTGACGTAAGCCTTCACAGTAGGCGATGGTTGAACCTCTGTATATCTGACAGAGGAAGCCGCAGGTGCACTCATATGTGTGATGCAGCGGAAGAACTGATAAAAATGTATCCTTATCATCTATATATAGCATTTGACACATGTCCATCAGATTTGAACATATATTTTTATGAGACAGCATAACAGCTTTTGAATTTTCTGTCGTGCCTGAAGTGAAAAGTAGAGAAGTCATAACATTTTCATCTATTTTCGCATCGATAAAGCTTCTGTCACCGTTCTTCACCAATTCAGAACCTTTATCCAACAGTTTTCTGAAGGAGAGAATGCCATCCTTGTCTTCATCCAGATCCATATTTATATAAAATTCAATGATGTTTATCCTTTTGGAAATTTCAGCTATTTGCTCTGCCTTACCGCCGGAGAATATAATTGCACTGGCTTGCGCACGTTTGAGAAGGTTCTCAATTTCATTTTCAGGAAGTTCTTTGTCGAGGGGAACTATTACTCCTGTTCCGTTTACTACAGACAGGTACGAAACTGCCCATTCGTATCTGTTTTCACCTATCAGTGCAATTCTTTTGTCCTTCAAACCAAGATTGATAAGAGCTGTACCCAGTGAGTAAACATCTGACTTATACTGATTGAATGAAATAGGCTTATAGCTGTCTTCACCTTTTTGTTTTACAAGAAATGCAGCTTTATCTTTGTAAATGGAGACGCTGGATTCAAGCATGTCCTTAAGGTTTTGAATAGGCCGCACATCGTATAAAGGAATGTTTTTCATAATTTGAACACCTCTCATATCAATCCATTTATATAAGTTGTTTTGTATTTTATTTTATAGAATAAATTTAAAAGGAGAGTTTTTAACTCTCCCTATTGCTTACCATCTGTTACTGAAGTGTCTGTTTCCGGAATTAAAACCGCCGCCATTTCTTTTTTGTGCTTTTCTTGCACGTCTGCAATCAGGACACCTTTGAGGCTCGTTCTGGAATCCTTTCTCTTGATAAAATTGCTGTTCGCCTTCAGTAAAAACAAATTCGCTGCCGCAATCCTTACATAACAATGTTTTATCAGACATATGGCAACCTCCTTTCGATATTTGGATTTAACTAACTTCTTACCTTTAAACTCACTCCAAATATTTCAAGGAGGGTAAGGTCTAAAAACTTAATTAAATCTTTTTTATTATTGATTTATAAACAAAATTATACCATGCTGGAAACCAGTAATCAATATTATTTTCTTTTTTTTACATTAATATTCATAATTTACTTATACTTTAAACGAATTACCGACGGTAGATTTACAGGTACTGTTTCTATATCTCAGATTTTGTTCATAATTAAAATGGAGTGCTTTGAGTTATTTGTGTTATTTACTTGAAAACACATATTCTATTAGGTAAAATAATTGTTATTATGTTATTATAGCACTATGGCAAAGCTGATTGTATTTTGAATTCAATGAAAAAGATTTATGCATTCTTATTTTTCAGGCAATCTGGAGGCGGTTTGATGACGCAAAATGAAAAGCCGGGTAAACTCAAAAATTTAAATTATTATCTGATAAAGACGTTGAAGTTTTATGATTTAAAGAATGAAAGCTTAAGTCGTTTAGTTTTTATTATCATATTGATTGCAAACTTTATTGGTATATTTGTGCCGGAAAATGTTTATTTGGACATTATTCTTAACCTGGCAAGAATGACTGTAGTCCACCTGGCTTCAGCAGTTTATCTTACAGCATATATAAAGGACTTAAAGGGAGAGGCATGCGGCATCCATGAGTGCTTTGGGATAACCGTAAAAAATGCGTTAAAAATATTGGTTGCTTCAATCAGTTATATTATAACTATAATTGCAACTTTTGGAATGTACTTGTCTTTTGAAATTATGGCGGTTGTCATTTTCATCCTTGGGATACCTTTGCTGGTAATCTATCTTATGTTCATATTTAATGTATGTTATGTTGTTGACCAGGGCAAAGGTGTAGCAGAATCCTACAGAGCAAGCAGGAAAATTACCTTTGGTTATAAAAAAGCGATTTTTTTCACGATTTTAATATTTAATTTTATTCTTGCCATCCCATTATCGTTTTTGATGATTATAAGCATGATAACAAGCAATGATTTGGTATATGCATTTGTGTTTTCTTTTGCAACTACAGTAGTTAATATAATGCAGAACCGCCTTATTACATTGTTGTATATGGATTTGGAGTATGGCAATAAAGAAGCTGCAGGACAGTATGGCGACAAGGATTATTATTGGCCATACGGAAATAAAGAAGGCAATTGGCAATATGGCAATAGAGGCAGAGAAGTGGATGGGAATAAAGACAATAATGAACAAAATGACAGTGAGGACAGTGACAGATGAATATGAAGTGCAATAAAATAATTGATGTACATGCTCATATATTTCCTGAAAAAATTGCCCAAAAAGCAACTGAATCAATAGGTAATTTTTATGGAGTTCCTATGCGCGGAAAAGGTACAATCGAGGATTTACTTGTACAGGGAAACAAAGTAAATGTTTATAGATATGTAGTACACTCAACAGCTACAAAGGTTGAACAGGTAGAAGCAATAAATGAATTTATTTCCCAGGCACAATTATCTGATGAGCGAATTATTGGGTTTGGGACACTTCACCCGGATCTTCCTGATGTTAAGAAGGAAGTTGAACGATTAGTTTCGTTAGGATTGAAGGGAATAAAGCTTCACCCGGATTTCCAGCAATTTAATATAGATGACGAAACAATGATGCCTATTTACGAAGCTGCGGAAGGAAGGCTTCCTGTTCTGGTGCATATGGGAGATGAGAGAAGTACTGCTTCAAGTCCCAGGAGACTGGTAAAAGTGCTTGACAGATTTCCCGGACTTACGGTAATAGCCGCTCACTTCGGTGGTTACAGCATGTGGGATGAGTCTTTGCAATACCTTGTGGGAAGAGATTTATATTTTGATACATCCAGTTCACTATGGATTCTTGATAAATCAAAAGCCTTAGATATAATAAGAAAGCACGGAGTGAAAAAAATATTGTTTGGAACGGACTATCCAATGTGGCTGTATGGAGAAGAACTAAAGAGATTTGAATCTCTTAATCTGACACAGGAGGAGCGGGAACTGATCCTATGGAAAAATGCAGCTGAACTGCTGAATATAATATAGTTTGCCAAGTTATGGCTTTCGAAAATGAATTCTATAATTGCTATGTTGCGGCTTACGGGAATGAATCCCGCAAGACCGCAACAGGGGGAATAAATAAATCTATAACTCTTTATAGAACTTTAGGGTTTCCAGCTGTTCATCATCAGGTCTGATGCCTGATTTTATAAGTCTCTGATAGCGAGATTCCAATTCTTTTGCTTTTTTTGCCCTTACTATTCTAAAATGCGATGCGATATCAACAAAAGCCGGGAAATTTTCAAGCCGGTCTCTGATAGGTTTTGAAAACGGGCAATGGTGGTACATAATATTTCTCACTGTTTTGTTAAGCCGGGCGATTCCCTTTGATTCATAATTAATCCATACTTCATAGTCACTGGTAAAAATATCGCGCAGCTTGCCGTTATTTTTTTGTATTTGAGTTTTTATTTTGATTTTCGCTGTCTCTGATAAACTTCTGTCTTTTTTATAAAACTGAATATAATCAGAATACTCTGAAGTTAATGACTTTAATGTTATGTCATTCCAGTAAACTCCCATCATTGTTCTGCACAATTCCCAGCGAAAATCTCCAACCAGTTTTACCATCAGATCATAAAGATTTTCATTTGTGAATATTGGCAAAATAAAACGTCCCGGAGTATTTCTGTCCCTACCTGACAGTTCCTGCCACATCATAGCACGTGAACCGTAAATAGGCACCAGGATTACATCCGGAATTATTGCTTTTATTACTATTTCCTTCTCAATACCCTTTTCCGGATTATTGTATGACAATTCCCTGTGAAAAGCTGAAAAGTCAATTTCTAAAATTCTTTCAATGCACTGGTTTACAGCATCAGGCGTTACTATTGCGTTAGGCAAATCTCTTATTACCATGGATTTATTAAGAACAGGGAAATATGAAGATATGTGTCCGTGACACAGCTTGTGGTTCGTTTTGAACATATTATCAATCTCAAAATCCAGTCTGTTGCCAATGTTGTGAAGATATTCATGCTTATCTTCATCACGGATTTTTCCCTGTTTTTTTAAATTTCTGAAAATGTCGAGATAGTCAAAGCCAAACTCGTTGCAGGAAGGATCCTTTTCCATTGAATATATCTTTTTTAGCCAATCCTCCATGTTATAAACCGGTGTGCGGCCCTGATAAGGCTGCTTGTCAACAAGAGCGTACAGAGAATTGACCTGCTCACAAGTTAAAAGCTTTTCGTCCATATATCCAAAATTGAGGAACATACTAAGAAGCCGTGACTTGTTGTTTTCAGCCTGGAATCTCTTAAATACTGCTTTGTATATTTCAAAGAAAAGGGGAGTAACGGTGGTTCTGATGTTTTTAAACTCCGAATCAGGTATATTGCCTTCTAAAAGTGCCCGGAAATTGCTAATGGCAATCATGAATTCATTAGCCTTTTCTTCCTGTATGCCTGAATAGGCCAGAATTTTTTTCAGACTTCCCTTTAACTCTTCAGGTATTGTATCCATTGATTTCTCAATGTACACTCTGTTATCTTTGATTTCAGCAGCCGTTTCTTTGGATGTGGATTTTCCGGAAAGATATATATCATTAAAACGGTTAATGTCAACTTTCGGTTTAACGTCATATTTTCTTTCAAGTTCGGACAACTTTTCTCTGATATTGGTTACCAGACAACGTATGGCACGGAATACTTCTCCGCTTATGTTGCTGTAACCTGCTGATTGAGCTGCAAGCTTATAATACTCGGAAAGGATGCATTCATTGGTCTCGGACAACAGTCTCTCAAATAAATGTGTGTGAATTTCCCTTATAACTTTTTTCAGCTCATCAATAATTTCAACAAGGCATTCAGATGCTTGTGTACATCCGTAAAATGCTATTTTAGGATCTGATCCAAAAAAGTTTACAGATATATCTCTTTGAAGGTTAGAAATACTTTTGTAGTATTCAATGCTGGATATGTTATCATTAAAAACATCCGTACTATTATCCAAATCACTGATTGTACCAATGCTGTCCAGAATATTTTTTTCCAAAAAATCCGGATTAATCTCTGAAGACAATGAGAAACCGTTTTCCTTTAATTCATAGTAATAGCCGCGGCTTGTTTCCATGAAAGGTGATGGTAACAGATGAGGGATGTTGAGCTTTTCCCATATCCACCAATAGTATACAGAGAAGTTATCAGCCAGAATTTTTAATTTTGTGCATATATGCTTCAGATCATCCAACGCTTTGCATGACAAATATATAATATTTAATACAGAGTTAATGACATTGTTTCTGAAAGCCTCCTGTGAGTCCATTAAAGATTTTAACTGGTGGACATTCTGTATCCCGAAATCACTCAAAATCGTACCGGTGGTGGATTTGTATGTATATAAGTATTCCTTTCCCAGCAGCATACTGCATATTCCGATAAAGGACTGCTGTCCAATATCAAAAATCCTGTAGCTGTTTTCCAGCATGCTTTTTTCATCTACTTTGGAAAAGCTCTCATAAGGAGATATATAAACTCCCATTTGCCCTTCATTCAGGATACTCAGTGATTTGATGCTATGTCCTTCAAAAAAGACCATTTCGCTTTTTTTGATACTGAAATTGCTGATTTCATTGTGTACTATATTCATTTTTCTTTCACCTGTTCTTCTTCTGTATTATTTAAAGCTTTAATTTATATATCGAAAGAATAAGAAAAAAATTTATATTTACAGTAATTTATCATACTTATCCAGGAAATGTGAAAAAACGCATATTTGCAAAATGACCATGGACAGGCATATAATAATATTGTTTCACGATATTACGGCCTATACTTATTAAACTTTTATGTGGTGATTGACTGATGAAGGATGTACATAGTTTTACAGCTCAGAAATTAAAAAGAAAAGTGGCTTTTATGAAAGTTATGGCAGCCATTATAATTACCTGTTTTATATGGACCTTTTACTGTGTCAGTACACTGGATATAAACAGAACCGTTGTACATATTATCCTTTCTCTGCTGTTTCTTTTAATGATAACATTTATTCTGTTAATATTAATATATAATACGTATAAACATGTTATAAACTCTGTAAATTACATACATAAAAGCATAGCTGAAGTAGCTGCAATAAATTATAGTGCCGGAAAAAAAGCCATCGTAGAAGAAAGGCCTGAACCTGATTTTACGGATATAGTTGAGATTTATAAAAAGTTCAACAATCTGAAATCACTCATAGAGAACATAAACAGCAGCAATTCCTTTGAAGACTTATTGAAATATATTTACAGTACATTTATAGACTTTGTGCCATATTCCTATATAGGAATAGCGCTGATAAAGGACGACGGCAAGAGCGTTGAGGCTTCCTTTGGTATTTCGGACGGAGCTGTAAAGGGACTTCCGCAAAATCTTATAGGCGAGAAAGCATATATTGAAGAGACAAGTCTCGGAGAGGTTATAAGAACAGGAAGAGCGAGAATTATCAACGATCTTGACATGTATCTATCCGGGAAGAAAATAAACAACTACAATAAAATTATACTGGAAGCAGGAATAAGAGCGTCCATTACTCTCCCCCTAAAGCTGAATAATAACCCGGTAGGAGTTATATTCTTTTCCAGCTGCAACAAGAATGTATACACAGAAGAACATGCAGTATTTCTTGAAACCCTTGCAAACAGCATAGCAATCGGCTTTGATAAGAGCATCTTTTTTGATGATGTGCTGTACAGCAGCGTATTTGCCCTTGCAAGGCTTGCTGAAGCCCGTGATACCGATACCGGGGAACACCTTGAGCGTATGAAAAAATATTCTGCTGTTCTGGCCCAACTTTTATATGAGGACAGCAAATATATGGATATAATAACACCGGGTTACGTGAATGACATTGAAAAGTTCAGTCCGCTGCATGACATAGGCAAGGTAGGCGTAAAGGACAGTATCCTGCTTAAGCCTGCAAGACTGACTGGTGAAGAATATGAGGAAATGAAGCAGCACACTGTCTATGGTGCACAGGTTTTAAGAGAAGCTGATCAATACATGGTTAAAAGAAATAAAAGCCTTTTTGGCATGGGCATAGAAATTGCAGAGGGCCACCATGAAAGGTGGGATGGATCAGGGTACCCATACGGTAAAAGCGGTGAGGACATTCCGCTTAGCGCAAGAATAGTCGCCGTTGCAGATGTATTTGATGCTCTGACCAGCAAAAGGCCTTATAAGGAACCCTATTCTTTTGATGAGTCTTTTGAAATCATCATGCAGGACAGCGGAAAACATTTTGACCCTGAAATTGTCAGGGTGTTTAAAGCTAACCGGCAGAGAATATTTGAGGTATACAACAGTTTTTATCCTAAGATGTTGTAATAAGAAATTAACCTGGCACAACACGTTTCATCAATCAATTTCAGCAAAATTCGGTAAAATAAGTGTATTTTCTTGGTATTACATATATGATATTGTATTTATATGCTTATAATATTGAATAATATTATAAATTTTTGAGAAATTTTATTGAAATAATGATATAATTTTTAATTATATATGTGAGGAGAAATTAATGTATGGCGATAAAGGAAAACAAATTAATCATACCGGAGGGCTATAAACCTAGCCTGAATATAAAAGATACACAAATTGCTATTAAGCTTGTCAAAGATTATTTTGAAAGGGAATTGGCCAGAAACCTGAACCTCGTAAGAGTATCGGCTCCACTTTTTGTAATGCCGGAGACAGGGCTCAATGATAATCTTAACGGGGTGGAAAGGCCTGTTTCTTTCGAAATTAAAGCAATTGACGGAAAGTATGTGGAAATTGTCCAGTCACTTGCCAAATGGAAGCGTTTTGCTCTTAAGAAATATAATTTTGGTTGCGGGGAAGGATTATATACAGATATGAATGCAATCCGCAGAGATGAAGATTTGGATAATCTTCATTCGGTATATGTGGATCAGTGGGACTGGGAGAAAGTCTTGTCCAGAGAAGAGCGTAATACTGAGTACCTGAAAGATACGGTCAGAACGATCTTTAAAGTGTTCAAGCTCACCGAGTCTTATATTTGTGACAAATATGAGCAGCTTGAAAGGTTTCTGCCTGATGATATATACTTTATTACGACGCAGGAGTTGGAGGACCTTTACCCCAACCTGTCGCCGAAAGAAAGGGAAGATGAAATAGCCCGGGAAAAGAAAGCAGTGTTTATAATGCAGATAGGCGGAGAATTAAAGTCAGGAACCAAACATGACGGAAGAGCTCCGGACTATGATGACTGGAGCTTGAATGGTGACATAATATTCTGGTATCCTGTTTTGAACAGGGCATTTGAAGTTTCTTCAATGGGTGTGCGCGTTGACGAGGAGACCTTGCTCCGGCAGCTTAAAATTGCTGGTTGTGAAGAACGAAAGGAATTGCAGTATCATAAGGCTTTACTTTCCGGTGAACTTCCTTATACAATTGGAGGAGGAATCGGGCAGTCAAGGATATGCATGTTCTTCCTTGGAAAGGCACACATTGGAGAGGTACAAGCTTCTGTATGGCCGGATGAGATGGTTGAAAGATGTAAAATGGCTGATATGATTCTGTTGTAATATGATCATAATTATCCAGCAAAGGAGTTAGTGATAAAATGAAAAGCACATTGATAAGACAATTATATAAGGATACAAATAACTATATCAACCAGCCCGTGAAAGTATCGGGATGGGTAAGAACCGTACGTGATTCAAAATCATTTGGTTTTATTGAATTAAATGATGGTTCATTCTTCAAGAACGTACAAATCGTGTTTGAGGACGGTAAAATTGATAACTTTAAGGAGATTTGCAAGCTTAATGTAGGGTCTGCCATTATAGTTGAGGGAAAACTCGTTGAGACTCCGGAAGCAAAGCAGCCTTTTGAGATAAAGGCAGACAAGATAACTATTGAAGGTGCTTGCGCTCCTGATTATCCCCTTCAGAAAAAGAGGCACTCTTTTGAGTTCTTGAGGACAATAGCTCACCTCAGGCCTCGGACAAATACATTTTCAGCTGTATTCAGAATCAGGTCCATTGCAGCTTATGCCATACATAAGTTTTTCCAGGAAAGAAACTTTGTGTATGTGCATACGCCAATTATAACCGGTAGTGACTGCGAGGGCGCGGGAGAGATGTTCAGGGTTACCACCCTTGACCTGGATAATTTACCTAGGGATAACGAAGGAAACATAGATTTTACGAAGGATTTCTTCGGCAGGGAAACCAATTTAACAGTAAGCGGACAGCTTGAAGCAGAAACTTATGCAATGGCTTTCAGAAATGTTTACACCTTCGGACCGACTTTCAGGGCTGAAAATTCAAATACAGCAAGACATGCCTCTGAGTTCTGGATGATAGAACCTGAAATTGCTTTTGCTGATCTGAATGATAACATGGAGCTTGCCGAGGATATGCTCAAATATATAATAAACTATGTACTTGAAAACGCTCCTGAAGAGATGGAATTCTTCAATAACTTTATAGACAAGGCCCTTTTAGACAGATTGCATAACATAGTTAATTCAGAATTTGGACATATCACTTATACTGAAGCAATAAAACTGTTGGAAAAGGAAAATGAGAAATTTGAATATCCTGTAAAATGGGGATCAGACCTTCAGACGGAACATGAAAGGTTCCTTACGGAGCAAGTGTTTAAAAAGCCTGTATTTGTTACAGACTACCCGAAGGACATTAAGGCATTTTATATGAGGCTCAATGATGACGGCAAGACTGTAGCTGCCATGGACCTGCTGGTTCCCGGAGTGGGAGAGATAATAGGCGGAAGCCAGAGGGAGGAAAGGTTTGATTTGCTTGAAAAGAGGATGAATGAACTCAGCCTTTCATTGGAGGATTACTGGTGGTACCTCGACCTCAGAAAATACGGCGGAACAAAACATGCCGGCTATGGTCTGGGATTCGAAAGGGCAATTATGTACATTACAGGAATGTCCAACATCAGAGATGTGATATCTTTCCCGAGAACGCCAAAGACTGCGGAATTCTAATTAAATTTGGGTATGATTTGCAAATAATGGGTATATAATTATGTGGGACAATTAACAACAATATTTGTTTTTACATATTGTTTGTGAACTGTCCCATTTTTATAAATAAATGGCCTGGCTTAGCATGGCGTTAGTGCTGGCTGGCTGGTAGGAGGGTGTCTGTATGAACAACTTTGTATTTCAAAATGCTACGAAGATTATATTTGGAAAGGCTACTGAAAACCAGGTGGGTGCAGAAACGGCTAAATACAGTAAGAAGGTGCTTCTGCACTATGGCGGGGGAAGCATAAAAAAGAGCGGCCTTTATGACAGGGTTATAAAGTCACTGCGGGATGCCGGAGTCGAGTATATCGAGTTGTCCGGGGTTCAGCCAAATCCAAGACTTAGCCTTGTACGGGAAGGAATTGAACTCTGCCGCAAAAACAATATTGAATTTATCCTTGCTGTTGGCGGAGGTAGTGTTATCGATTCTGCGAAGGCAATAAGCATAGGTATTCATTACGACGGAGATGTATGGGACTTTTATGCCGGAAAGGCAAAAGTGGAAAAAGCCATCCCTGTAGGTGTCGTTCTTACTATACCGGCTGCAGGCAGTGAATCCAGCGGCAGTTCCGTTATTACCAACGAAGATGGTTGGTATAAAAGAGGTGTAACCAGTGTTTTAATGCGTCCAAAGTTTGCAATTTTGAATCCGGAGCTTACGTTTACGCTTCCACCGTATCAGACTGCATGTGGAACTGCGGATATTATGGCACATATAATGGAAAGGTATTTCACCAATGTAAAAAATGTTGATTTGACCGACAGGTTGTGTGAAGCTACCCTGAAAACAATGATTAAAAATGTTCCCATAGCTCTGAAAGAACCTGAAAACTATGATGCCAGGGCTGAGATCATGTGGGCCGGAACAATTGCACATAATGACCTTCTTGATACAGGGAGAATAGGCGATTGGGCATCTCATGATATAGAACATGAGATAAGCGGAATATATGACATAGCACATGGTGCAGGACTGGCTATAGTATTTCCGGCATGGATGAAATATGTATACAAGCATGATATAGACAGATTCGCACAGTTTGCAGTAAGGGTATGGAATGTTGATATGGACTTTGCATCACCTGAGAGGACGGCTTTGGAAGGCATCGAAAGGTTGAAGGGCTTTTTCAGGCAAATAGGCCTGCCTGTTTCCCTCAGAGATGCCAATATAGGTGATGACAGACTTGAAGAAATGGCGGATAAGCGCACTGACTTCGGAAAGGAAACAATAGGTAATTTTGTTGAGCTGAACAGGGAAGATGTACTAAACATATTAAAGCTTGCAAGGTAATGTTATTTGGGGAAGACTATTGATGCAATTGATTGAACAACGTTACCAAAGCCTAAAGCTATAATACCAAATCCCAGAACGCGCTGTATATATAAAGCTGTTTTGGAGTTTCTGTTAATTTTGATTTTAATTAAATCCATTTTTGAAACCAACGCAAGCCACCATGTCAGGGTGCCTAAGAATACACCTAAAGCCAGCTCAAGCCCGGATGTGTAGCCAAGGTTTGAGCTGGTTACTCCAAGAAATGAAAATACTGCGATGAATAATAAGATTGCAGGTATATTTGATATAGCAATAAAAAACATTGACAAATATGAACTTGTGACATCTGAAATTTTATTTCCGGTCCTTCTTCCAGGCGATGCAGACCGCATTAATGAAATACCTATGAAACATACAACAGCTCCGCCCAGAATTCTGAATATTACCATGTATTCCGTCAGCAGTTTGGAGACAATTGCCAGGCTGTAGCCAATAACCAGGGTATAAACAGCATTTGCTGAAGCTATTCCAAGTCCGCCTAACAATCCGTGAATACGGCCTTTACGCAATGCATTTCTCATACATAGCAGCCCTACCGGGCCAAATGGCGCACCGACGATAAGACCTGAAACAAGTCCCTTTAGTACCAAGCCGAATCCCATAAATAAACTCTCCTGTATAAAATATTATCTTAAAATCTTTTTCGTTAGACATATATTTTATATAAAAGCGTGCTAAATTATTAATTTGTTGCGATGGAACAATGAGTTAAATTATCGTCACACTCACCTATATATCATTTTTTTTAAATTTTGTCCAGCAATGGGAAAACAAAAAGAGTTTTGAATAATTAATTGACATATATTAACTCTAAGGTGTAAGATATTAAAGAGATATAAATGACACGAGTGTCAATAAAAAATGAGAGGAGATACATGAGTGCCGAAAGTCGTTGACTATAAAAAGACAAAAGATAAAATTGTAAGTGAAGCCATGAATTTATTTTTACATAAAGGGTACCATAGTACCACCCTTCTCGACATATCCAGGCGTTGCAATATGGGCAGAACAACCATCTACAAATATTTTGAGAATAAGGAAGGCATTTTGTATTATGCTATTTCTCAGAGTATAAAAATGTTAAGGAATGATTTAAGAAGTATTATGCAGTTGCAAGATGTTTCAATCATTGAAAAAATAAAGCTGGTAATTTCAAGAGTAGTTTTGGAATACCCTAAAAATAACAGGTTTGTTGCCCTGAGTGATTTGCGGGAACTCTGCAGAATTGGAGACAGTGAAGTATTGGCCAAGGTCCGTGAATATGTACAGGAATTGCGCAATACTCTGAAAGAATTGCTTCAGGCCGGTATGGACTCAAAAGAGATAAAGCTGCATGACAGGGAAAAAATGGCTTATACCTTGTATGCAATTATTGAATCACTTGTGCTCCATTTTTCTAATAATCAGTACATGGTATTAAGCGATGAAAACATGATATTAAGTGAGCAGCTTAATACTGTACACATTCTTATTGATGGATTGAGAGCGTAATAAGATTTTTTTTAACTTTATATCGACACTAATGTCTAAAAAGACATCGGTGTTTATTAAAAATTTATGTAAGGGGGTATTTTTTTATGACATCGGCAAGACAAATGCTAAGTTCTGCATTAATGAAGCAGGGAATTGAGTATGTCGAAAAAAACCCTGTCGAAAACATACCTAAGATACTCAATTGGGCTGAAAAGCTGGTTATTAAACCGGAACACAAAAAGACTATAGAAACCTTCAGGCAGGTTACCTCTGATCCTGATAATATCTGGAACAGGTTCATTCATAGGGTACTGACGGAAGTAAATCCAAAAGTAAGGTCCAAATTTCTTATCAATTACATGATTAATGCAGGACTTTTTGGTTCACCGACAATTGACAAAATGAAGGAAAAGCACGGATGCAATATTCCATGGGCTATTCTGATGGATCCGACTTCTGCCTGCAATCTGAAATGTACCGGTTGCTGGGCAGGTGAATACAGCAAAAGGGACAGCATGGATTATGACACACTGGACAGAATAATAAAAGAAGGAAAAGAACTCGGCATACGTCTTTTTATCTACTCCGGGGGAGAGCCTTTAATCAGGAAAAATGATATTTTAAAATTGTGTGAAAAGCATGATGATTGCATATTCCTTGCTTTCACCAATGCCACCCTTGTAGATGAGGAACTTTGCAGAGAAATGGATCGTGTCGGAAACTTTATTCTTGCCATAAGTGTGGAAGGTTTCGAGGAAGAAACGGATATGCGCAGGGGCAAGGGAACATTTAAAAAGGTTATGGATGCAATGGACCTTCTGAAAAGTCATGGCCTTGGATTTGGCTTTTCGACCTGCTATCATAGCAAGAATACAGAAATTGTAGGCTCTGATGAGTATATTGATTTTATGATAGAAAAAGGTTGTATGTTTGGTTGGTATTTTACATACATGCCATTGGGAAGAGATGCCGTTCCTGAACTTATGGTATCACCTGAACAGCGTGAATTTATGTACCATCAGGTTAGAAAAATAAGAGAAACAAAGCCGATATTTATCATTGATTTTTGGAATGACGGCGAATATATTAATGGCTGCATAGCCGGAGGCAGACATTATCTGCACATCAACGCAAACGGTGATGTAGAACCGTGTGCATTTATACACTATTCAAATGTTAACATAAAAGATACAACTCTTCTGGAGGCGCTGAAATCACCGTTGTTTATGCAATATAAAATGAATCAGCCATTTAATGAAAATCATCTGAGACCATGCCCGCTCTTGGATAATCCGGATAAGTTAAAGGCAATGGTTCACAATGCAAATGCATATTCAACACAGCCTCTTGACAAGGAAGATGTGGACACACTGACGGATAAATGCCAGGAAGCATCAAAGAAGTGGGCAGAGACAGCAGACAGGCTTTGGGCTGAAATCACAAAAGCAGAAAGCGAAAAATTAGAAAAGCAGCTGGCATAGAATTCCGTGGATGAACTCCACGGAATTTTCTTGTCCTGGTTGATGTTATTATATTATAATATTCAAGATAATAAACAAGATAATAATCAAGACAGTAAACAAGATAATAATTAAGATAATAACCAAGGAACAGATTTTGCAATGCTACATTTGGAAAAGAACGGTGACTGACATGAGACTAGTATGTATAGGAGACAGCCTCACAACAGGATTTAAACTTAGTTATCAGGAAGTGTGGCCTGCACTGGTGGGTAAAAAGTACAATAATACAGAGATATTAAATATGGGAGTTAACGGGGATACAACAGCAGGAGTTCTCGCCAGATTCTACAGAGATGTTGTGGATCAAAAAGCCACTCATGTCATTATAATGGCAGGAACCAATGATTTAATATGGGGAGTACCCCTTTCACAGGTCCGGTCAAACATTGCTGCTGCTGTAATGCATTCATATAAGAACAGAATTATGCCAATTATCGGGATTCCAATACCCGCTGAAATTGACATGGCAAAAAAATATTGGCCATTTGTAAAAGAACTGGACCGGGTTAACGAAGAAATTTCATTATATAGGGAATGGATAAAAGAATTCTCGCTGAACTTCCAGTGTATTTATGTGGATTTTTATGAGTGTTTCTATGATTTCAGCTCTGATTCCATAAAATCTTCTCTTTATCTTGACGGACTGCATCCGAATATTGAAGGGCATAAAATGATGGCAGATGTGGTCAAACTTTATTAACATTTTATACAATGTATGTTATAATATTAACAAACCTGCTTGTTAAATTTTATTATTTTTATTGCTGTTTATTATTGCTGCTTATAATTTTATAATCGCTGCTTTATTAAACTGCCGGCAAAGTTCTTGTTTCATCATGAAAGATTAATGTTGTTATGAAGTTATAATAATAGTGATGAGAATGACAGAATTTATTTTTCTGTGAAATTTCCTTAATTACGCTTAATGTAGTTGAGTTGATAATACATAATTACATACTGTAGTTGTTTTTCATAAATTAAAGCTTGGCGCATAAAATATAGTACAAGTATTTATTTCAAGCTATTTTAAGCTGTTTTAAGGGGGTCAATATGAAACTGAGCAGAGCAGATAAGGTAAAGCTGGTGCTTTTTATTATTTTTAGAGCAATAGCGGTTCTTGCCGGGATAATCGCAGTAATAAACAATGACTGGACAAACTTTGCTCTTTCGATACTCACTCTGGTAGTGTTTCTTCTTCCATCCATCATTGAAAAGAAACTCAGTGTTGATTTCCCAAGTGAATTTGAAATTGCAGTTCTTATATTTATTTTTGCAGCACTGTACCTTGGAGAAATGCGGTCATACTATGTTAAGTACTGGTGGTGGGATTTATTCCTGCATACGTTTTCAGGCTCGATTATTGGAGCAATAGGTTTTTCACTGGTGGATATACTGAATAAGAATGAGAAAGTTGCCATTAAGTTAAGCCCTATATTTGTGTCAATTTTTTCATTCTGTTTCGCTCTGGCTATTGGGGCATTATGGGAAATATATGAATTTGCCATGGACACTTTTTTTGGGCTGAATATGCAGAAGTCAGGGCTTGTAGACACAATGACGGACCTTATCGTTGATACGTTGGGTGCTCTGGTGTTTTCTGTTCTTGGATACCTGCATCTAAAGGGCAAGATAAACTTGTTGGATAGATTCATTGGAAAGATAAGAGACTGGAATAAGGATCCTGAACCGGTTGTTAAAAACAGTTTTAGTTTTAAAAAGGCAAGCTCAAAAATAAATGCCATTGTAAAAACGATAGCAAATATTAAAGTAACATCAGGTATTGACGATGAGCCAGCGTCAGAAGAAGATATTTCTGACGGAGACATACACTTAAAAAAGGATACAATTTTAGAAGAAAGTTTAAAAAAATAAGTAAACAAGTTAAGACATCAATAAAGAAACAAGTAATAACATTATTTATGAATCAATTAAAATATCAATCATGTACAACAGTTTCAATAAATTTGACGTAAAGTTTTGTCAAAGGCAAGAAAACAATTGCACTTAGCACATTAAATATTGTATGCGCATTTGCAATCAGCCTTGTCTTATCCTGCCCCAGCGCTGAAGTGACGGCAATTATTAAATTTGCAAATGGTTTGAGCAGGATTATGGCACAGACAGCACCAATAATATTGTACAAAGTGTGCGACCATGCTGTCCTTCGCGCAGACAGGTTTGTACCTATACTGGCAATTTGTGCGGTTATACATGTCCCGATGTTATCTCCTATAGTGAGTCCCAGAGCTGCTTCAAAGCTAATTAAACCGGCGTTGAAAAGTACAATTGTAAGGCCTACTGTTGCACTGCTGCTTTGGACTAACATTGTAATAATTATTCCTATAATAAGACCTGTATATTGGTTTTTCCCATAGGTCAAGAAAAGGTTGTAAACTGTTTCGCTTTCTTTAATAAGGGGAACACCCGTATTTAATATTTTTAATCCGAGGAACATAAGACCAAATCCGGTTATTGCCTTTGCTATTCCCTTCACGGAGTGTTTTCGCGATACAAGGTTGATGACAAGTCCTGCCGCAATAATATATAAAGCGTAGTCAGTAAGCCTGAAAGACATTAGTTGGGCGGTTACTGTAGTTCCAATATTGGCACCATATATAATTCCGACAGCCTGAGTCAGCTGCATCAGACCGGAATTGACAAACCCGACTGTCATTATTGTAATTGCAGTGCTGCTTTGTACCAATGCCGTAAGTATTATTCCTGTAATGAATGCTGTAAATACATTGGAAGTAAACCTTCTTATGATATTTTTCATGCGGTTTTTATTAATGTTTTCGAGTCCGGTGCTTAACTGGCGTACCCCAAAGCTCAGACAAAGTGTACCGGTTATAAAATCAAGCAGAATAATTAACAGCAATTTCATGAATTAGCCTCCCAAATCAATTTGTTGAGTCAGCATTTAACAATATGAATTCAGGGTGTGCTTCCTTTACGTTAGGCTCTTATTAACAGCATAGTACGGGGATCAGGAAAATAGAACTTCAGGATATACACATTGCGAAGAATATAGAAATAAATAGAAAATATGCACTTTTCAACTGGAATTATGCTTTTTTACAGATAGACAGTGTGGTATAATCAATATAAACAAAATAGCAAGAAATGGAGGAATTGGTTTATGACAGAAGAAACAAGAGAAGTTATGAGAAAAGACAAAATCACAATAGCAGATGAAGTAATTGCAACTATTGCAGGAATTGCAGCTTCGGGAGTCAGAGATGTTACTTCAATGAGCGGCAATATAGCAGATGGTATTGCCGGAATGCTCGGAAAGAAGAATTTTAGTAAAGGCGTTAAGGTTGAAATGGGAGAAAAGGAAGTAGTTATAGATCTCTCAGTTATAGTTGAGTATGGCTGCAAAATACATCATGTTGCACAGCAAATACAAAATAATGTAAGAGAAGCGGTAGAAGAGATGACGGGCATGGATGTAGTTGAGGTAAACGTTCATATAGTTGGTGTCAACACAAGCAAAATTTTGAAAAAAGACGGGGAAGACAGTATAAAAGTGATTGAAGAATAATTTACACATATTACAATGAGTTTAATAAAGTAGCTGTGAAATAATAAATATAAATATTTATCAACATATATTTTTGCTGTGCTGATGAATGATGGAGTATAGTTGTTCCATTAACCTGACCTATGAGGAATGTCGCTATGAAAAGAAGGTTATTGAACATTTTTATAGTTATAGCATCTTCTGTTATTTTGGTTGTGCTTGCTTTTTCTGCAAACGGTTTGGATGAGATGCTTAACTTTATTAAAAACATAAATTACTCCTGGATTGTAGCCGGGTTTTTTTGCATATTTTTATACTGGTGTACTGATGCCCTGGTAATCCAGACAGTAATGGCTGCTTTATACGAGAGACGTACTTTTACCAACCTTCTTAAAGTGACATTGATAGGTCAGTTTTTTAATTCAATTACTCCCTTTGCAACAGGAGGTCCTCCTGCACAAGTTTTTGCCATGCAAAAAATGGGTATAAGCGGTGGACATGCAGCATCAGCTCTTATTATTAAGTCTGTTTCCTATCAAATGACGGTTTTTATTTATACGCTTATGTCATATATTTTTAAAGGTAACTTGTTTGTGCAGAAAATAAATAACTTTTCTGCACTGTTTTTTGCCGGATCGCTTGCAAATTTAATGATGATATTATTCTATGGGTTATTTATCTACAAGAGATCAGCAGCTGAAAAGTTGATATCGCTATGCCTTAAAATCGTTTCAAGGATAAAGATTGTTAGCAGCCCTGATAAGATTAAAAGAAAACTGGACATTGAACTGGAAAGGTTTAGTGACGGTGCGGCTGTACTGAGAAATAAATTCGATATGCTTATCAGGGTATTTACACTCCAACTGGTTCAACTTACATTCCTTTATGCAGTGCCTTATTTCATTAAATTAGCGGTGGAACCAGGATATATAAATATTGGTGACATGATTGCAGCCCAATCCTTTGTTACCATGATATCATCTTTTGTACCGCTTCCCGGTTCTATTGGAGGAGCTGAAGGAATAAGCTATGTATTTTTCGGCGTATTTTTCAGTAAAAATATACTGTTTCATGTAATACTGATTTGGAGGTTAATCACATACTACTCCAATATAGTTATCGGAGGAGTTGTTTCTGTAACAGCTTCCGGAAAGCTTGTTAAACCGGCTCATTAAAACAACTTTAATATAACTTGTTGTGCTGGTATTTTTTATCGCCTGTTTGCTTATCCATAAATGTGGCAGGCGGCATATTCAAAGGAGGTTTTTTATATGCAAAAGGCTGTTGAAATACAGAGCCGCGGGCTGACACTGAGGGGAATGCTTCATGTGCCGGAATGCTGCGGTACGAAAGTTCCAATTGTACTCATATTCCATGGATTTACCGGAAACAAGATGGAACAGCATTTTATATTTGTAAAACTATCAAGGTTGCTGGAGAAAAACGGAATTGCCAGCTTAAGATTTGACTTCGGAGGAAGCGGTGAAAGCGACGGAGATTTTATTGACATGACTCTGTCCGGTGAACTTCAGGATGCCAAGAATATTCTTGATTATGCGAAAACCCTTGATTTCGTAGACGTTTCAAGAATTGGCATAGTAGGCCTGAGTATGGGTGGAGCTGTCGGAGGAATGCTGGCCGGAGAGCGCAAGGAGGATATACGCACTGTTTGCTTATGGGCACCGGCTGGAAACATGAGAGAAAAGGTATTGTCACAGTACTGTGAACCAAACATCTCAATGCTTGAAAAATACGGGTATGTTGATCTGGGTGGTTTGCTGCTGGGAAAGAACTTTGTTGAGGATATAAAAACAATAGATATAGTAGGAAAATCTGCAGCATATGATAAGAATGTGCTTATTCTGCATGGGGATAAAGATGCATCGGTGCCGGTAGAAACATCTGACAGATATCTTGAAGTGTTTGGGGAAAGATGCCTCCTGCATATTGTAAAAGATGCAGACCACACATTTAACAACAGGCACTGGGAGGAGGAAGTGCTTGAGCACACTGTTGCATATTTGAAGGATGAACTTCAGACACCTTAGAATTTTTACTTAAACTTGTTGTGCCAGGCAGTGAGACAGCATTGTAGGGAAGAGCTTTGGAGCTGGTTTTTATTGGCTCTTAAGCCCGGAACTTCTGTTATCGAAATGCCGGCACAACAAGTTAATAAAAAATGTGTAAATTATAAGACTTTTTCCGATGAACTCCGTATTATTAATTGAAAGCAGATATTAAAATAAGAAAAATATAAATTTTATCATAGGTGAAAGGAGTATTATTGTGGAAAAACGTCTTTACCGTTCAAAAAGCAACAGAGTTTTGGCAGGTGTCTGTGGGGGAATCGCGGAGTATTTTAATATTGACCCTACGATAGTAAGAATTATATGGGTTGTAATAGGCCTTACCTATGGTGCTGGTATAATAGCATATATTATTGCGTCTATTATAATCCCTGATAGAAAGTTTGACTCATCATACAATGCATGGAACGAACAATCAAAAAATGAGGATTTTGAGCCGGGTTTTAATCCAAATGACTGGAAGCAGGAGCCCAAACATGATACTGAAAAAAGCAGGAATACAGTTGGAATAATACTAATTGCAATTGGCTTAATATTTCTGGCAAGACAGCTTTTCAACTGGCTTGATTTAAAAGTGATTTTGCCGTTGATATTTATTATAGCGGGTGCTTTCCTGATATTTAACAGCAGGAGGAATCCACAATGAAAAGTAAGGGTATAGGCATCGGTATTTTCCTTCTGCTTGCTGGGGTTTTTCTGCTGCTGATTAATTTGAGAATTATCAATTGGTCGATATTTTACGCTATCGTTGATTTGTGGCCTCTTTTTCTTGTGGCTATAGGAATTAATATTATAGCGGGAAAAAGGCAGGCCATAAAAATAATAACATGGGTGCTTTTGCTGGCTGTATTCGTAACCTATGGTTATATAAACAGGGGAAAATATAACCGCAACAATGCACAGGATGGAAACAGGGTATATACTGTAGAGAAACTTGCTGAAACCGAAAAAGGTGATTTGAAGCTTTCACTGGGAGGCCTGAGTTTCAATATTGGACCGGAAAGAGATTACCTGTTGGAAGGGGTGGCGACAAAACCTGCAATAAAGTACTCCGTTGATTACGACGATGGCAACAGAATTGCACGCATAGATATTAAGCAGGCAAATGAAAGGTTCATTGTGGATAATGTGACAGGCCGGAACGGTTACAGCTACGAGCTCAATCTTAACGATAATGTGAAATGGGATATTGATGCCAAGATAGGTGCTGTCAGCGGTACCATGGATTTGTCAGATATCAGAGTTGATGATCTTGATGCGGACCTGGGAGCAGGCAAGTTGGATATTATATTCGGTACGGCCAACGAAATAACCAATGTCAAAATAAACGCCGGAGCCTCAAAAGTTGGCCTTGTTTTTCCTGAAGAAGCGGGAGTCAGGCTTAAGGTCAAGGGTATGTTCAACAGTAATGATCTGGGGAATCTGAACTGGAAAGAGGAAGATGGATATTATATATCTCCAAATTATGATGAGGCCTTAAGCAAAATAAATGTCGATATTTCGATGGGCATAGGGCAGTTGTCAGTTGAAGTGAAGAAATAGGTAAATGCGATAGGGAACCATTTTTTCTTGCCGCTTATTATTCGGATATATTAATAGGATATATTAATAAGAAATATTAATAAGAAATACTAATAAGAATTTCCACTTGGTATATGTGGAAATTTTTTTATGGGCAGTTCTGGTGCATGTTGAAATATAAGTATTTGTAGACTGTGATATTTCTTGAAATAATAAATACTGGAGGTGTTTAAAAAAATGAACAATGATTTAATAAAAGAGGAACAAAATGAAAATGATACAAATGATACAGAAATTAAAGGATCGGAAGTAGTGTACAATCCGGAAAAGGATTTTTATAGAGGTATGAGCGGTGAATTAAGATTTAAAGCAGAAGGACTCTTTAAAAAAGCAAAGGAAAAGGGAATATCAATTGAGGAAGTCAGCATTGATATTCTTAAGGAGAACCAGGTGGATTTTCCATGGATAGGTGTCATTGACCTGCCCGCATATATTGTTGAAGTTAAAGGACGTGACATACAGACAGGGCAGACGGTGGTAGACTGCAAACAAATTGACTATTATAACAGGTATCAGAAGTATTTGGTAGAAAAAATCCAATCAAAAAAGACAGCGCTCTTATCTGAACAGGATATGTTTGATATAGGAAAAAACTTGATTGCTGATAAGGAATTTGGAATTGAGAAGACCATTACCGGTGCCTGTGACAGGGTAATAAGAAAGCTTATGGGAGAGAATGACTGGCTTTATCCGGAAGAAATAAGGCTTCTTGATGAAGAATTTGATACTGTTCAAAAAGCAATAGCCGAGGAAAGAGAGAGAAGAAGGGCGGAATTTGCCACGCCGTATAAAAAAGCCACCGAAAGGCAGATAAACTACCTGAAGGCCAGGATTAAGAATTTAGGTATGGATCCGGAGAATGAAAAGGTCATGAAGGAAGTGTTGCGCCAGGCAGGGTTTGGTTCTGTTGATGTAGGAGAGCTAAGTACTTCCAGTATGAGTAAATTAATAGACGGTATTAATGAAGTAATTCCCAAAGTCAGAGAAGAGCTGTCAAGACAGGAAGAACCAGACAGTAAAAATACAAATACGGATTTAAATTGAAACAAATTTTTAACATATTATTATTTTATTGAGGGCTTTAAATATAGTATAATAAAATGAACGATTTTGTTGAAAAAATTAATATTAGTGTATACAAAAAGGAAATACAGCGAAAAAAGTAAATAATTTTTTCTAAGAGAGGGCTGAAAAGACAGATATGAAAGATATTATTCTCGCTTCTGCATCTCCAAGGAGGTATGAACTCTTAAAGCAGATAGGGCTGGAATTTGAGGTAGTCCCTTCCGATGTTGATGAAGATGCAGATACAATTCATGCCCCTGAAGAATTGGTAAAGGAACTTGCTTATAAAAAGGCTCTCAGTGTAGCAAAGATGTTAAACCGCCAATGCCCTGCAAGAGATGCTCTGGTAATTGGTGCTGATACAATAGTTGTGAAAGATGGTATTTTGGGAAAGCCGCAAAATGAGCAAAGCGCATATGAAATGCTTAAATCTCTCGGAGGTGGGTGGCATGATGTGATTACCGGAATTTCGGTGGTCAGTTCATGCGACCTCCGGAGTTTTACGGACTTTGAAAAGACCCGTGTAAAGATGCGTCCATTTGACGACAGAATTATACGAAACTATATAAATACCAGGGAGCCGCAGGACAAGGCTGGGGCGTACGGTATACAAGGAATGGGTGCATTGCTTGTTGAGAGGATAGAAGGCTGTTATTTCAATGTTGTTGGATTGCCTCTTTTCAAACTGAGCAGGGTGTTGGAGAAGTTTGGCGTATATGTGCTATGAGTTGTTGAATTATTGGCAATAATTCAAACAAAAGGAGAGAAATTTGGTTAATATAAAGCAATTTATATAAACTTGATTATAAAGATATATAGTTAATTTGGAATGTATTAGGAGGAAATATATGGGTATATTCGCAAGAGATATAGGAATTGACCTGGGAACGGCAAATACACTGGTACACGTAAAGGGTAAAGGAATAATAGTCAGAGAACCTTCAGTTGTTGCTATTAACAAGAAAACAAATACAATACTTGCTGTTGGCGATGATGCTAAGAACATGATAGGCAGAACACCCGGTGATATAGTTGCCATAAGGCCTATGAAGGATGGTGTCATTGCTGATTTTGATGTTACAGAGAGCATGCTCAAGCATTTTATCCGTAGGGCTATAACCAAAGGAGTATTTTCCAAACCGAGAGTCGTTATATGCGTTCCGTCAGGTGTTACCGAGGTAGAAAAAAGAGCGGTGGAAGAGGCCACAATTGCAGCTGGGGCTAAAGAGGCATATCTCATCGAAGAGCCTATGGCAGCAGCTATTGGAGCAAATCTTCCTGTTGAAGAGCCTTCAGGAAGCATGGTAGTGGATATTGGGGGAGGAACAAGTGAAGTTGCGGTTATTTCCCTTGGTGGAATAGTAACCAGCAAATCACTGAGAATAGCCGGTGACGAGCTTGATGAAGCTATTGTACACTATGTGAAAAAAGAATATAATTTAATGATAGGAGAAAGAACTGCAGAAGAAATTAAGATGACTATAGGTGCTGCATATCCAAAACCTAAAGAAGAGACAATGGAAGTACGGGGCAGAGATCTGGTGACAGGACTGCCTAAAAACCTTGTCATTACATCAACAGAAATCATGGAAGCATTGAAAGAGCCTATAAATGCCATAATAGATTCAATTAAGTATACATTGGAAAAGACGCCCCCGGAACTTGCCGCAGATATTATGGACAGGGGAATAATGTTAACTGGAGGCGGTGCACTGTTAAGCGGATTGGATAAACTTATAAATGAAGAGACAGGTATGCCTGTTTCCATTGCGGAAGATCCTCTTGATTGTGTTGTAAAAGGAGCAGGAAAAGTTCTTGAAGAGATAGAGACACTGAAGAAGGTATTGATTTCTCCTAAGAAACTGAAATGAGTCATACTGCGTGAGGAAAGGGGATTCATCCTTTGCTGAATCTTATTAAAAGCAAAGTATTTTTGATTATATTATTAACGATAGTTCTTCTGGTCACTATTGCATTGACAGCAAACAGCAACAGTAAGCTGAACTGGATTGGAAACATCTTAAGTGTTCCGCTTTCACCGGTTCAGAAGCTGTTTTCGGCTGCAGGCCAGAAAATAGATGAGGCTGTTTCTTTTTTTAAGGATATAGAGGCTATTAAAACTGAAAATGAGGAACTAAGGAAAAGGGTCAGCGAACTTGAGAGGGAAAACAGAGAACTGGAAGCATTCAGGGAAAAAAATGAGGAACTGAGGAAAGCTTTGAACCTGAAAGACAGATTCTCAGATTATACTGTGATTGGCAGCAATGTCATTGCTAAAGATGCTGGAAACTGGTTTGATATTTTCAGGATAGATGTTGGTACAAGAGACGGGATAAAGGCTGATATGCCGGTAGTTACAAATAGCAGGGGTCTTGTTGGAAGAATTTTGACAGCCGACGTTACTTCATCCAAAGTTATTTCTATTATTGATGAAGACAGCCAGGTAGCCGGATGGATTTCCAAATCGGGCGGCCATGTTATTGTAAGAGGTGATTTTACACTTAAGGATGAAGGGTTATGTCGCATGGATTATATTGCAGGGGATATAGATGTTGAAGTTGGGGATATAATCGAGACTTCCGGGTTGGGGGGTATTTATCCTAAAGGAATCGTTATTGGTGAAGTTAAGGAAATCAGGATGATCAACAGCGAATTTAACAGATATGCAATTATCGAACCTGCAGTCGATTTTAAAGGACTGGAAGAGGTTTATGTTTTAAAATAAGTGAAATATCAGATGAGGTCAATGATTGGGAAAATGAAAATAAAATTACCGGTCTATACTGTCTGTATAATTGTGATTATATTGCTTCAATCGACAGTATTGGACTATATTAAAATTTATAATGTAAAGCCCAATTTAATAATTGTTTTCACGGTATCGGTAGCACTCCTCAATGGAAACATTGAAGGTGCTATAGTTGGCTTTTTCGCAGGATTGGCGCAGGATATAGCTACAGGTAAACTAATAGGTTTTTACGCTCTTATAGGATTATACCTTGGACTGGCTGTTGGTTCAATCAATAAAAGGTTATACAGAGATAATATATTTGTTGTAATTTTTTTTACCTTTATTTCAACAATAGTTTACGAAAGCGCAGTCTATTTTTTGTGGTCCTTCAGAAGTATAATAAACGGGCAGATAAATTTGCTTTATCCTCTTAAAGCGGTTATTTTGCCTGAAGCAGTTTATAACAGCGCAATTTCAGTGTTCGTTTACATATTTGTGATTAAGCTGACCAGGACCTTTGAAGAGACTGAAAGAACGTAACTTTAATATTGATAATGCAAGAAGAAGTAAAGGTGGGTAATTCACTTGAAAGAGAAATTTAAAGATAGATATATTACATTGGCACTGTTTTTTATTGCGTTTGGTATAGCCATTGTTTATCAGCTGGTTGACCTCCAGATTGTTAACGGCAAAAAATACTATGAAGATTCCCGGTATGTTACGCAAAAGGAAAGAGAAGTTATTGCTCCAAGGGGTAATATTTATGACAGAAACGGTGTCCCGATTGCTACAAACAAGCAGGCATTTTCACTTCATATTGTCAGGACAGAGATGGGAAACAGTGAATTCAACGATATGATTTTTCAGCTTGTGAATGTTATGGAGAAAAACGGGGACAAGTTTGAGTCTACCCTGGATAAATATTTAACTTTTGATCCCATATCTTTCAATAACCAGTCTGAAGAAAAAATTGCAAAATGGCAAAAGGATGTTTTGGGAGTTAAAGAGGCAGATATAATGAAAACTCCTCAGAAAGTTTTTGAATTTCTGAGAAATAAAAAGTTTGAGATAGATAAAAAATACACGGATGAAGAAGCATACAAAATAATGAGAGTAAGGCATGAAATTCTATTGGAGAAATGGAAATTTGATACCGGCAATTCGATATGCCTGGCAAAGAGCATTAGCTGGGAAACCGTTGCTGAGATAGAGGAAAAAAACCATATTTTCAGAGGAATTTCCACCGATGTTGAGCCTATTCGACAGTATATCAATGCAAAAGATGTGGCTCATATATTAGGATATGTAAGGCCTATAAGTGCAGAAGAGTATAAGGAACTTCGTGAAGAAGGGTATAAGAATGATGATATAATCGGGAAAACAGGTATAGAAAAACAAGCGGAAAGGTACCTGCGGGGTAAAAACGGACGCAAAAAAGTAGGAGTTGACGCCAATGGAGTGTTGACGGTTGACGGAATTGGAGGAGAACCTGCAATTCCTGGAAACGATGTAGTTCTGACAATTGATATGAAACTCCAAAAGGTTGCGGCAGAATCATTAAAAAATAGGATAGATTGGATAAGGGGCCTTGGCGGAGAGAAAAATTTCGGAGATGCAGACGCAGGTGCTGTAGTAGTTCAGGATGTAAATACAGGTGAGATTCTTGCAATGGCAAGTTATCCATCTTATGAACCTTCGATTTTTCTTGCTCCTTCAGATGATAAGGAAGCTCAGCAGGCGATAATAGATTTGAACGACCCTGAGAAAAAGGACTCATCAGAATTCAACCGGGCTATTCAGGGAATTTACGCGCCTGGTTCGACATTCAAGCCGATCACTGCAATAGCTGCTCTGGAGGAAGGAATAATAACTCCGGACAAGCAGATTCTTGACAGTGGCTCTTTAACAGTACCAGGTAATAGGACACTCAGATGCCTGGAATATCCGGTTCATGGGCATGGATATCTTGATTTAAAGAAAGCCCTTGAAACTTCATGTAATATATATTTCTATGATATAGGAATGAATACAACAATTGATAAAATTGACAAATGGGCAAAATACTTTGGCCTGGGTGAATATACAGGGATAGATTTGCCCAATGAAACCAAGGGAATAAGGGCGAACAGGGAGAATAAGCAAAAGCTTTATAAAAACCGGGTCGATCAGATGTGGAGGCCAGTAAATACGGCAATGACCTCAATTGGACAGGATGATAATGCATTTACTCCAATTCAGATGGTAAATTATATAAGTACCCTGGCAAATGGAGGCAAGCGTTACACTCCGCACTTAATTAAACGAGTACTGAAATATGACGGTTCAATTGTAAATGAGACAGTACCACAGTATGAGCAGATACCAGTAAAGCAATCCACTATAGATGCTGTTAAAAAAGGTATGATAGGAGTAACTACGTCTATAGACGGTACTGCGAAGGAAGCTTTCAAAGATTTTCCTTTTGAAGTAGCTGGTAAGACCGGAACAGCTGAGACCGGCCGTGAAAGTACCCAGTCGTCAAACGCCTGGTTTGTGGCTTATGCTCCTGCAGACAATCCTCAGGTAGCGATTGCGGTTGTTGTTGAGAAAGGTGTATGGGGATCATATGCTGCTTATATTGCCAGAGATGTTCTCACGGAATACTTTAAACTTGATGGCAGTGCAAAAATAGATGACAATGTTGAACCTTTTGAACCGGTATTTACCCGCTAGAAGGCTTCTCGGGGACATTCCTTAGCCAATAAGAATATAAAGGTGTGCCCCCTTACTTTATAAAAAAAATAGAGAAAGAAATTGTCGAATGTGATATAATTCAGAAGTGGATATTTCCAACATAATTTTCGGGGGTATGGCTAGAAATGGAAGAAAGCAGCATTACTTTCAAAGCTACCGCTAACGGTTTGATTTTGATCATGAAGGAAGAAGAAGATTTTGAAGCTGTAATTGAACAAATCAGTAAAAAACTTTCCGCAGCAGGAAAATTTTTTAAAGGTGCATCACTTGATGTAAAGTACCGGGGAAAAGTATTGAACGAAGAACAAGAGCAGCAAATTATCGAGTTAATGGAGAATAAGACGGGAGCTAAAGTAAAAAGCTTACAGCAGGATACCACTGAACCGGAGCAGCTTGAGGTTGAACAGGCCGACAATTTAACCGGTATGCACAAAATAAAAAAATTTTTCTTTACAGGAATTAATGAGGGAATAACCAAATTTTACAGGGGTACGGTTCGTTCCGGTCAATTGATTAGTTTTGACGGAAATGTAATAGTTATAGGTGATGTTAATCCGGGCGGAGAGATTGAAGCTACAGGAAACATTATAGTAATGGGTTCTTTACGGGGGATTGTTCATGCCGGAGCTGACGGCAACAAAGAAGCTATTGTTGCTGCATTGAATCTTCAGCCTACACAGCTTCGGATTGCTAATATAATAACACGTTGTCCTGACGAAGAGGAAACAAGGAATGTTCTTGTTCCTGAACTGGCATTTGTAAAGGATGACATGGTATATATAGAAAGATTCTTGCCTCAATACAAATAAATTTTACAATATTAACCGTAATTGACAAAAAGAAAAAAGAAATATATATTTTACATATAAGGCATGAGGCACATAGGGGGTACATACAAATGAGTGAAGTTATAGTAATTACTTCAGGAAAGGGTGGAGTAGGAAAGACTACTTCTACAGCAAATATTGGTACAGGTCTGGCTTTGATGGGTAAGAAGGTTGTCCTGGTTGATACGGATATTGGGCTTAGGAATCTTGATGTTGTGCTTGGACTTGAGAACAGAATAGTCTACGACCTTGTTGATGTAGTTGAGGGTTTTTGCAGGGTTAAGCAGGCACTTATAAAGGACAAGCGTTATGATGGTCTATATTTGCTTCCTGCTGCACAGACCAGGGAAAAAACTGCTGTTAATCCGAAACAGATGATTAAACTCTGTGATGAGCTGCGTGAAGAATTCGACTACATTATTATAGATTGCCCGGCCGGAATAGAACAGGGGTTTAAAAATGCAATAGCGGGTGCGGACAAAGCAATTGTAATAACAACTCCCGAGGTATCGGCTGTAAGAGATGCTGACAGGATAATCGGTCTTCTTGAGTCAAATGAATTAAGTAATCCCAAGCTTATCATTAACAGGGTAAGAATGGACATGGTTAAACGCGGAGACATGATGTCTATAGATGATATAATAGACATACTTGCGATAGATCTTATCGGCGTAGTGCCTGACGATGAAAAGATAGTTGTGTCCACGAACAGAGGTGAACCTGCTGTTACTGATAACAAGTCGTTAGCCGGACAAGCTTACAGGAATATAACAAGAAGGATATTGGGAGAACAGGTTCCTATCATGGATCTCCAATCCGAAGAAGGTTTTGTATTCAAATTAAAAAAACTGTTCGGCCTTAAATCATCCTGAAAGGGGAGAATAAAAATTGTTGGATATTTTTAAATTTTTTAATAAGCCTAAGAATTCCAAGGATGTAGCTAAGGAAAGACTTAAGCTTGTTCTGATTCATGATAGGGCAAACGTATCTCCTCAGTTTCTGGAGATGGTAAAAAGCGAAATAATCAAGGTAATAAACAATTATATGGATATTGATGAATCTGAGCTGGACATACAGCTTACCCGGACGAAGAGTGAAGATGGTGAAAGAATTGTACCTGCTCTTGTTGCCAATATTCCTATAAAGAGTGTTAAAAACAGCGGAAAGTAAGGTATTTCCGAGAAGTGTTAATAATAAACGGCAAAAGAAAATAAAAAGTCCGGATTTCAGGATGGATATTTGTGTTTCCAATCCTGAAGTCCGGTTCTCTATGCAGTTCTTATTGGAGCCGTGAGCGCAGTTCGTTATACACTTGCTCCGGCGACATACCTTTTGCATCTATCACTACAGCTTTTGTATTTGTATCGCTTACTCCTAAAAAATTTCTGTCTGATCCTGCTATAATGAGAGCGTCATAATTTTGCATTTGGTCAGTATACTTTTGGTTTAAACTAATACTTTCTACATTAAATCCCTTGTCTGCAAGAAAATTCTTTATAGATGTAAGATTTTCCTCTATAGCAATCTTTTGCATCAAATTCACCTCCACATCAAGTAGTATTTGTTCAAAGAAACAATCTATTCTGTAATAAATTTGCCATAGCGAAAATATAATTTAATAAACCCGAAATTTACAATAAACTATTAAGAGGATGTGGGAGAATGGATGATGTAATTGTCAGATCCAGGTATCCGCGCCGTAATACACGCTGCAGAAAGAGGAAAAGCTTAAGAAATTACAGCCAAAAGAGCAATAACAGCCTGGCATTAACAATAACCCGGCAGTTGATTGTTTGCCTTCTGATTTTGCTGCTTGTTGTCATAATTAAAGGAATTCAGGTTCCTTTTACCAAAGGCATTTCAGAAAAGATAAAATATGTAGTTGTTCATAATATTGACTTTACAAATCTTTACAATAAGATTGATGGAATTGTAGCAAAAATTACGAATAAAGAAAAAACCAATTCTGAAGAAAACAAAAATCTTGCAGAAGACAAAGATAATACTTATGACGCTGACTCCGCCACTGATTACAAAGGGCCTGTTGTGGCAGGTGAGATGTATATTCCTGATGAGATGTCACTGGAATATGTGGAAATCAATGCCCAACTGATAGCTCCGGTTGAAGGAACATTGAGTTCACCTTATGGGGAAAGAATGCATCCCATAAAGAAAACTGTTGAATTTCACAGAGGAATAGATATAGAAGCAGCTGAAGGTACCAAGATAAGGGCAGCACTTGGAGGAAAAGTGGTAGAAACAGGAGAAGAGCCAACTTACGGAAAGTATGTAAAGATAGAGCATACTGATGGAATAACAACAGTATATGCCCATTGTTCAAAGATAATTGCTGAAATAGGGCAGAAAGTGAATCAGGGGGATATAATTGCTGAAGTGGGAGACACAGGTGCAGCAACCGGGTCACATTTGCATTTTGAGATATGGAAAGATGGAAAATCACTAAATCCATCAAATTATATAGATATTTAAAAAAATCTATCAGAGTAAATATTAAGCAGTTTACTCTGGAATTTGATCCGTTGTTTTTTGCTGCAATCTTTATAATGTATATCTTTGGATACCTTGTGGAATATTTTCTTATATTTTTCTGCATTATGATACATGAGTTTGCACATTCAATAGTTGCAATTGCTATCGGAAGAAATGTATACGGCATAAGAGTTATGCCTGTAGGTTTGGGTGTATCAATAGAGGAAACCCTGACAGGCAAGCTTGAGAATATGCTGATATATTTTTCCGGTCCGTCTATTAACTTTTTTTTGTTTTTGATTTTTAAATTTACCGGTACAAATTCAACAGTTCTTGTCAATGTTATGGTTATAAATGCATATCTTGCAGTTTTTAACGTCATGCCGGTCCTTCCGTTGGATGGAGGCAAAGTATTGCTTGTTATTCTTTCCGGAAGGATTGGTACCTTTGCAGCTTACAGGCATATTCGGAGATTGTCATTTCTCTTTGGAATACTTTTTATTGCAGTTGGAACTGTTCAGTTTATAAATAACAGCTTTAATTTTAGCTTGTTCTTAATAGGCATTTATTTATTTTTTCATGTATTTACAAAAAAGATGGAGGCTGCGTTAATGAATATGAAGGATATTATTTACAGGCGGTCAAGACTGGTCAAAAAAGGGGTATATCCTGCCAGAGACCTGGTTGCAATTAAAACCATAAAGCTTGGGGAAATCTTAAAACATATGGATTTTGACAGATTTCATATGGTTTATGTTCTTGATGACAACCTGAAAATAATTGGAATCGTTACAGAGCAGCAGATAATGGATGGAATAATGAAATATGATTCCAGCATTACATTTGATGAGCTGATAAAACTGAACATGTTTGCCAGATGACAAGTATCTGACAACAAGTTAATTTAACTTTTTGTTAACCTGTTTATACTCTGCTGTGATATAATCAAAGAGTATAAATAATAAACTGATCTCATTAATAATTGAATATCAGGACACTAAGTATTCTGTAACATATAGCAGATATTTTTAAAAGATTATTTATAAATTGATGCATATTGCAGAGCATTTTGGGTATTAATAAATGTCTGTAAGTATATTACAACGCTTATTTATACATATATCTTTATTTATATAATTGCACATATATCTACATAATTGAAAGGAAACATATGAAAAAGACCAGGACGTTTTTAATTATTAGTTTAACAATGCTTTTTTGCGCTGTGGGAGTTTTATTTACCACATATGTAGTTTTACATTTGTATAATAAGTCCGGGCATAAGGCTGCGGACAGCAAACCTGTATATGGAACCGGCGATAAAGATAACAGAGTTGATGAAGAGCCCAATGATGAGTCTGTTGATGAAAGCCTTAGCGATCCTGATAAAGAAGATATAAATAAGCCTGTTGATGAAGGTATTGGCAAAGCTGCTGATAAAAGTGTTGGTGAGCCTGCCGATGAAGGTATTAATAAGCCTGCATCCGGTGATATTGTTGGCAAAGATGTTAACGACAAAGTTGTTGTTGAAGCGCCACCTGCCGTTGAAAGGCAAGGTGATAAGGGACCGTCCAGCGGGAACGAAAAGCAGCTGCCTGCAGATGGTAAACAGCCGCCTGCAGATGAAAAGCAGCCGCCTGCAAATGACAAGCAGCAACCTGCAGAAGAAGTTAACGACAGCGGGAATCAGGAGCCCACACAATCAGATACCCATGGAAGAAGTCTTGACGCAAGTAAGCTTGCAGGCTTGAGCAACAAAAAATACGGCTGGTGGGTGAGGGAAAAGGCAGGCCATCAACCTCCTGTTATTGATTCGACATTTAAGAAGCTGATAGATAAATACGATGGTATATTTTTAGGCAATGCCGAGGAAAAAGTGATATACCTCACTTTTGACGAGGGATATGAAAACGGATATACTCCCCTAATACTCGATACTCTAAAAGAAAATGACGTCAAAGCCGCGTTTTTCATTACCGGTTCATATATGAAAAGAAACAAAGAACTGGTTAGAAGAATGCTTGATGAAGGCCATATTGTTGGAGGACATACCATTAATCATCCAAGCTTACCCAGTGTCAGCGACAGTGTCCTTGAAAAAGAGCTGTATGGATTTGAGAAAGAGTATAATTCTTTATTTAATGCGAAAATAAAATATATAAGGCCGCCTAATGGGGAGTTCAGCGAAAGAACCCTTGCGGCAACACAGTTGATGGGTTATAAAAGTGTTTTCTGGAGTCTTACCTACCGTGATTTTGAAACCGACAAGCAGAAGGGAGCGGATTATGCCTATAAAATGGTGATGGACAAGCTTCACAACGGTGCTGTAATTCTCCTGCATGCGGTTTCAAGAGATAATGCTGAAGCCCTGGACAGAATAATAAAAGATATCAAGGCTCAGGGGTATGAATTTCGGCTTCTGGATTTGTAAGGCTGGTGAGGCCTGCAATCTCAAGTACTTTTCTGCTTGATTTGGGTCTGTTCATGGTATATAAATGAATCCCTGAAGCACCATTTTCAATAAGATCACGTATTTGCACGCCGGCATATTCAATACCGGCTTTGCACATATCATCGGGATTATCACAGTATTTATCCATCAGCAAAACCAGTTTTGCGGGTATCGAACACCCGCTCTTCGCAGTGATGGATTTTATCTGACTGGCCTTGAATATGGGCATTATACCGGCAGAGACAGGACAATTAATGCCGACGGCCGTGGCTTTGTCCAGAAAGTCATAGTACAGCCTGTTGTCAAAGAAAAGCTGTGTAACAAGGAAGTCTGCGCCTGCGTCTACCTTTTCCTTTAAGTAGAGCAAATCTTCTTTTAGTCTTTTACTGTCAACATGTCCTTCAAGATATGCAGCAGCAGCTATGCAAAAGTTATTTCTTTTTTTTATGTACCCTATAAGTTCACTCGCATATTTAAAAAAATTCTTACTGAAATCAAAATCAGGCATATGTGCAGGTGGGTCTCCCCTGAGGGCAAGTATGTTTTCGATTCCTTTCCCGTGCAAAGTTTCCAACAAATTATCTATTTCTTCTTTTGTATGGCCTACGCAGGTGAGATGGGCCATACTTTCAGTTTCATAATCATGCTTGATTTTCGAGGCAATTTCTGCTGTCCGGCTTTTACTGCTGCCTCCTGCGCCATAGGTTACACTTATGAAGTCCGGATTCAGAGCTTTGAACTGTTCAAGTGAATTATATATTGTTTCAACAGGTACATCAATTTTAGGCGGAAATATCTCAAAGGACACCACAGTTTTTTTCTTTTTAAACATATCCTTTATTTTCATTTTTTTGACCTCCTCACATCGACCGTAGTGTAAACTAAATTACACCTTTTATATTTTGAAATATGCTATTTATCGAGGGCTTCAAGGTTTTTTGAATAAAAAACAATGACACCCCCTTTTTTCTGGTATAATTGAGTCGCCAAAAACAA
>DUMB01000007.1 GCA_012840085.1 Clostridiaceae bacterium
CGTTGCCGTTTGTGGCAATACGCCGTTCATGGAGAATCAGCTCCATTGCGGCACATTTCTGGTCACCGAAGCCACGGTCGTAATCGGTGTTGTACAGAAATACATTAAATCCCTGAGTTTCAAGGTAACCTTTATCATTTACTACCATCATAAAGCCCTGATTGTCCTCGGCAAAGGCATTGATTGGCATAAGAGTCAGCAACATGCATAAGGCTAGAAGAATAGAAAGCAGTTTTCTGTTTTTTACCATAAACAACCCATTCCTTTCACTTCGCTCAAAGCACAAAATTCAATGAAGCCGTGCTTCTGAGCGTTTTTTTATTATCTATACAGAGATTTTGGCAAGCTACATAATAATCACAACTAATACTTTAGCTAATACTTTGCTTTATTGGGGGCAGGAATTCTGCCCCCACGGGCTTATATTTTATTGATTCATAGGGCTTATATTTTATACATTCATAATTTTTTTCGCAATGAATGCCAGTTCAAAGAGTCCTATTTCGCCATCTCCGTTTATATCAGCATTCTTTATTTTATTCCAGTCCGGATGTCCTTCACTTATTCCGTAATAATCTGCAACAAGTCCTACGTCTCCTATGTCATATCCAGGTATATCATTTATGTCACCGGTTTGTTCAGTGATTACAAGAGATAGGAATTTTTCAATTGCAGCATTCAGATCTGCTATAGCCTGTGTAATCTCTTCAAATGTGGGATCTGACTCTAAAACTGCTTGTGCTGCAATAATAGCAGTCTTTAATATCCTATCCTTTGTTCCTGCAGGATACTGTCCCACTTCAATTCCTTCCTCGGCCTGGGAGTAAATTTCCTGTGCTCTGTTAATTGCTGCTTCAAGTAATGACTTATCTGTATCCACTACTACGGTAACTTTATCTTTATCAGGAACAATCACTTCTCCAAGCGAATTGCCCAATTTAGCACTTGCTTCTATTGTGCCGACTCCGGATGTCTTGGCTTTAAACTTAATTTTCACAACATCAGCGGAACCATTGATTGCATTTCCACGGCCCGGATGTGCTATTATAAACCTTACTGTTCCTGCATCAGCATCATTGTACTCAGGCTGTAATAATTCAGTTGTTTCTTCATCTGTCAATACTATACCAACATATTCAAACAAATCTTTATTATACTTAATTGTTATATCTTGTGCTGATATTTTTTCAACATTTGCTAATCCGTAGGTTACTTCAAAGATATCATCAGTATTTACTGAAGCAGGTGCTTTCAATGTAACAACAGCTTCACCAATGACTGTAACTTCTGCAGTTGCTTTTATTTCAGTTCCGCTTACAGTACCTCTTACAGTGAAAGTACCTTCCTGTGCATAGGAAGCAGGATCTATCGCATCCCACACTACACTAGCAGTTCCGCTTGAACCATCTTCATATATTACTGTTACATATTGCGGCAGTTTGGGTGCTATTCCTACAGATGTTGTCACAGACACCGGTTCAACTTTGACAATGTTTTGAGCGCCAGGAGAAAGTACCCTAATGTACTGGCAGTAAGTGTCAATTGTAGCGTTATTTGAATTCTTGGTAGCAAACAAGCCAATTTGTGTATTTGACAGTCCTAACTGAATTGTACCTAACTTCGTGTACTGCTCTCCATC
>DUMB01000008.1 GCA_012840085.1 Clostridiaceae bacterium
AAATAATTAGAGCCTTTGAGGAAAAACTGGCCCGGCCATAAAAACAATTAATTGCCATCGCTTTGCTTTTATTGACGCTTCCGTTGCGGTCTTACGGGATTTATTCCCGGAAGCCGCAACGTGGCAATTAATTCGAAAAATCGAGGGGTATATATGAGTATGTATGATGTAATAATAATAGGGAAAGGACCGGCAGGATTATCTGCCGCGCTTTATACCGTAAGGGCAAAATTGAGCACATTGGTTATCGGCAGGAATGACAGTGCACTCCGGAAGGCTGGAAAAATTGAAAACTATTTTGGATTTTCAAACCCGATAAGCGGTGAATATCTGCTGGAAGAAGGAGAAAAACAGGCACGCCGGCTGGGAGCGGAAATTCTTGATGAAGAGGTTATAGCAATAAGCAAAAAGGATTTCTTTGAAGTGACTACTGCACATGGCCGTTTCACAGGCAAGGCGCTGCTTTTGGCAACAGGCCAGCCGCAGAAAAAGATTAATATAGAAAACCTTGCAGACTTCGAAGGCAAAGGAATAAGCTATTGTTCCACATGCGACGGCTTTTTCTACAACAATCTGAAGGTAGGCGTACTTGGATCCAAGGACTTTGCGATACATGAAGCTGTTGAACTTGAGGCATATACCGGCCACATCACTATATTTACCAATGGCAAAGAACTTGAGGTAAGCGAAAAGTACGCACATGATGTGAAAAAATTCAAGATCAATACCAAGCCCATTGCAAAGCTTGACGGGTCACAGTTTTTGGAAAGGGTAATTTTTGAGGACGGCACAAGCGAAGACATCGACGGTTTGTTCATAGCTTATGAAACTGCTTCCAGTGTGGATTTTGCCAGAAAGATGGGGATAGTTATTGATGGAAATTCAGTTGTTGTGGATAAAAACCAGCAGACAAATATAGACGGCTTATTTGCAGCGGGTGATTGTACCGGAGGCTTTAAACAGATTTCAGTAGCCGTAGGCCAGGGAGCTCTGGCAGGAAGAAAAATGATTGAATATGTGAGAAGCCTGTAGAGCGGCTCACTATGCCCGGCGATTTATTATTAAGGAGGCATATTATGACAGTAAAGATATACTCTACACCGTCATGCCCATATTGCGTCATGGCGAAAAAGTATCTTGAATCAAGAAACGTGAAGTATGAGGAATTTGATGTTTCCGAGGACAGAAACGCAGCAAGGGAAATGATAAATAAGTCGGGCCAAAGGGGAGTTCCCGTTCTGGATATAGACGGGAATATCGTAATAGGATTTGACAAGGAAAAGATTGATTCATTGATATTCTAAAACTTTACTATGCTTGTATTGATATTTGATATGTTTTTTATACCGGCAGAATTGAACACTGCCGGTTTTTCCATTTCAAACAATGTACAAAAATGGTGGAAAGAGCCTTTGAAAGGGAGTGTATCAACAACTACATTAATATTTGAGACGCTTTCGGTAGTGATGGTATGGAAGCTGGTCTAAAATAAAAAGCGTGAGAATCAGTATATTGACACTTTCATGTCAGTATACAGTTCTTGACACACAATACCCCTCATGATATTGTTTGTTATGTAAAATAAAAGAACGGGATTATACATATGGTTAAGAAAAGCGCTGAACACATAAATTACAACAAAAATATTGTATGGCATATTGTTTCGGCAGCGGCAGGTGTTTTGGCTATTCTGCTTATACTGCTGAGCACTTCGAAATTCGGGCCCGGAATTTCTGCAGATTCGGTTGCATATATGCATGCGGCCAGGAGTTTAGCTGGGGGAGACGGCTTTGTATATTTCGGGTTTAATGCACCTTTTATACAATGGCCTCCTTTGTATCCCAGCCTGCTTTCACTTGCAGAACTTTTCAGAGCTGATATTTGGGCGGCTGCCAATTACTTAAATGCCATTATACTGGGCTTGATTATATTCATCTCCGGTATGTGGCTTTCAAGAAACCTAAAGAATGGAGTATATGTGTTATGGGGACTTGGGGCTATGACCTTTTCAGTTCCATTACTGTATGTTTCCAGATATGTATGGTCGGAGCCGCTATTCATACTTCTTCTGCTGCTTTTTATTATTGAAATGGAGAAATATTTTAAAACGCAAAAATTTGGCTTTTTGCTTCTGTCTGCAGTTTTTGCCGCTCTTGCATGCATGACAAGGTATATAGGGGTTGTACTTATTCTTACAGGGGCAGTGGTAATTCTGCTGCAGTACAGAAAGTTTGTGGACAAGCTCTGCAGTATATTTGTGTTTGGGCTTATATCCGGGCTGCCTCTGGGTATCTGGGCTGTCAGAAATTATATAGTATCCCGGACCATATTCGGAGCACGGACGCCCTCAATGTACACTTTGAAGCAAAATATAGTACTGACAATTAAAACTCTGGCTTCATGGGCTCTTCCGCTCAACGAAATAAATGGAATTTTAGGGGACACAGGTATTAAACTATTAAAAATAGCTTTTGCAGCTTTCTGTCTAATTTTTGCTGTACTGCTGGTATGGCTGGTGCTGAAAAATTGGCCGGTTGCAGCGAAAAGTAGTAAAGAAGGTGCAGGACAGGGCAAAAGTCTTTTGCCCGTGCTTGTAACCCCTGTGCTGTTTGTAATGTTTTACACTGTGTATCTTATTGGGACTGCAACAGCGGTTGCCTTTGACAGTATTGACAGCAGGCTGCTGTCACCGGTGTTTGTACCGTTAATTATGATAGCAGCGGTCATTCTTGATAGCGTTACTCAGTATCTTAAACAAAGCAAATACGAAGAAAATAAATATAAAGAAAAAATATATAAAGAAAACAATTATGAAGAGAGTAAAGAAAATAAAGCAGTTCGGCATACAGCTAAAGCAGCCGGGTACACAGCTAAATCATCCGGGCATGCAAATAAGGCAATAGGTTATATTCTTGCAGTGCTGATGCTTTTATGGCTTGCATGTCCCGCCAGCTCTGCTGTAAAAGGATTGAGACATTTAATTGACAATGGTGCCGGAGGTTTCAATACTGTCAGGTGGCATAGTTCAAGCATGATAAAGTTGTTAAGAGAAAACCCTTTGGAGGGAAATATATACAGTAACTGTCCTGATGCGATTTATGCCCTCACAGATAAATTTGCCAGCTATACTCCCCGCAAAAACAGTCTTGAGATATACGGATTTGAGAGATTCAGAGAGGCTGTTCAAGGCTCCGGGGCTTCATATATTGTATGGTTTGACAAATATTCTGCGGGTCTTAACTACAGTATAGAGGAACTGTCCGGACACTATAACCTTGAAAAAATTGCAGAGACGGAAGAAGGTAAGATTTACAGGCTATATGCCCAAAATTAAAATGAGGAGTTTTTGCGGTATTGGAATTAAGTTTTTGGGGTATCGGAATTAGGATAGTATTGCAGATATTTCTGACTTTAAAAGGATTTTGGTATTTAGCTTCTGTTAGGATGTAGCCATGGCAACAATAGAAAGTAGTCATGGCAATATATATACGATAAAATAATATACAAGACACAAGTGCTTATTTTCATACAGCACATTTATGTATATTGCATATAGCATTATTTATGTATAGAGAGAGTTTAGGAGCGAGAGATATGTATATTGGTGCAAAGCTTTACTATATATTGAAATCTATGAGACCGAAACAGTGGACAAAAAACAGTTTTGTTTTTGCAGGTCTTATTTTTTCCAAGTCTTTTTTTAGCATTGAACTTATAATAAAGTCTGTATATGCTTTTTTGCTGTTTTCATTGGTATCCGGCTCTGTCTACCTGATTAATGATGTAATAGACAGAAAAAAAGACATGCTGCATCCGCGAAAATGCAAGAGGCCTATAGCATCAGGAAAGCTAAAGCCGGTAGAGGCTCTGCTGTCTGCGGGCATTGTTCTGGCGGTTTCTCTTGTAATTGCATTTACGCTGGATTTTAAACTCTTTCTGATATTGGCCGGCTATGCATTAATGGTGTCACTCTATTCCATAATCTTAAAGAATGTAATTATTCTTGATGTTATCATCATTGCAATGGGTTTTGTGCTGCGTACTATAGGTGGTGCAGTAGTGATAGATGTAGAGATATCGCCCTGGCTGATTGAGTGTACTACTCTGCTTGCTTTGTTTTTAGCACTCAACAAGAGAAAAAGCGAACTTCTTGTCATGTCCGGCGATGCATCAAAGCACAGGAAGATACTCAATCAGTATACTACTGAACTTATCGATCAGATGCTGGGAGTTGTTACTTCTACCACTGTGATAACTTATTCTTTGTATACATTTAATGCCGGAAAGACCTACTATATGATGTTTACAATACCTTTTGTACTGTACGGTATATTCCGCTACCAGTACCTTGCCGCCACAACTGATTTGGGAGGCAGCCCCGAGCTGGCATTGCTGAAGGACAAGCCATTGATGATAGATATAATATTGTGGGCTATTACAAGCATTATAATTGTTTACAAGTTTTACTAGGTTTCTGAAAAATGATAAGCATCAGAAATAGAATTGCTTAACTTGTTGTACCAGATAATGAGGCAGCATTGCGGAGAGCTTTAGCGCTCGTTTTTACCAACACTTAAGCTGGTTTTTACCAGTATTTAATCCTGGATTTTCTGCTATCGAAATGCTGGCACGACAAGTTAACTTATGTTAATATTATTAAAATATGAAATCACGAGGTCAGGAGGTTTTATCGTGACAAAATCAAAAGTTGCTGTGCTTAAAACAAAACCGGAGACGGTTATTGAAGATTATAAAAAGCTTATGAGAATGGCGGAGTACGACAAATACCTTCAGAAAGGAAAAACAACAATACTGAAGGACAATATATCATGGCACTTTCCATACCCCGGGGCAAATACAACTCCCTGGCAGCTGGAGGCAGTGATACAATGCCTTAAGGAGGATGGCTACGATGATATAGTGTGCGTTCAGAATAAGACTGTTGTGACTAACGCCTATAAGGGAGAAAGACTCAACAAGTATGTGGATATATTCAAAAGGTACAATATACCTGTTTTATACAACTTCAAGAAAGAGGATATGACCTGGGTAAAATATGAGCCGAAAGCGAAAATGCTTGTACTTGACAGGATTTTTCCAGAAGGTATTATGGTACCTGATTACTTCTTTGACAAAAACATAATTCATCTGCCTACTATGAAATGCCACATATATACTACAACTACAGGAGCAATGAAGAATGCTTTCGGCGGGCTGCTGAACACAAAGCGCCACTATACTCACAGTGTAATACACAAGACGCTGGTTGACTTGCTTGCAATACAAAAGGAGATACATTCGGGGATTTTCGCTGTAACAGATGGTACTGTAGCGGGAAATGGACCCGGCCCCAGAACAATGAGGCCTGAAGTTAAAAACTATATTCTGGCCAGCGGTGACCAGGTTGCAATAGACGCCATCTCTTCAAAAATGATGGGTTTTGACCCCATGAGCCTTGAATTTATCAGGGAAGGGGACAAGGTAGGCCTTGGCAATGGAAAAATCGAAAACATTGAAGTATTAGGTGAAGATATTTCTGACGTAAACTTCGGATTCGAAGTGGGAGATAACGGAGCAAGCCGTGTAGGTGATTTGCTGTGGTTTGGTCCGCTGAAGAAGATTCAGAAATTCTTTTTCCATACACCCCTGGTTTATATCTTTATTTTCGGATCGGCTTTCTACCACGACTTATACTGGTATCCGATTAAAGGCAAGAAAATTGTGAGAGACTTCCAGGAAAACACTGAATGGGGAAAGCTATTCAAGTCTTATAAGTAACGGAGTGGTAACAGTTGGATTTTAGCCAGTTAAAGAAGAAAATGCTTATTTCCCTGTTTTTGGGTGTGGCAATTTTTATTGTGCTGGGTTTATATTCGGATTTTAATAAACTTGTTTCATCGTTTTTGAATTTTAACATAATATATCTTCCTGTGATATTGTTGCTCCCGCTTTTGAATTATGCGCTGAGGTATGTAAAGTGGAGCTACTATTTGAAATTGCTCAATATTAATATTGACAGAAAAGATGATATAAGGATTTTTATGTCAGGACTCAGCATGACTGTGACACCGGGCAGGGTAGGGGAGTTTTTGAAATCGTATTTAGTTAAGGAATTTACGGGAGTTCCCATGAGTGTCACCAGCCCGTTGATAATAATCGAGAGATTGACAGATGCCATGAGCATGACTGTTCTTGCCAGCATCGGGGCGCTTAAGTATAAATACGGGATAGTTGTGTTAGCTGCTTCAGCAGCCTTGTTTGCGGTTTTTATTGTTTCCGTCAGATCAAAGACTGTTGCCGGTTTTATAATACGGATTCTCAAGAAACTTCCCCTTATCAGAAAGCTCGGGAAACAGATAGATGCTTTCTATAAGAGTTCCTATGAGCTTTTGACAGTGAGGAGCATTGTTTTTTCTGTAATTTTAGGCGCTGTTTCCTGGTCTTTTGAGGGTATAGTAATATATCTTGCGCTGTACGGATTTGGTACACCGATATCAATACTTTCGTCAATTTTTACCATTTCATTTGCGTCACTGGCCGGGGCTCTTTCAATGCTGCCGGGAGGGCTGTTTGTAGCGGAAGGAAGTATAATGGGACTTCTAATAATGATGGGAGTTTCTCGGGAGATAGCTTCGGCCGCCACAATGATTACAAGATTTGCCACCCTTTGGCTAGGTGTTGTAATAGGCATTATCGGGCTTATAGGGGTGCAGAGAAGATTGATGAAATTAAAGTCAGGAAGAAATTGATAAATGCATAATAATTAGAAAAAAATGGTCCCTTGCAATTAACTTTGTCATATGATAACATTATAATAAATATTTTTGAAGGGAAGGGACTTTATGAGCGTATTCCGAAAGCTTAGAACAAGTTTTAAGCGGTACTCTCATTTTGTCTCTGACTGGACGAAAATGGTATTGTTAGCCCTGTGACCTTTTCACAGGGCTTTTTTACATCTATTCATCTGTTATGGAGGCGGAAAAGTTTATGCTTTTGGGTAACGCGCTTATTATTGATAAAAATACAATATTCAGGAACTTGAGAAATGACCGTATGAACTTTGAACAGCTTTATGAGGAAATCATAAAATTTATAAAAGTGGATACCAACAGCTCATACAGGATTTCGGTAGGGACAGATTCACAAGTGGCAGAAAAGACTGTGTTTGTCTCCTGCATTCATGTCCACAGGGTGGGCAAAGGAGCGACGGGATTTCTTCATAAGTGCGAAATACAAAGGCCGGTCAGAAATCTCAGGGAAAAGATCTATCTTGAAACTTGTGCAAGCCTCCAACTGGCATATTTGTTTGATGAAGAAAAAATTGAGAATATAAGGAATTTGGTCAATAAGGGCGGTGCATCAAGAGGAGTTACTTTTGAGTTTCACATAGATGTGGGAACAAAAGGAGAGACAAAAAGCCTGATTAACGAGATGGTGGGAATGGTCAAAGGATTGGACTTTATTCCCAAAATAAAGCCGGACAGTTACTGTGCAAGCTGCTTCGCTGACAGATACACAAAAGCTATGTAGGATAAGCAGGCCTTTTTGCTTTATTGATTATATTGTTATATCGTAATATAATAATATAAAGATATATATGATATATTTGAATATATATTATAGGCTCTGTTAACTTAGTATGAAAGAAATGAGACCTGCAAGGCTTCTGGTAGGTTTAAAGAGAAAAAACCTACAAATGGAAGCTACAAAATGTAAGATAACATGGAAAAAAGGAAAGTGCAAGGCCT
>DUMB01000087.1 GCA_012840085.1 Clostridiaceae bacterium
TATACTACAACCTTGTTTGGATCCTCACCCGGCTTTAACGTATACTTCATTGATATGGTCACATCGCCTTTATTAAAGCTGATCTTTTCTCCGTCTACGCTTAGGGTCAAATCGTATACAGTGCTGTTTCCTACCACATTTCTAACTTCTTCAGGCAATGAAGATACATCAACTTTCTTAACTGAAAACTCAATATTGGATGGATACTGACCTTTGCTGTTTATAAGCACTTCAGGATTGATTGAGAATACAACATCGTCCAATACTATCTCAATCGTCTCAATGCCCTTTTCAATTGTCAGCTCTAAATCTTCAGCGGGTATGTTGACCAGTATCTCTCCTGCCTCTTCAGTGCCCGTTACCTTCAGCCTTGCAATTCCGTCCTCTGCTTCTTCTATTGCTTTTCTGAGAGCTCCTTTACCGAACCTGGCGGTATATTTCGAATCTTTTTCATGTTCTGCTTCAATTTCCGTTGCATCCTCTTCTGTGTCTATAACAGGTATATAACTGCCACCTCCGGTTGTATCTCTCTTTATAGTAAATCTGCCCTCATATGGAGTATCTACACCTTCTCCACCTATTCTTACACTATACTCACCATATACTAATTCAGATAGTGTGTAAATAAATCTGAATATTCCTCCATCACCGCTTGTGGTTTGGTCTATATAGTCATAATGTCCGGAAGGATTCTTTACTGTTATTGTTACTTCTTTTCCTGAACCGGAGCTGATTACACCCTGGATTGTTACCTTTCTTCCAGCTCTGTCTACATCTATTTTTACATTTTCTATAATTGCAGGAATAATTGCTCCGTCTTTAACAGTTATTCTGACTGTTTGACTGTCAGTACCACCTCTTCCGTCGGATACAGTGAATATAATTTCATATATTCCTGCCTTCGCAGGTGTCCAGCTGAATACTCCGGTTTCAGCATTAAATGTTGCTCCATCCGGCAAGCCAATTGCACTGTATGTCAGTTTGTCTCCGTCTGTATCAGTTGCGCTTACTGTAAAGGTAAGCTGTTGTCCTTTTCGAACAATCTTATTCTCTATTGGGTTAAGCTTCGGCGGATTGTTAGGTATTTCAGTTTCAACTGTAAAGCTACCTTCATATGGAGTCTGTACTCCTTCTCCGCCTATCTTTACCTTATACTCGCCATCTACAAGTTCTGATGGAGTATAGATAAACTTAAATGCTCCTCCATCACCGCTTGTAATCTGGTCTATATAGTCATAGCTTCCTGAAGGGCTCTTTACTGCTATTGTTACTTCTTTTCCTGCACCGGAACTGATTACACCCTCTACTGTCACCTTTCCGACTGCTTTGTCTACGTCAATCTTCACATTCTCTATAACTGCAGGAACAACTACTTCTTTAACAGTTATTCTGACTGTTTGACTGTCATAGCCGCCTCTTCCGTCGGATACTGTGAATATAATTTCATATATTCCTGCCTTCGAAGGTGTCCAGCTGAATACTCCGGTTTCAGCATTAAATGTTGCTCCATCCGGCAAGCCAATTGCACTGTATGTCAGTTTGTCTCCGTCTGCATCAGTTGCGCTTACTGTAAAGGTAAGAGACTGGCCTTTCCGAACGATCTTGTTCTCTATTGGGGTAAGCACCGGCGGATTGTTAGGTATTTCAGTTTCAACTGTAAAGCTACCTTCATATGGAGTCTGTACTCCTTCTCCGCCTATCTTTACCTTGTACTCGCCATCTACAAGCTCTGATGGAGTATAGATAAACTTAAATGCTCCTCCATCACCGCTTGTAATCTGGTCTATATAGTCATAGCTTCCTGAAGGGCTTTTTACTACTATTGTTACTTCTTTTCCTGCACCGGAGCTGATTACGCCCTCTACTGTTACCTTTCCGGCTGCTTTGTCTACATCTATCTTCACATTGCCTATAGTTGCAGGAACAACTACATCTTTAACAGTTATTCTGACTGTTTGACTGTCAGTACCGCCTCTTCCGTCGGATACTGTGAATATAATTTCATATATTCCTGCCTTCGAAGGTGTCCAGCTGAATACTCCGCTTTCAGCATTAAATGTTGCTCCATCCGGCAAGCCAATTGCACTGTATGTCAGTTTGTCTCTGTCTGCATCAGTTGCGCTTACTGTAAATGTGAGCTGTTCACCCTTTTGAACAATCTTATTTTCGATAGGATCAAATACGGGCGGATTATTCTCTGGTAATTTGTCTAACTGGAACTCACCTGAATAAGGTACATTTACTCTTTCTCCACCTATTTCAAGTCCAAAAATACCCTCTATCCATTTGTCAGGACTGAAGGTGAAGGAGAATATTCCATCTTCTCCACTTACAGTTTGATCTACATAATCTATTTCACCATCCGGTCTTGTTACCCTTATAGTGACTTTCTTATTCGCTCCGGAACTGATCTTGCCTTGAACAGTTACTTTCTGTGAAACAGCATCTGTTTTCACTTCTACATCTGTAATTACTTCTCCAACAGCATTGCTGAATGTGTGTGTTCCTGATCCGACATTATCTATTCTTACATATTTGCCTTCCAATGTACCTTTTACAACTTTTCCGTCCATGCTTACATATGCGCGTCCTTCATCAGAAACCGGAACGTATACCTGCGCCTTTGTATTTACAGGAATATTAACCGTCATTGCAAAATGACCGGAATCCTGTGAAGCATTAACTTCTATATATCCTCTGATAGTAGGCACCTTGATGTTTGCATATGAAAGTGAACCTATCTGAGGCTTTATCTGGAATGTTCTGAATGCCGGCTCAATAGGTACAATACCAAACATACCCCTTGGAATAGTGTTTGCCGGTGATGCTGCCCAAGGATGCGAGAATGACATATTACTCTTTAATGACGGATCCCATGCTTCAGTTGTAATTGTTGCACCCAAGCCATCCATCATATGCTTGTAGTTCCTTAAGCCTGATGAAGAAAGCAGCCATTCCAGTACCTTGTCTCCCATTTCGGCGTTGTAAAGTGCATCCATATAAAATTGCGCGAAGTATACACTTCCTTTCATGCCGGTGCTTGCTACAAAGTTGGCAATATCTGATTTATATTCATCACTGACTGCATCAAATGCAAGCGGGAATGCATTGGCATGAATGGAATGATGGGTTGATAAATCAGTATCATTAAAGGCTTTATCTTCAGCATTATAGAACGTACTGTTTATTTCTTCCTTTACCAGTTGGGCTTTATTCCTGTAGCTTTCAGCATCTGCCGTATTGCCTACTGCTTCAGCAATAGCAGCCATATCTTTTAATGCCTTGTAGTAGAATGCATTTACTACAGAATTTTTATATGGAGAAGAACCATCAGGGAATACAAAACCGTCACGTTCGCCAGCCGGCCAATCAACCAGGTCGTTTGTTGCATTCTTCTTTACAAGGTTGGAATTTGGATCTTTATATTCCTCCAATGTCTTTTTGCTCTTTAACAGATTATAATGTTCTATAAGGGAAACCTTATTCCCTGTATACATATAATCCTGATAAGCGGTCATTATTGAAAATGGTTTATATTCTGTAGGCCATGTCGGCACATAATACAAATACTCTGACGTATATCTTGCAAGTGCATATGAACGTTCAACTCCATAGCTGGAAAGAGCATTTATATATGCATCGCCTTCATACACACCACGTTCTCTGGTAAATGTATCTACATACATTTGGAAATTTGTTGCTTTTATAGAATATTTACATAAATCCCATATCCTGTTAAGCAATTCTTCTGAAGACTCAAAGCTTGAATCAGAATCATTAAATTCATTTCTCAGTACCAAAGCTTTTATATTATCTTTGGTAATAGGTACAGGGCAGTTTAAAATCTCTGCATACCTGAACTCTCTGAACCCCCAGTTTTCCAGTACCTGGTACCCGTTCTTAAGGGTCCAATATTCCTGGTACTTATTGCCGGTAAGCATGTTGTATTTTACAGTATTCTCTCCACTCAACTGCTCACCTTCACGTAATTCTATCTTTGCTCCGTCTACTCCGTCTATCTCCAGACGCAATCCCGCTAAAACTTCTTTTCCGAAATCAATGAAATAATTGTTGTTACCCTTGTTTACCACCTTTACAGGTTCTAAAACATATAATTTAGCGTTTTCCACTGATGAAGCCTTGAGGTTTGATATAGGAGCTTTAACTTCTACAGTATCCCAACTGCTGTCATCAAATCCGGTATTATTCCATCCGAAAGGATATACCCTCGCATCAATGTTTTCATTAGGAGCATAATAATAACTTGTGCCTATACTACCATCACTGTTGAATACTTTTGTGCCGTCTAAAGATTTCCAGGTTTTGTCTGACTTTATAATTTCAGACGAACCGTCACTATAGTATACTTTCATCTGGAACAAGAACTTTTTCTGATTGGTGGTATAATTAAGAGCTGCTACAACATTTTCACTGTTTCTCTTAAGTAAATCTGTAACATCATAAGTATTATATCTGGTTATATTATTATATGACCGTTCAGGACCTACTCCGACAAAAGATCCGTTTATATAAAGTCTGTAAACATACTGGCGGCCAGGATCAGGATCTAAAGCCGTAACAGAGGCTATCGCGCGTGTTATATCTTTATCCGGCAGAGTAAACGACTTTCTCAAAAATACGAATTCATACTTTTTCTCTGCATTATCAAAAAGAATCGTTTTACTTCTGTCAATGAAAAGTTCACCATCTACCAAAGAGGCTCCCGGGAATTTATCCGCCCCGTCGGAAAAGTCATCCTGATATATAACAAAGTTTGAATCCAGGTTGGTTACCTTAATATTATCAAAAGTACATTGTTCACTTCCACCTGTCCTGAAACCGATAACACCCTTCATATACAGTGATTCCGTATCAGTAAAAGTATCAACCAATGCTGCATCTTCTTTCGTCTTTCCTATATATGTCTTATACACATTACCTTTTGCTTCAATTCTTAAATAGTACTTTTCATTCAGATTTATATTTGTTGAAATAGCTCCTCCAGCATCACCGGCGTCGGTAGTGGAATCATATGCAGTATATGTTCCATTTACACATTTGTGTTTTTTCAGGCTTGCAGGACTTCCTGCCCTTATCTGCCACATATAAAAGTTTTTATTGTCCTGGGCACGGAATATTATTCCTGCTGCTGTTGCTTTTATCGTAAAATCAGTCTCGATAGCGTAATTATCCCAATTTGTATTAAATGAATATATAATTGTTCTACTTTTATCAATAAACAGTTCACCATCTACCAAAGAAGCTCCCGGGAATTTGTCCGCACCATCGGAAAAATCATTCTGGTATATAACAGTGTTTGAATCGATGTTGGTAACCTTGACATTATCAAACGTACACTGTTCACTTCCACCTGTCCTGAAGCCAATAACACCTGACAAATACAGTAATTCCGTATCAGTGAAGGTATCAACCAATACTGCATCATCTTTTGTTTTCCCTATATATGTCTTATAAACATTACCATTTACTTCGATTCTTAGATAATATTTTTCATTCAGATTTATATCAGCAGAAATAACACCGCCAGCATCACCGGGGCTAGTAGAGGAATCATATGCAGTATATGTTCCATTAACACACTTATGTTTTTTCAGGCTTGCAGGGCTTCCTGCCCTTATCTGCCACATATAAAAATTTTTATTATCCTGGGCACGGAATATTATTCCTGCTGCTGTTGCTTTTATCGTAAAATCGGTTTCAATTATGTAATTATCCCAACCAGTCTGCTGAAAATTATTAGGTACACTGGCCCAAATAGTATCCGCTACCCAATTACCCTTTACAGCAGTAGAAAACATCTGAGGCTCAGAGTAAGGGCCAACAGCGTCATTTTTGTCCCATGTACGTACTTTCCAATAATATATGCTGTCAGCCTGAAGCTCAGGACCATTATATGGTACAGCACTTGACTCATCAGATATTATCTTGCCTGAATCCCATACATCTCCGTTATCATTATTGATGTTGTCTTCACTACTTGCAACCAGAATCTGATAAGCAGTTTGCACCTCGTTGTTATCCGCATCATTTACTATCCAACTGAATTTAGGCTGATCATTTTCGATACCTAAAGGTTTTGAAAGCAGATCCACCATAAGTCCAGCAGGCTTGCCTGGCGGGACATTTTCCGCTTCTGCCCAAGAAACACCGGCTGGCAATAGACTTGCGATTAAAATAGTTAGTGCAATAATTAAAGACATTACCCTTCTCATATAGGCCTCGCTCCTTTCAATATTTTATTTGTAAAAAGTTTATTAATAAAAGCTTTTGTTAATAAAAGCTTTACCTTTAATTTGTGTGTGATCCTGCATATTGAAAGGCTTTATAACTTCCAAACAAACACTTTGGCTAACTGCTACGTGTGCTTCATCTGCTGGTTCAACAAATGAAATATATTTTGACGCTTTTCAGCCTGTTAATACTTGATAGTTATTGACTATTACCAGAAGATTTAATATTTTATTTTATATTAATCAACATAATTATTTTTTACTTTGATTATATCAAGCTGCTGATTTATTACTCAATGTCTAAATTATAAATGTTTGTATCTATTTTAAAAAACTTATTCTTCCCTGATATGTTCTTCCCAAATTGTATTCATCATGGAAAATTTTGTATTGACTAATAAAAATTATAAAAATATACCCATAGTCTATCCGCAATATAAAACTGCGAAAAAAATCTGCGAATATCTATGGGATTGTATCAGGGCGATGATTGGTCACATCGCCCTGATCTGAATTCTTTAGTTAACAGGTTTTTAGCCGGCAAATTTAATGCAGGAATCCTTAGTCAGTTATTTCTACTACATTTGATACCGGTTTCAGGTTTGATGAAGAAAGACTTTCTCCCTCCCAAACAAATGCCTTAACCTTATATCCTGTTACATCTGAAGGAAGTTTGAATCCTGCATGGAAGTTCTCTGCAGTTCCTGCTGCTACTTCCTTGGCAAGGTATGATACATTAACCATTCTGTTGTTGCTGTCATAGAGAGCTACTATTAACAGTACCTGCCTGCTTTCTGTTTCATTGTTTGTTATAACGGCAGATGCATCAAGCATGGCATTGGCTTCCAATTTATCAGCATTAGCTGTTTTTCCTACTGTAAATACTGTTTCTACATCGAATGGCGGTATTGCAAAAATATCTCTTGCAACTGTTTGAACATAAGGTTTTAGAGTAACATTACCAATTAGACCAAATTCTTGGGTATAAGATGATTTTATATTTGCAAGATTAGAGGTTACCTCAATTTCTATTAAGTTTTCCCCGGATACAACGTACTTACCTATATCTACGCAATTACTTAATTGATTAACTTCTACGGGTTGACCGTTTACTTTAAGTTTCATGGTATCAGAAACCCGATCAAAGCTGAGTAATGCACCATGTCCTTTATCCCATCCATTCTCAAGAGTAAACTTTGCAGTATAGGTTGCCACTCCTGCCACATCTTCCAGACCTTCAATTTCATTCCATGGAACTAATGTATCCATCGATATGGGTTCCAATTTGGTCTTAACCGTTTCTAATGGGTTAGAACTAGCTTTCCAAGATTCCAGCACCATTGTCCAATTATCGATAGTTCGTTCTTCTTCTGCGTCATCTTCAACCTTAACAATAACAGATTGTCCATTACTAAGATTAAGAGTGTATTCACCCTTTAACTGTGTTCTAACAGCTATATTTCCGTCATCATCATAGACTACTTCATCAGCATTGCTGGATACAACAGATATCTTTGGCACTTTACCACCAGTCCATCCGGTCTGCGCAATCGCAATCAGCATGAAATCATTAGGTGCTATAGAAACATCCAACGAGATCCTGCCATCTTTCTGCTCATATTGAGCTATCGGTGTAATATCTCCATTCCAAGGGTTCAGGAGGAAAGGTACACCTTCTCCTTTTAGATATACGGTTTGGGATAGCGTTCTATTAAGATCACTATTATAGAGATAATAATATTCTACATTCTCGTCTGTTCTATGAAATCCCAATAAAGCTGATGACGCATCTTTTCTCATATCAGGATAAACACCAAGCTCTTCTAAAGCTTTGGGTACCTCGTCCTTGCTACTAACTACACGGGTGGTTGGCAATTCAGCAAGTTGGTCCATGATTGATTTTAATTCGGCATCTGCTTCGTTCATATCATTAATATCTCCCATGAAAGATCCGACACTTTCCGGGGCATTACCAACAATAATTACAGGGAGACCCTCTTTACCATAATTTAATATTTTTTGTGCAGTTGCCAATGGCATGCTGCAAGGAACAAAA
>DUMB01000088.1 GCA_012840085.1 Clostridiaceae bacterium
ATGAAGATAACCTGATACAGGTAGGAGCAATAAATACCGATGCAGGAGTAAGACTTCTAATGTATATAAACGGTCAGAAGGTATTCGACTGTATTGATGACGGAGAAGATAAAATTACTGAACCTGGTTATTTTGGGACATATCAGCAGATTAGACCAATGACTATAAGCAGAACCTTTGTCACAACGACTCAAGGTGTAGAAGAGCCAAAGCAGTTTTCTATAGCAGCTCCTGTATTTAAAAATGCAGCAGGTGAAGAAGTTGAAAGTTTGACTCCATACGCAGATCTGAGGGCAAGTATTGACATAACAAACAATTTTAGTGAACCAGGCAGTGCATGTTTTATTTTAGCATTGTATGATTCTTCTAATAATCTCAAGAGTATTACTTTCATCGAAGGAGAAATAAAAGCAAATGACACCTTTACCTTCTGTGCCGGTTTTAAGCTTCCATCAGATGTTGAAGGATATTATGCACAAGTATTTGTATGGAATAGTATGGAAGGAATGCAGCCACTATCAAATGTATTTAAATTTAAATGATTCATTGAAGGATAAAACGAAAGAATATCGGAGTGGAAATTTACCGCTCCGATATTCTAGGAAAAAGGATTTGCAACGTGATTTATGAATAAAAAAGTGAACCATAATGTAACTTAACCTAAAATAATATGAGGGGGCATATTAAATGGCTAGTAGAAAGAAATTAAAGATTTTGTCTTTAATTAGTCTAATGATTTTCTTGTTTTCATCACTGGGTACCAGTATATCTTTTGCTGCCGGACCGGAATATGAAAACGTTGCCCTAAATAAGCCAGTTAGCATTCCAGAATGGGATACTCCGAGACAACCACCTTATGCGCCTGAAAATGCAGTAGATGGAATAGGGGGCGTGTGGACTAATGGCTGGGAACCTAGTAAAGGCGATGGTGTTAAACCTTGGCTTCAAATTGATTTGCTAGATGAATATGTAATACACAGGATAGAAATAGATGACAGGCCTTATGACGGCAAAGAAGGGCGTCCTGAATGGGATGCGCCGAGAAAGGATTTTGAAATCCGTGCATCAAATGATCCTGCTTTTGAAACATATGTAGTATTAGGATCTACAGAAGGTGAACCATTCGAAATACCTACCTGGGTACATTATGTGACAGATACCAATGCATACCGCTATATAAGATATGTGAGATTGTACGAAGGCTGGACTTTCCTTTCTGAAATCAGGGTATTTGGTACTAAACCCCAGCTAAAGAAAGTGGCTACGCCTGTAGCAAATCCAGGAAGAAGATTTGTTCCTGAAGGAACAGAGGTAAGTATTACCTGTGAGACTGAAGGAGCCACTATTTTCTACACTGTAGATGGAAGCGAACCCGACACCGTAAACGGAATCTTGTACACCGGACCAATAACTGTAGAAAGTTCAATGATTCTTAAGGCCATAGCAGTAAAAGACGGGATGGCTGATAGCGATATGCTGACTACTAAATATACAGTCAGTACACCAACAAACGTAGCGCTGAAAAAGCCGGTAACTTGTTCAGCTGCACCAGATGAGATAACAGGTAATGGACCAGAGCAAGCAGTGGATGGGATAAGCGGGATCGGCAACGGTTGGGACAGTCCTGATAAAAAGGACAGGAATAATTGGCTGCAAATTGATCTAGGAAGCGAATACATCATATGCAGGGTTGAATACGATGACAGATTGGGAGATGATTGGGTAGAATTTAGAGCTAATTTTCAAATTCTGGCATCTAATGATCCAACTTTTGAAGAGTATGTAATTTTAGGAGAAGTAGGTCCTGAGGGATTTGAGAATGATACCACATGGTCTCAAAATGTAACGGATCAAACAGCGTATAGATATGTCAGATTCCAGAAAACAACCAATCTCTATGCCTTCATTACTGAAATAAGGGTTTTTTCTATATTAGCTCCACCTGAATGGCTTGAAGGCAGTGAGATAACTACATCGAATATTAGTAGGAAAGGAGTTACCTTAACATGGCCTGCCGCTGTGGATGATGTTGCAGTAACAGGATATAGAATTTATAAAGATGGAGTGCTTATAGCTACAGTAGCTGGAGATATACATAGCTATGATGTAACTGGATTGAAAACAGATACAACGTATACATTTAAGGTTGAGGCCGGAAATGCAGCCGGCAAATGGAGTGAAGATGGACCGACAGTAACGGTGACTACTGAAAAGGACACTGTTACAGTATCTGTATCCGTAGCAGTGAATAATTACACGGGAATGGTAAAAATATCCGGGAAGGTTTCCTCCGGACAGGGTCAGGAAGTTACCGTGCTTGTTATAAATCCTGTGGGAGGGACGGACTATGCTGATCAAACCACCAGCGGTCATGACGGAAGCTATGAATTTTTATATAAGACTAATAAAAATGTAAGCGGAGAATATACGGTAATGGTTGGCGGTACAGATATAACCAAGCCTATAGTTACCACATTCAACTATGCACCCGTGGAAGGACTGGTTATAGAAGTTCCTGTGTTTACAGATGCAGCAGGTAATGTGGTGGAACACCTGATTCCTTCTACTGATTTAAGGGCTAGTGTTGCCATAACGAACAATGATTCTGAGGACGTAGATGCTTGCCTTATCCTGGCACTGTACGATCCTAATGGAGCGTTTAAGAATTATTCATATATTGAAGGGCAGGTCGAGGCAAATCAGTCATATATCTTTAATGCAGGATTTATGCTTCCATCTGATGTAGAGGGGCATTATGTGCAGGTATTTGTATGGAATAGCATGGATGGAATGCAGCCTCTGACTAATGTAATTAGATTTGAATAATTAAAATTATGAGGAGGTAGTTTGTATGCTCATTAAAAACAGAATGATGTTTATATCAATATGCTGTCTAATGATTTTCTTGTTCTCATCACTGGGTACCAGTGTATCTTTTGCTGCCGGACCGGAATATGAAAACGTTGCCCTAAATAAGCCAGTTAGCATTCCGGAATGGGATACTCCGAGACAACCACCTTATGCACCTGAAAATGCAGTAGATGGAATAGGGGGCGTGTGGACTAATGGCTGGGAGCCTAGTAAAGGCGATGGTGTTAAACCTTGGCTTCAAATTGATTTGCTAGATGAATATGTAATACACAGGATAGAAATAGATGACAGGCCTTATGACGGCAAAGAAGGGCGACCTGAATGGGAAGCGCCGAGAAAGGATTTTGAAATCCGTGCATCAAATGATCCTACTTTTGAAACATATGTAGTATTAGGATCTACAGAAGGTGAACCATTCGAAATACCTACTTGGGTACATTATGTGACAGATACCAATGCATACCGCTATATAAGATATGTGAGATTGTACGAAGGCTGGACTTTCCTTTCTGAAATCAGAGTCTATGGTTCTAAACCGGGGGAAGATTTTACACCGCCGACATGGTCTGAAGGAAGCGAGATAACTGTTTCAGATATTAGTGAGACAGGGGTCACATTAACCTGGCCTGCTGCTACTGATGAAAACGAAGTAACAGAATACAAGATCTACAAAAATGACAAGCTTTTAGATACAGTAGCCGGAAGTGTACTTAGCTATAATGTAACTGGATTGATTGCAGAAATGGAATATGCATTCAGAGTTGAGGCCATTGATGCAGCAGGTAACGAATCAACAAACGGACCGGTTGTAACGATAACCACTTTGCCTTCGTCCACGCAGTTTACTATACAGGAGCCAGTATTTAAAGATGCTCTGGGTAATGTACTTGAACGTCTAGTTTCTTCTATAGATTTAAGAGCAAGTATCACTATAACAAACAATTTTAATAGTCAGGGCAATGCATGTTTTATGTTAGCACTGTATGGTCCGGATAAAACATTTGAGAATTTTGCATATATTCAAGCAACTCTAGATGCAAAACAGATATATATCTTTAATGCTGGATTTACTCTTCCGTCAGACATTGAAGGATATTATATAAAAGCATTTGTATGGGATAGTATGGAAGAAATGCAGCCGCTTTCAAATACAGTTATATTTGAATAACTAGTAAATAACCGGAAAATGCCTGAGTGGATAAGTACCACTCAGGTACTTACTTAATAAGGAGGTTATCATGAAAAAAGTAATAAGTATGATTTTAACAATATCGATGATCCTTATTTTGACTGCGACTATTTCTTATGCTGCTGATCCCATCACAGTATCAGTATCATTAGATTATAACACTAACACGGTAACAATATTCGGGACAATTTCCTCCGGCCAAGGCAAGCAAGTTACGGTAATTATTATACACCCTTCAGGAGGGATAGACTATATCGAGCAGACTACAAGTGGTGAGAATGGCTATTATGAATTTAAGCATGTTCTTAATGAAAATAAGACTGGAGAATATATAGTAAAAGTTGGTGGTACAGGAATAGATAGTCCTGTAAGCACTACTTTTACTTTCGATCCACCGGCACCAGCGGATCAGTCACCTGGTGGAATAGTAATTATACCGGAGGAGCCTAAAACAGAACTTGATATTACTATGGCTGAATTGACAGAAGCCCTTGCAGGCACTGCAACAGCGTTGTTTAAAATTCCTGAGGTGGAAGGTGCAACCTCTTATATGGCAAAACTGCCTTCATCGGCTTTTGCATCAGGCAATGTTGATAAGAAGATTACAATAGAAACAAAATTTGGAACGATAACAGTGCCGATGAACATGCTGAGTGCTGCAGAAGTAGCAAATGCGCAAAAAGTAAGTATCTCGATCGCCAGTGTAGATAAAACTACCTTGAGTGCTGCGCTTCAGGATGAAATTGGCAATAGGCCGGTCATAGATATAAATCTATTAGTAGATGACAATGTAAAGGCATGGAGTAACCCGGATGCTCCGATAACGATATCGATTCCGTATATACCAACGGCAGAAGAACTTGGCGATCCAGAGCACATAGCGGTCTGGTATATCGACGGAGCAGGCAATGTAGTATCAATACCTTCAGGCAGATACGATGCCAAAACAGGTATGGTTACATTCACAACTACTCACCTCAGTAAGTATGCTGTCGCATTTGTGAAGAAGACCTTTGATGACATTGCAAACTATGCATGGGCAAAGAAAGAAATCGAGGTTATGGCTTCCAAGGGTATAATCAATGGTACTTCTGCTACAACCTACAGCCCTGCACAGGATATTACAAGAGCAGACTTTATTGTTCTGCTAGTGAGGGCATTAGGGCTTGATGGCGATGTAAACGACAACTTCTCTGATGTAAATCCTGATGCATACTATGCTAAGCAGGTAGGAATAGCTAAGAAGCTTGGTATAACTAAAGGTGTTGGAAATAATGAGTTCAAACCCGGTGAGAAGATAGTAAGGCAGGATATGATGACATTGATAGACCGTGCTATGAAGGTAGTAGGAAAGGGCCTTGCACAGGGAACGGAGACAGACCTTGCAGGATTTGCCGACAAGGATATGATAGCTTCATTCGCAAAGGATAGCGTTGCAACACTTGTTAAGAGTGGCATTATAAAGGGTGACGGAATAAATATCAATCCTCTTGGTAATACGATAAGAGCTGAAGCAGCAGTTGTAGTCTACAGAATTTACAATGAAATATATTCAAAGTAATACTTGGTTCGTTATAAAAAGCACTTATAACAATACCTTCCTACCCATAGATAGTGCAGTGTGAAAGACGTATAAAGAAATTGATACGTCTTTCACGCGCACTTAAAATATGCTAATAGTATACTAATATGGCTATTAATTGAGGTTGGGAGAATCAACTACTTATGCAATTATCAGGTCAGGCATTGTAATGGCATTTTGCTATAGTTTGTTAAAGATTATAACGTTATTATAGTTATATTGCACTACAGTTCAACGGGCTAGTATCCTTACACGAAATAAAAATGGAGGAGGATAATATAATGTTGAAAGCTACACAGAAAAAAGGCATTTCCAGAGTACTGGCGGTAATATATGTATTGGTTTTCCTGTTCACTATATTTTGTTTTTATTTGAATGTTAGTGCAGAGCAAGCAATAACATCATTCTACGTATCACCTGACGGAAGTGATTCCAATCCGGGGACACTCGAGCAGCCCTTTAAGACGATTGAAAAGGCTAAAGAGGTGGTACGCAGTCTGACTGACAGCATGGAAGGAGATATAATTGTCTGGCTCAGAGGGGGAACATATACATTAGAGGACACGCTCGAATTTACTGAAGAAGATTCTGGTAAGAACGGATACTATGTAAAATATGTGAATTATCCGGGAGAGGTTCCTGTTATCAGTGGAGGTAAAAAAATTACCGGATGGACTGAATGGGAAAACGGTATATATAGAGCAGAAGTTGAAAACATGGAATTCCGCCAGCTGTATGTGAACGGAACAAAGGCTGTGCGTGCAAGAACTCCCAATGTAGGAACTTACAATAGACTTGTTTCATGGAATGCAGCAAATAAGTCGATCAGGGTTAATGCTGCTGACTTACCGAATGTTCAGAATCTCTCAAATGGAAAGGTTGAAATGGTGGTACAGCAGTATTGGGGCTGCAGCATTATGCGCATAGCATCTGTTACTGAAAGCGGTACATATAAGGATCTTACTATCAACACTGCTGAAGGCGATATAGTATTTGAGCGTGAGTGGCCTCGGAAATCTCCACAAGAGGCATACCATTTTGAAAACAGTCTCGACTTTATAGACGAGGGCGGAGAATGGTATCTTGACAATAATGTATCACCACACTATTTGTATTACAAACCTCGAGAAGGTGAAGTTATGGATACCGCTGAGGTTATAGCACCAACCGTAGAGACCCTTGTCAGTGTGGTGGGCTCGGGTCTTGCATCTAAAGCAAGCTATATTGACTTTCAGGGCATAATCTTTGAACACTCCAACTGGAACAGACCGACTACCAATGGCTATATCGGTTTACAACAGCAGCAGTATAGTATAGGCGGGAATAGAGCCGACAGACCTGCAGCAGCCTTCTACATTAAAAACGCTCATAATATGCATATCACACGTTGTGTATTCAGGAACATGGGTTCTGTAGGATTAGATATATATAACGGCACAAATAACATAATAGTAGAGGGTAATGTTTTTTATGAAATAGCGGGAAATGGTGTGCAAGTAGGCAAATTTTCAGAATCTGATACGACCATTACTGTACCTTTTAACCCGGAGGATGATAGAGAACTTTGTGACTCTAACACAATAGCAAATAACTATATATATCGTGTTGCACAGGAATACTATGATGCTTGTGGAATTTCAGCCGGATATGTAAGCAATATCAAAATTAAGCATAATGAAATAACAGATTTGCCTTATACTGGTATCAGTGTTGGTTGGGGTTGGAGTGCTAATGATAACGCCATGAAGAACAATCAAATTGAGTATAACCATATTCACAACATAGGGAATCTGCTGTGTGACACCGGAGGTATTTATACACTTGGAAAACAACCTAACTCAACAATAAAGTATAATTATATCCATAATATATATAGAAGCGAATGGGCTACTTTTCCATTAAGCGGTACATATCCAATGGCGGGGATATATCTTGATGAAGGAAGCACAGGTTTTACGATAGATCAAAACTGTGTAAATGATATTGATGAGGGAGATCGGTGGAGAATAAACTACAACCAGTCTAAAGATCGGAACATCGAACTTATAAATCCATATGATGATGAAGATATTAAAAATAATGCGGGGTTAGAACCCGCGTATGAGAATATTATGACTACCGATGTACCGGGCGGAATACCGCCATATTGGTCACAGGAAAGCACACTTATTGCAACGGACATAGATGATTTGAGTATTACATTGACATGGACGGGTGCAGAAGATGAAGTTGGTGTTACCGAGTATAGGATTTTTAATGGTCCTGAATTAATTAAAACAGTTGATGGAAGTGTAAATAGCATTGTAATAACAGGACTGACTCCAGGTGAGACGTATAGATTTATTGTGAAGGCCGGGAATGCGTTAAACCTTTGGAGTTTAGACGGGCCAGTTGTAAATGTGACTACTATTATTAAATATGGAAGTTTTCTACGCCAGCAAATAGAAAAATCTAGGGAGCTTCTTTTAAGTGAAACAGAAGAATTCTGGGCAGTAGGATACCTTGAAAGTGTTATAGATGAAGCTCAGGCTCTTATTGATGACGGGAATGCATCACAGGAAGTTCTTGACGCTGCCATGTCGAAACTGATTTCTGCGCAAAATATTTTTATAAAATATATACCAAAGCCTCCTAAGAATGTTGCACTAAATAAGCCTGTTACAAGTTCTAGCGGGCCAGTCGGCTATAATCCTACCTATGGGAACGGTGGAGTAGATAATATTACTATTACTCCGACCAATGCCAGGTATGTGAGAATGTATGGAACGGCCAGAGGTACCACATGGGGTCATAACCTTTACGAGATTGAGGTATATAGCCCGGATACTACCGGAAATCTTGCGCTAGGGAAAAATACCAAAACTTCTTCCATAGAAAACAGTTCAACCCCAGGAAGAAATGCAGTGGACGGAAACATGGCAACAAGGTGGGCAAGTAAGTGGACGGATACAGAGTGGATAAGTATAGATCTAGGAGAAGAATATGTTATAAATAATGTAAAACTCATATGGGAAGCGGCATACTCCAGTGCATATGAATTACAACTATCTCAGGATGGTGAAACTTGGACTACTGTATTTGCAACAACGGGGTCCCTCAACGGAACTGAAAAAGTAGTAGACGGAAATATAGAAAGCTTCTGGATTGCCGATACTATTTATAATTTAAATGCACCGGAAGCATGGATTCAAATTGACTTAGGGTCAGAATATATAATAGAAAGGGTTGAAATAGAAGACAGAAAAAACAATAATTGGCATGGTGAAAGACAAAACTTTGAAATACTGGCTTCTAACGATCCTAACTTTAAAACATATGATGTGCTGGGCGGAGTTGGTGCTGAGCCATTTGCTGACGAGACTACGTGGCAACTTAACGTAACAGAAAAGAGAGCATACCGCTATATAAGGTATCAGAAAACAGAAAAAATATATACTTATGTCTCTGAAATCAGGGTTTTCGGAGTAGAAGCGCCGGATACATATACCATAAGTGGAAAGGTAACATATGACTCGCAGCCAATTGAAGGTGCTATCGTAAATCTCTACGCATACGATGATGAGTCCAAAATACTGGGTACAGCTGTCACCGGAGTTGACGGTACTTATACAATAGACACAAAACAGAGCGCTTATAGGTATATTGCCAAGGCAGTGAAGGGGGATTTTCATTACGGTACAAAAACTATATATGTTCTAGATGCGGATATAGACGATGCGGACATTGCATTGACTGTAAGTGAAGAAAATGATCAGTTTACCATAGGGACTCTTGTATTCAGAAATGCAGCTGGTGATGAAATTGATCGTTTGGTTCCAAGTGCTGATTTAAAAGCAAGTATAAGCATAACAAACAACTTCGAAGTACCAGGCAATGCTTGCTTTATTCTGGCGTTATATGATTCAGATAACAGGCTTAAAAATATTTCATATATTGACAGACCTATAGAAGCAAATAAAACTTTTACCTTTAATGCAGGGTTTACACTCCCGGATGATGTTGAAGGATATTATGTAAAGGTATTTGTATGGGATAGCATTAATGGAATGCAGCCCCTGTCAAATGTGATTATATTTCAATAAAATGTGACATATTCAATAATTAGTTTGTAGATTGAGGAACGGACGAAAGATGGTAGAACCTATATTTGTCCGTTCCTTAGCTTTCTTTTTTTCAGAAATGATGTCATATCAGTACAAACTTCGAACAAAATTCCTTAAAAATTGAAGGATATTCCCTTTATATAATCCAATCATTGGGTTAAATTTAGTTTGTGGTTTATATTACTGTATGGTGCATTACAAATATTCTTAAGGGTGCTGGCTACTGGGGTGAACCTTTACGGCTGTTCCAAAACAGTGCTCTGAAGCAGAAGCAAAGGAGCCTATAAGTTTATAGAATGGTTGTGTGCACCTGAACAACAGGTTTAATCATTATCCTGTTGCAAATGCTGAAATTGTTAAGGCTCTGTATACTGTAGCTCTTGAAGGAGCAGATCCTGAAGCCGAGTGGGCAAAAGCTGTAGAAGCTATAAAGAATGCTATAAGAGAGTAAAAAGATTGAATAAGGTATTTGAGGTGGATATGACTGTGGAAGCAGGCATATTTACCTTTAAATACCTCCTTAAGGAAAAAGGAGAGAACAGGATATGAGTGAGCTTGTTACGCAGAGACAAAGCGGACTACAAAAGAAATACCGGTTTACCGGGACAAAAAAATGCAATATCGGGATATCTGTATATCGCTCCTTTCTTTCTTTTGTTTGCCGTTTTTGACATATTTCCCATGTTCTTTAGTTTTTACCTAGGATTTCAGAAATATAGTTGGACCAAACATTTTACCTGCATTTGCAACTCTGGGTATTATTGTATTCATGCAGGTGTGAAATGATTTTATGTGGCCTATGGTAATGCTTCCTCAGCTAAACAACACGACAATTATGGTAGCAATGCGGAATTTAAATGATCTGCACGCAAGTGACTATGGCATGATTATGTCCGGTGTATTTTGGGCCACGGCTCCTCTAATAGTAATATTCCTTTCATTTAAGCAGCTATTTATTTAAAGTTTGGCACAGGGAGCAGTAAAAGGATAAAAAACGTACTTGTCCGGAGGCTATTGGAAAAGAATACACTGCTTTATGTGTAAGCCTTTTGGTAGCTTTCGGTTCAATATAGAAAACATAAAGGAAGGGGAGGTATTTAATGGCCAGAAGAAAAAACATGAAAGTTGTATCAATTTTTATCCTGGCAATCTTCGTCTTTACATTGGTATGTCCCATTGCAGCTTTTGCCGAGGAGACAATGGAGAACATAGCATATAAAAAACCAGCTACATGTTCCGATCCGCCTGATATTGCTAGCAAGACGCATACGCCCGAACTGGCAGTAGACGGAATAGGAAATGAATATGGCAACGGCTGTAGCCTTGAGTCATCCTTAATCATGGAAGGTGCATGGCTGCAAATTGATTTAGAAGGTGAATATGTAATTAAAAGAATAGAAATGGATGACAGGGTGGGAGACGACTGGGATGGACCGAGAAAGAATTTCGTATTCCGGGCATCAAATGACCCAAATTTTGAAACATATGTAAATTTATGCGAACCTGTTACTGAAGAATTCGAGAACGACACTACTTGGTCATGCGAAGTAACGGATCCTAATGGATACCGCTACATAAGGTTTGTAAAATTAGTACAGAGTTACCAGTTCATACCTGAAATAAGGGTGTTTGGCGTTCCTTCAGGAAGCGGACAGGAACCGGAGCCCGAGCCGGAAGACGAGATTGCATTCTATGTATCTTCTGACGGAAATGACAGCAACGACGGTTCGATTGACAGTCCTTTTCTGACAATAGAAAGAGCCCGTGATGCCGTACGCCAGATAAATTCTGACATGGACAAAGATATAACTGTTTATCTGCGTGGCGGAGAGTATAAAATTGAGGACACTATTGAATTCAATTCAACTGATTCAGGAACAAACGGTTACTATATAACTTATAGAAACTATCCCGGAGAGACACCGGTATTAAGCGGTGGAGAATCTATTGACGGATGGGTTCAGGAAGGCAGTTTGTTTAAAACCAACATCGGAGCAGGGACAAAAATACGTGAGCTGTTTGTAAACGGACAGCGCGCCCAGAGGGCAAGGTCCCAATCCTTTAAAATAAGGGCCTGGAACAGCGGTGAAAAGCTGTTCGCCATAGACAAAGATGCTGTAGCTGAATGGGCCGAAGTAGATCCCAATATGGAAGTAGTAATACTCCAGCACTGGGTATTGAATTATTTCAAGCTTGGCTCTTACAGTACAGACGGAGACTATGTCTGGATTGGTGTAAACGGCAAAGGCAACAAGGTGAAGGATTTCTATAGTGACCCATATCCGGCAAAAGATGTAGATACTTCTGTTCATTTTGAAAATTCACTGATGTATCTTGACAGGCCGGGTGAATGGTGTCTCGTAGAAAGTACAGGGGATGTGTACTATTATCCGCGTGAAGGGGAAACGTTGCAGAACCTGAAAGCTGTAACTCCTGGCATTGAGACGATAATGAAGCTCACAGGAACCAGCACAAACAACAGAATAAAGAATATCAGAATCCAGGGTATATCATTTGAATATACAAAATGGCAGGAATATATTGATGAAGACGGTGTAATTCCGCAACAGGCTGACATGACGGAATATAGAACCGTTAACAGGCCACCTGCAGTGATATTTATCGATTGTGCTGAAAACCTGAAAATAGAAAGGAACGTTATAAGACATACAGCAAATGCAGGTATTGATATTTATACAAAATCCATTAACAATGAAATTACCGGAAACGTATTGCTTGACATCGGTTCAAACGGAATACAGGAAGGCTTGTTTAATGAGTCGGGAGCCAGAACACTGACCGTACAGGGAAATAAAATCCGGAACAATTACCTGAAGGGAATTTCGGTTACTTCAAGCGGTTGCGGTATTGTATGCGGATACACCAACGGTGTTGTTATTGAGCACAATGAGATATCAGACTGTGCATACACAGGAATTTCCGTAGGCTGGGGATGGACAAATAACTCAACGGCACTTGGAAACAATAAAATTAACTATAATCATATCTATAATGTTGTGAACAAGCTGTCCGACGGTGGAGCCATATATACGCTGAGCAGGGCACCGGGAAGCGAAATCATCGGCAACTATATACATGATATTGACAGAAGTGAATGGTGTTCACGTTCTGCGGCTGCAACAATTTACCTTGACCAGGAATCAAGAGGTTTCCGTGTAGCTGACAACGTTTTCAGAAGAGTTGGACAGACACTTAACGGTTCAACTGTTATAGACCCTGAAAATACAGTTGAGAACAATGACAGCCAGGACCAGGATATAATTGACAACGCCGGTCTTGAACCTGAATATATGGATATTGTACCTGGAATAATTTCTCACAAATCAGGTGCAGACTGGATATCACCTGAAAGGTGCAGCGTAATAATAAGCGGAAATGTTGCGCTTAAAGAAGAAGGCAGCAGTTTAGAGGTATCAATTCTCAAAAACGGAGAAGAAATCTGGAGCGGAACTGTAGATTCAACATCAGGCATCTCATATCATAAGAATATTGATGTTGAAGAAGGCGATGTCATCAGCTTTAAGGCAATGAACGGTGATACGCCTGCAGACGGTCTTGTATCATGGGATTCCCTGATTTCAATACAGGAGTATCCGCCATTACTGACCATGGAGATTTCTTTCTCGCCTGACCAATTAGGAGAAGCCGGAGAAGTTCTTGAGTACAAGACTGACTATTACAGCAAGAGAATAACAATAAGAGTTGGCGAAGATGTAGATGTTAAAAACCTTGTCCCCACAATAGTAACTCCTCCCGGAACTGTTGTAGAGCCTGCATCCGGAGTGGCAAGAGACTTTTCAGATATAGTAAAATACACAGTATGGATGGAAGAGGGTTCAAAATATACTGATTTTGACGGAAGCAGAAAATTTAAAGTATGGGATGTAGCTGTAATAAAGGAGCAATCCGCTACAGTCGTCAGAGGATATAATATCAACGACGTCATTTCTGATGAAGATAACTGGGAAGTAACCGGTGGAACAAAGACGGCTACGGATAACAGCATAACATTTACCGAAGGAATAGCCACATATACCGGCAGGACATTCCTGAATGAGCTGCTTGAGTTCAACCTGAACATATCAAGCGGCGGCTGGCCAAGCATTGTCTTCAGGATGAAAAATCATGACACAATATATAACCCTGGAAATGAAGGATATATAATTTGTATCAAGGAAGACCAGATAGAGCTTCAGAGGTTTAATGACGGAGAAAGGACTGTGTTCTACGGGAACATAGGAGAATCTCCGAGTAAGTACGGCGATTCAGTGCCCAACAACGAAGGCTTGTTTGCATACGGCAAGGATCACCACGTGCAGGTGGGCGCCATGAATGTAGACGACGGAGTAAGGTTGCTTATGTATATAGACGGCAAGAAGGTATTTGACTGCATAGACAATTTTGAAGGA
>DUMB01000089.1 GCA_012840085.1 Clostridiaceae bacterium
ACGTAAACGTTGTGCCATTTACAGATGAAGCAGAAATATCCGGCTATGCAAAAGAAGCAGTAGCAGCAATACAGAAGGCAGGAATTATCAAAGGAACAGGTGACGGAAGATTTGCACCGAAGAACAATGCAACAAGGGCAGAAGCTGCAGTAATAATCTACAGACTGCTTAATAGGACATTTTAAAAGATGTAGTAAATAGAAGGAGTAATAAATAGAAGAAGTAGTAAATAGAAGATGTATTAAATTCAATGAAATATTAAACTAACTTTTCATATTTCCGCAGATATTTCACAGTATTATGCTGTGGATAGTCTGCGGGAATATTTTTATTCATCAGCTTTTTATAAATTTTTTAAAAATAGATACAAGCATTTTAATTTTAGACATAGAAATAAATTATCAGATTGATATAATTCATATTGAACAAAAAGCATTTATGATAAATGACACATTATCTTATCATTATTCGTAGAACAAATATGAACAAGAGGTCTGTCTGGTTGTTTTATCGTTACCTGCTATATTAGATGTTGGGAGTGGCGATATATGAGAGAAAATGACTTTGATGACCTGGTTCGCTGCAAATAAGTGAAAATTTGTGATGCAGCAAAAAAAGCAAATCAATTTTGATATATACCTCATAGAAAAGAACGAAAATACAGATTACAATTTCTTACAAAAAGCACTATTAACTTTCCAGCTATATTAATTAAAGGGAGCTATTGCTTTATGAATACGCAATAGCTCTCGGCAATCATGAAGCGGAGACAACAATTTGGTAGCGACTGCTACATTAGCTCCTGTTCAAACAATTATTTTATCTTATTCAACCAGTTATTTTATCTTAGATAACAAAACCGCTGAATTTCGGCGGGGATGTTATATAAATTAATAATTTTTTAGGGGGGATTATATGAAAACAAAGCTACTAAGACGGACATTAAGCATCTTATTATCAGCGATTTTAGTGCTTACAACTATTATAAGCACTGCTCTACAGGTATCAGCAGCTGGTGATGGGGCGGCATCGGACTTCGCCAGCAGACTCGAGGCTAAATATATTGACCCGGATAGAGTGTATCAATCTGACATTCGCTGGTGGCTGGCTGAAGCCTCCAATACAGACGAAGCATTGCTGGAAGAAATTCAGGCACTGTATGACGCAGGCTTCCGCGGTGTTGAACTCTGTATGCAATCCGACAATAATGCACCGGATGCGGTTTACGCCTATGGCTCAGAAATGTGGGCTCACAAATGGAAGTTAATTATGAACAAATTACTTGACCTTGGTATGGGTGTATACCTGACTTCCGGTACGCATTGGGCAACGTCCAATATTCCTGGCCTTAATCCTGACAGTCAGGAAGCAATGCAGGTACTGGCAATGGGTACCCAGAAGGTGGCTGCGGGAGAAAGCATAACAGCGCTGCCTAAACCGCCGACTCGGAGAGCTTCAAATGTAGGAAAATTTCTTGGTGCCTTTGCCTATAAGTTGGTTAATGAAGAAGAACGTAGGATAATTAGCCAGAGACCTGTAACATATACTTCATATAGTGTTGATGAAGACTCTGTGATAGACCTGTCAAAAGTAGCTACGATTACACAGGGCGATACGATTTATGACCAATTAGTCGACTGGACGGCTCCTGATGATGGCGAGTATATAATCTTCTCTTTCTGGACTCATGGTAACTACAAGACTGCTTCGCCGGCTGCAGAAACCTGCTACTGCACCAACTATTTTGATGTAAGAGGCGTTGAGGCACTGAAGAAATTCTGGACAGAACATTACCTCGACGATCCTGTACTGAATGAAAAAATAAAGAATGGCGATGTACAGCTCTTTATGGACTCCCTTGAGATAGATACGGGCGGCGGAATTACCTGGTGGAGTGAGGATATGCGTGAGGAGTTCATTGCCAGAAAAGGCTATGATATTATGCCTTATCTCTTCCTGGTAGAAGGACTGCCCCAGGTTCAGGCAGTATACAATCCTTATTATGAACCTGCGATGGGATATCATGACCTTGAAGGTAACAAGAACCTCCGTGAGAAGATCATCAATGACTGGGTTGACGTTCTTACACAGCTGTATATAGAGAGGATGCTGATTCCTCTTAAAGAATGGTTGAACTCGATCGGCATCAAGACCAGAGCTCAAATCTCTTACGGCAGATCGATTGAGATTACCGAGCCGTCAGTATATGTAGACTATCCTGAGGCAGAAAACTTTAACCAGTATAATCAGGTTGATATTTTAAGGTTACACACAGCTGGTTCCAAATTGCAGAACAAAGTTCTCTCTACTGAGACAGGTGCTGAGTTGCCGACATATGGTACTTCCGCCCAGACGCGTCTCCATGATGCTTATGCACAGTATGCTGCAGGCTTCCAGCGTGTTATCTGGCACATCTGGAGTGCAGGTTACAGCTATGGTGAAAACAGCTCCTGGCCTGGATGGGGCTCCAATTTTGACCGCTGGGGAACCCGTGAACCAAACGCCAGAGACTTTGATGAGTTTAACGCACACATCGGGCGTGTCCAGCAGCTTCTCCAGACCGGTAGATCCCGCACGGATATCGGATTTATCCACAACAACTGGAACCAAGGCCTAAGGTTCGGAGGTAGCGCACAGTATGGCGGTGGTGCTGTACCATCTTACTTTAACGGGATGAACTGGCAGCTAGCCCATATGGGTGTATACTATCGTTCGACAGAGCTGCAGGATAATGGCTATACCTATGACTATCTCAGCCCGGATCTTCTGTTTGCCGATGGTGTATATTTCGATGAAACTACAAAGACTGTCGAAAAAGCCGGATACAAGGCTCTTGTACTCTATCAGGACTGGCTGGATGTCAAGGGAGCAGAAAGGATTCTGGATTGGGCTAAGAAAGGGCTCAAGGTCGTTATTATAGATGGTGCTGCAAAACGTACACCGTTTAACGATGGAAAAGATGCAGAACTTGCAAGAATAATCGACGAACTGAAGACACTGCCAACTGTCCGTACAGCGGCAATCTATGACGCTTCTGAAGACTTCAATTACTTTGCACCGGTAGCAGAAGGATACAAAGACGGTGTTTATGAGGCATTGCAAGAGTTGGGCGTACGTCCTTATGCCGAGTACGCAGAGCCGAACCATCAGCTCCTTACACAGTCACGACAGGATGAGGATGGCAATATGTACCTCTACGTCTACAACTACTGCAGCAACGACTACCATCAGAACAGTTATATTGAGAGCGTAAGAAACGAGGATCATGGCACAAACATTAAGACCGAGATCAAAATGGACGGTATATTTATTCCGTACTCCATAGATGCCTGGTCCGGTAAAGTTACAGAGCTTGCTCAATATAGATATGAAAACGGACAGACTGTAATTCCTGTAGACCTTGACTACGACAATATTGCATTGTATGCCTTTGAGGCTGTTGACAAAGAAAAAGTTCGCATCAATTCAACCGTGGCAGAATCAGCATACCGTAATGGAAATAAGATGGTTCTGAGGTTCACCGATAGTGGAACTTATAAGACGACGTTGAGTGATGGCAGAACATATCAGACTACTGTTCAGGTTCCTGAAGCATACGACATTACAGATTGGAATCTGACGGTTGAGTCCTGGACAGCCGGTACAAACAAATTACGCAGTGAAGAGACAATAGGGAATGTAACAACAGTAAACACCAAGGTTGAAACCATTAAGACAAATATTGACGTTACTCTGCCAAAACTTACTACATGGGACAATATCCCTGAGGTTGGCAAAAATGTTTCCGGCCTTGGCCGTTACGAAGCAACATTCAACTGGGATTCAAGCAAAGCAGACGGTGCTTACCTGAATTTCGGTGACACGCTGGTTTCCAGTATGAAGGTATGGATTAACGGTCAAAAGGTAGGAGGAGATGTAAGCCAAAATCCGACAAAAGTGAAAGCGTCAGTCGGCGAGGGCTTTGAAGGAAAAGACCTTTATTCGGGTGGAGTCAACTGGGTGAAGCCCATTGTTGACATCAGTCCATACCTTGTGGATGGCGAGAATGAGATCGTGATTGAGTACAGTTCCACTCTGACTAATGTCCAGCTGGCTCGTGGAGCGATCAGAGAACAAATGCACAATAGGGGCTGGTGGAACAATAATTGTAAATATTTCTCCTATGGTCCCAGTCAGGCAGTAATTGTTCCATTTGTTGAAAAGGTTCTGCAGGATGAGCCTGGCGAAGAATTTACTGTAAATACCACATTTACAGTAGGAGAAAAGGCTAATGCTACCAAGCTGGAAGCCAATGCTATGCTTGATGCATCTGCTACTATAACAAACAATAGTGCAGGCAGCAAGCAGGTACTGTTAATAGTAGCTCTCTATGACAGCAGCAACAGAATGGTTAATGTATCCTACCTTGCAAAAGAAGTAGCAGAAGGAGCTACGGAGAACTTCCATGCAGGATTCAAACTTCCTTCAAATGTAACAGGATATAAAGCCAAGGCATTTGTTTGGGAGGGAGAAAGCTTGCTTTCAACAAACATGGAACCTGTTTCAAATGTAGCAGAAATTACTGACTAAAGCACATACCCGTCAGTTAAAGCACAGATAGGTTAGCTCAATATATGAGGGCGGTGTATTTCAATCACTGCCCTTATATATTGTAAAATTAAGAAAGTAAAGCTATGGAAATTAGCAGATTGTTTTATAAAGATGAGTTTTGAATGTAGGTAATTGTAAGATTGACATTTTCTATAGTACTAAGGTTTTTAAAAATAGATACAAGCATTTAATTTTTAGACATGGAAATAAATTAACAGATTGATATAATCACAGGTGACAGCACTTATCATAATCGACGTATATACTAAAGCTTAAGTTTTAATTCTGACAATAGTCAATCGTTATTATGGATTATTTGGCTTAAAAAGTTTCAAATATATCAATTGTTGAGCCAGCAGATGAAGCACAAGCAGTAACACCGGTTATTGAATTAATATAAACATGTGATCTATCCAACCATTTAACTATTGTTTTTGAACAAATTTGAAACAAGAGGTTATTTAAAATTATTTGTTTATTATTTATTGAACAAACATGAATCAGCGGTCTGTCAGGCTATCAAATCATTATTGTTTGTAATGGATGTTAAATGAAGAGATATAGAAGGAAACAAAGTGAAAGTATGTATTTGCAAGGGAGAAGATCTTTCTTTGGTAAACATAAAATCAACATCAAATCAGGGAGAAACTGGATAAGAATTTTGATTAGGGCGGTGTGTTCCCCACCACTGCCTTGATGTATTTACGTATGCTATTTGTAATTCAAGAAACATAAAAGGCCTGATAACAAGTACTGCTGGATATTAGCGGGAATGTTATAAAAATTAAATTATAGGGGGAATAGCATGAGTACTAAACAATCAAGGCGAATACCATGTATCTTATTAACCATGATTTTTGTACTCACAACCTTTATGAGTACTGTGCTGCCGGTGTCAGCAGCAGGAGGAGATGCGGCGGTAACACATTTGCGTATTGAGTACAAAACCAATCCCATAGGAATTGATGTAGAAAAGCCCCGTTTCAGTTGGATAATGGAGTCTGATACACGGGGGCAAAAGCAGACAGCATATCAGGTTCTGGTGTCTACAAACCCGAATGTAAATAACGGGGATGTATGGGACAGCGGAAAGATCCTGTCTGACAGGTCGGTTGGAATAGAGTATGAAGGACCGAAGTTACAGTCAAAAACCAGATATTACTGGAAAGTGTTCGTGTGGGATAAAGACGGAATCAAACTGGAATCTGAAACAGCATGGTTTGAAACCGGACTTTTGGACAAATCAGAATGGGTTGCAAAATTCATAGCTATAGACAATTCTACAGGCATTAATATCGATACATACACAATAGAACTAGACTTTATGGTAGAACAGGATGCCGCAGGAGTAGTTTTCGGAGGCAAAGACGGCGGTAACTTCCTTATGTGGCAGATTAATACTCTTGATTATGCTAAAGATCAAAAAGTATATTTCCGACCCCATAAATGGAGCAACGGGGCAGTTTCCAAGTTGGCAGAAAAGGACATCAGTCATGTAATCCCATGGGAAGAAAGATTCAGCTTACACCATCTTAAAATACATGTGACCTCCTCTAACGAAATCATAACATATATAGATGACGTAGAAATTGACAGAAGGACAGACAGTCTGGCGTCTTTCGGACATTTTGGTTTCAGACATAGCAGCAGTTCCAATGAAAATGAAGGTGCATACTATGACAATATTGTAATTTACGATAATACTAATGGTAAAAATGAAATTCTTTTTAGCGAAAGTTTTGACTCTCCGGTAAATCCCTTTGCGACAGGGCAGGTTATTAACGGCCAATTGTTCATAAAGGGAACAGGAGTCTATATGAAGTCAGTTTTTGAAACGGAAACAGCTGCTCCGATGTTTAGAAAAGAATTCACGGCTGATCCGGAAAAAGAAGTTAAGCAGGCTCGCCTGTATTCTTCCGCCCTTGGTGTATATGAGGCTTACATAAACGGGCAGAAAGTAGGTATTGATAAACTTGCTCCTGGCTGGACGGACTATTTTAAATATATATTCTATCAAACATATGACGTAACTGATTTGATAAATAAGGGTGAAAATGTCATTGGGGCTGTTGTTGGTAATGGATGGTATTCAGGACATGTTTCTCTGGGTGAAGGGAACGTTAATAAGTACGGTGTGGATGTTGTGTTCATAGGACAGCTGGAAATAGAATACACAGACGGAACAAGGCAAATAATAGCTACAGATGACACGTGGAAGAGCACCAAGAACGGACCGTTCATACAGACAGACAATCAGGACGGAGAAACCTATGATGCACGCAAGGAAATGCCGGGATGGGATAAGCCTGGTTTTGACGACAGTAATTGGAACAATACCAAGATTGCCATAAAGAGCAGCATAAATACAAAGGTTGATGTTGAGAACGTTACCTTAAGAGCTCAAATTGATCCGCCTGTTGCAGTTACAGATGAGTTGACGGTTAAAAGTGTGACAGAGCCTGAACCAGGTGTATATATATTTGACCTTGGACAAAACATAGCAGGATGGGCACGAATCAAAGTAAAGGGCCCCGCTGGAACAAAAATAAGGCTCCGCTATGGAGAAATGCTATACGACGAAAAATATGAAAGCCAAGGACACAAAGAAGGGACGCTTTACACTGAGAACCTCCGTTCCGCCAAAGTTACGGATTATTATATCCTGAAGGGTGATCCCGAAGGAGAAGTATATGAACCCAGATTTACATTCCATGGATTCAGATATATTGAAGTAACCGGTTATCCGGGAGTTCCGACAGCTGACGATGTGACCGGTGTGGTAGTAGGCAGTAACATAGAACAAGTTGGGTATTATGAAACTTCCGAACCATTGGTAAATCAGCTGTTTAGCAATATTATATGGGGACAGAGAGGCAACTTCTTCAGCGTACCTACAGACTGCCCGCAGCGGGATGAGAGATGTGGATGGACAGGAGATGCCCAGATTTTTGCACGTACAGCTATGATGAACATGGATGTAAACCAGTTCTTCAGAAAATACCTGTTGGATGTCAAGACAGCACAGCGGGAAGACGGAGCAATATACGATATTGCGCCTGCCCAGGGCCATGGAGTCGGATATGGAAATGCTGCATGGGCAGATGCGGCGGTAATTATACCGTGGAATACGTATATCACTTATGGCGATACAAGAATTATTGAAGAATTCTATGATATGATGCAGAAGCACGTTACATATTACAGAGATATAAGGCCAAAGGGGGTAGCGGGAACTTATATTATTAAAGATTGTGATTATGGAGACTGGGTATCCATAGGTGAAGATACTCCCAAGGATGTTATTGCAACAGCATATTTTGCTTACTCCACAGACCTGTTATCAAGGATGGCGCGTGTAATAGGAAAGACTGAGGATGCCGAATACTATGAACAGCTTTTCGAAGATATCAGGGCTGATTTTAACAAGTACTTTGTATCGGAAGACGGCGTGGTGAAAGGAAACAGTCAGACCGCTTATCTGTTGGCATTGAAGATGAATCTGCTTCCAACTGAAGAACTGAGGCAAAAGGCAGTTGAAAACCTGCTAAAGAGATTGGAGGCCAACAATTGGCATCTTACCACAGGATTTGTGGGTGTCAGCTATCTGTGCCCGGTACTTAGCGATATGGGATATTCGGATGTAGCATACCAACTTTTATTGAATCAGACTTATCCATCCTGGCTGTACAGCGTGATAAACGGCGCAACTACCATTTGGGAACGCTGGAACTCTTATACAAAGGAGCACGGTTTCGGACCTGTGGGCATGAATTCCTTTAACCATTACTCCTTTGGTTCAATAGGAGAATGGATGTACAACCATTCGGCAGGAATTGATGTTGATACAAGCAATCCGGGATATAAACATATCCTGATTAAACCGGAACCAAACAAGGCATTCTCCTATGTAAAAGGCAGCTATGATTCAGTATACGGAAAGATTGAAAGCAACTGGACTCTTGACAAGGATACCGGCAGCTTCGTATTGAACGTAAGGATTCCGGCAAACACTACCGCAACAGTATACC
>DUMB01000090.1 GCA_012840085.1 Clostridiaceae bacterium
AGAAATAACATAAATATAACTATGAGGTAATACATATACGCACATTTTCACATTTTTTAAGAAAATTCAAGCCAATTATAATCTAAGCTAAAACATCTATCTTGTATCCTCAACTCCTATAAAAAATGGCCGTTATCTAATCTGGTAACTCAACTATTAATTTTCGGGACGGTTGATATGTTCCCTCAAGCAACAAAAATAAGGGTTTCCTGACATTGCCACATCCGGCAGATCGGCCTCGAGAAAAGCTAAATGTCTGGAAACCCTTTATATACAAGCTTTTCAGTTTTTTATTTCTCAACCTTTGACATCAATGTGACGCACTCAACATGGTGCGTCCAGGGGAACATGTCCACCGGCTGCACCTCCACAGCCCTGTAGCCGTTCTGGTCCAGGTAGTGCAGGTCCCTTGCCAGTGTGGACGGATTGCACGATACATATACAATCCGCTTCGGCTGCATGTCCACCAATGTTTTCAGCAGTCTCTCGTCACAGCCCTTCCTGGGTGGATCCACTACCACCACGTCTGCCCTTATACCGTTGGCGTACATCTCAGGTATGACCGTTTCCGCTTCCCCGGCAATGAACTCCACATTGTTCACTCCGTTTTCCTCCGCATTTCTTTTCGCATCCTTTACTGCATCTTCCACCACTTCAACCCCATATACCTTTCCTGCTTTTTCGGATAAAAAGAGTGATATGGTTCCTATGCCGCAGTACAGGTCAAAAACTGTCTCGGTGCCGGTAAGGCCGGCATACTCCAAAGCTTTATTATATAGAACTTCCGTCTGTATGGGATTTACCTGGTAGAATGACAGAGGCGATATGTGAAACTTGTATTTGCCAATATAATCTGTAATTGTGTCGCTGCCGAATATTTTTATGTTTTTCTCTCCCAGAATTACATTCGTATTCTTTGTATTAATATTCAAATAAATACTCTTGATTTGCGGCACGGCGGAAGTAAGCTCCTTTACCAGAGCTTTTCGCGCAGGCAAGTCCCGGGCGTTTATCACCAGCACCACCATGACTTCTCCCGTCTTGAATCCAACCCGGGTCATAATGTGGCGTAATATTCCCACTTGATTTTTCTCATCATATATGCTTATGCCATGCTTTGAAATAAAATTTCTTATAAGCTCCGTAATCTCCGAGCTTAGCTCGTCCTGTATCCCACAGCTTGCACTGCCTATGTCTATAACGTCATGGGACCTTTTAGCAAAAAAACCTATTAAAGGCTTCGCCGGTGTACCCGCTACCGGAAGCTGTGTCTTATTCCTGTATCTGAGAGGTTCTTCCATGCCTATAGTGTTGTGCACAACGGCATTTTCAAGTTTTCCTATACGCGTGATATTGTCTTTTACTGTATTGGTTTTGAATTCCAGCTGGGCTTCATAGCTCAAATGCTGAAGACTGCAACCTCCACAGCGCTTGTAAACCGGACAGAAGGGCTCTGTCCTCTGTGGTGAAGCCTCCAGTATTTCTAGCAGCTTGCCCACTGCATAGCTTTTTGTAACTTTTATTATTTTAATATGAACTTTTTCTCCCTTAATTGCTCCCTCCACAAATACGGTAAAATTATCAATTCTCCCCACCCCAAGCCCGTCATGGGTCATTCCGTCAATTTCTATATCATATTCTGCATTCTTTTGTACAACCATAATAGTAACTTCCACCTTTCAACAATCAGCAATTAACCAAAGCTGTATTTTTTCAGGACATCATGCAGTCTGGCAGTTGCCTGGTCCAGACTCAATGCCAATTCTTCCAGTCCCAGAATTATTTTGTTTTGCTCCTCAATACTTCTGCTAATATATTCCCCTTTACCGGCTGCATTAGCCGCAGTTTCCTCTATTGTATCAAGAATTCTGGCCATTTCGCCTGCATTCCTTGACTGTGTCCCGGCGGTTTTCGCTACAGTCTCAACTGACTTTACTACAGTCTGAATGGATTTTATAATTTCATGCATACCTGTCTTGACATTGCTTACCTTTCCGGCACCTTCTTCAAATTCCACAAAACCGCTGCCAATGCTCTCAGCTGCATCTTTTATTTTATCCTGTATCTCAACAATTTGCGCCTTTATTTCGTGCGCAGCTTTGTTGCTTGCTTCTGAGAGCTTTCTTATCTCCTCTGCGACAACAGTGAATCCCTGTCCTTCCTTTCCTGCCCTGGCAGCCTCTATTGCAGCGTTGAGTGCCAACAGGTTGGTCTTGGAGGCAATTTCAGTTATCTTATTAGTAATATCCCCTATTTTGCCTGATGATTCATCAAGCTGATTTATGGAATCGGTTATGGACCTCACGGTTTCAGCAACCTTATTAATAATTTCCTCTGCTTCTGACGCCGACTGTTTTTCCTTTTCCGCTATTTCAAGTACTTTTATTCCCTTATCTACTACATTTGAGACTACCTGTTGTATATTTTCAGCCCTGGATTCAAAGCCTTCATTAGATTTCTGCATGCCGGAAGATTTTATACTTCTTTTAAAACTTTCAAAAAATTCCGATAATTCACCGGAAATATGTCTTACATTGTTTTTCCCGGAGTTAAAGGAATCAACAAGTTTGCTTTTTAATCTGCTGATATCATCAGCAGTTTCTCTGATACGGTCTGTAATTGTCTGGTGCTCTTCCAGGACATTGTTTACCTTGCTGCCTAATTCACCTATTTCATCATCTCTGGTCACAGGCACCCTCGCTTTTAAGTCTCCCCTGTGTACTCTCTCAAGATAATCTATCATTCCTTTTATTGACTTGTTTACTCCGGAAAGTGCAGTAGCAAGTATATATCCCGTTACGACTGAAATCAGTGTTATAACAAGCAGTGCTGCCAGGATACCTGTCTTTATCTTCTCCGAAGTGTCAAAATCTGCATCCAGGTACTTGTTAAATGAGTTTTCCAGAGTTTCTGCCATATCTATGCACTGACCCAGCTCATCCTCTATCTTCCCAAAAGCACCGGCAACCGTTCCTTTATTTATATTTTCGATGGCAGACAGCAATTCATTGTATTCTGCATCTAAAGTTTCAACCAATGCTTTTATCTCGTTAAGAGTACCTACATCACTTGAAGGAAGCAGACTCTCCAACTGCCGGAAGCACTGATTCAATGCTTCGTTTTGTGTATTATATCCATCAAAATCCTCGCTGCCTGTTACCAAAGCCTCGGCAGGAAAACCATATTTCTCATCTGTAAGCGCTGCCAACCCTTTTAGCTGGCTTAATGCATCAAGTTCTTTTTTCAAGCTTCCCACTGCTTTTGTATCTAATAGTTCGATATGGCCAGCTGTACCAACGGTCAGGTTATTAATAGCATTAATAGCCAGCCTTATCTGTTCCGCAACCTTATATCCATTATCAATACTTTCCCCGGCATCTGAGTCATTCCTTCTCCCTTCCGCTTCCGGCACTGCATGGGATACTTTCTCATCCTCTTCACCCTGCCCGGTTTCAAATCCATTTTGGAATCCTTCTCCTGTTTTCTTTTCATCCCCTTCCTGTCTTATCCGGGCATCTGCCTCAGACCTGGCTCCAGGTTCCATATAATAATCTTCTTTAAGACGTTTTTCAATCTCTCCCAGTTGTGCAGCTATATCTTCAAGCCGGCTGTCTTTTTCATTTATACTTGATTTAAGCTGTGATATATTCTTTGAAATGCTGCTGACAGCTGATGATATACGCTCTTGCACCGAAAACTCAAGTTCTTCCCCAAGTTGGTTAATTTTTTCATAACTGTCCTTTCTCTTTATAAATAAGCTTTCAAGTTTTGCTTTATCAGCCTCCGCTAAAGCTGTCATCAATTCCTTCTCAAAGGTATTAAGCGAACTGTCATTCAATTCTTTTAGCTTGTTCAGGCTTTGGACGTCATCTTCCGACAAATTTTGTGAATAACCAAGCAACTTCTGAATAGCTGCATCAGCTTCATCATGTGCCTTGCTGAAATCATCTTTTAACGACATGTCGAAACTCAGTGCAATGCCTGTCGCAATCTCCTGCTTTTTATATATGGAATTCTGTATATTCTGAATTTCATTGATATATTTTTCATTTCTCTTAATGTTTGAAGCCCTTGACAATATAAAGTAATAGCCTCCCGCTGTAATCCCAAGTGATAAGATTGTTACTAAAATAATTACCGGAAATGCTACTGTTAATCTGCTTTTTATTTTCATCATATGCGTTTCATCCCCATATAAAAAAATATTAGTCCTGACTTAGAACAACATGGTAATTATTCTATGTTATATTTGCAAAATCCTCCTATTTTTCGCATAAACCGACAATTATTATTTTGATTTATTATTTTTCGCCTTCAAAATATTTACCGCGTGAACGGGCAGTTGCGCATATAATACTTGTGCAGAGCCTTAGCATTATTAATTTCATGTTGCGGTTTTCGTTTATAAATCTTTTGACATATTGCAGCTTTCACAAAACAGCTTTCGAAAATGAATACCATAAAACTGCAACAGGCTCATCAATAAAAACAGAGCAAAAGCAAAGGCGATGGCAGTTAATTCTTTTTTGCATATTAATAGCAATAATATTGGATATACTATACTATATAAAATTCCTTACAAAAAAAGGACTTTTTAATTTTTTGTAGAATGAAGTTAGTTATAAAAAACCAAATGCAATAAATATAATTAAAATAATACATAGTTTGGCGGTAAAAATGATTAGAGGAAAGTTAAAGAACAAAAAACAATATTCATCTGTTATGATTATACCTCATTCTCAAGGTGAGGTTAAGTCACTCAGATTTTCGGCTTTCTATTTTAAATTGGCTGCAATGATTGGCATGCTGATGATAGTCGTATTGTGCATGGGAATAGTAATAAGCACTATATGGAAAGAAAACAGAGAGCTGAAAGAAAATATTTCTCAATTACTCGAATTAACCAGTCGGCAAAAAGAACTCTTGGAAAGTCAAACTCTCGAATTACAGGCATTAAAAGATAATGACCGTAATATAGATGAAATACTGCAGCAATATGCTGATAGGATCCGTGAAATCACTGAAAACTATATATCCATGAATACCGGCAGCAGCCTTGCAAGCAGATCCGGAGGCCGCAACCCGAGTTCTTTTTCTGCTGACATAGCCGAATTGAAGAAGCTATTGGACAGCCTGAGCGAGATAAATTCAGCCGGCGAAGGATATAAAGTTGACTTGTCAGAAGCAGAGGAAAAGCTGCAAAAATATCTGGATGCAATACCTACATTATGGCCTGCTTCAGGAAGAAAAAATGACAGCTTCGGCTACCGTACGGATCCTTTCACCGGTAAGAAAACATTCCATGAAGGTTTAGACATTTCAGCCAGTTCAGGTACCCCGATTAAGGCATCAGCCAGCGGTGTCGTAGAGTTTGTGGGAAAAAAGGGCGGTTACGGCAACTGCGTAATTATAAATCACGGTAACGGGATAAAAACATTATATGGTCATGCATCAAAACTTTTGGTAGAAGCAGGTCAGAAAGTGCAAAAGGGAGATGTAATCGCAAAAGTAGGAAGTACAGGGCGAAGCACCGGACCGCACCTGCACTTTGAAGTGCTTGTTGGAGGCACTCCGGTAGACCCGCTGCAATATCTTGAATGACGGTTAAATTTTGAATGACAGTTAAATTTTGAATGATGATTAAGTTTTGAATGAAGATTAAATTTAAAATGTTCATTAAAATCTTGGATAATGGTTAAAAGTGCTTTCTCTGGGGGGATGTTATGTTGAATAAAAAAAATAAGAGTTTTAACACTGTTATAGGTGCGGACACAATAATCAACGGCGATATCAAATCTGACGGTTCCCTGCGGATTGACGGGAAAATAACAGGCAACATCGAGATTCAGGGCGATTTGTTTATTGGCAGCAGCGCAGTCATAAATGGCAATATTACCGCCCATAATATTGAGTTATCAGGTATGGTGGTAGGCAATGTACATTCTGAAAATTTAATGAGAATGCTGTCAACCGCAAAGCTTTACGGGGATATGCAGGTGAACGCCCTTGTAGCTGATGAAGGAGCATTTTTTAAAGGAAAATGCAGCATGCCCAAGACATCTGAATCTGCAGAGTCTGCAAGCATAACGGAACCTGCAGGTACAACAGAGCCTGCAATGGGATCTGAATGACAGGACAAATTAGCCTATGCGTCAGGAGTGCTTGTCACAATAACCGTCTCTGCTACAGGGACGGTCTTTGAAATTTCAACCTTTCTGTGTGCCAGTGGTGCTATAATGTCTATTTCGGCACTTACATGAAGGTACATTCTGTGTATTGTCTGATTTGCCATTCCTGATTCAAATTCAGATTTAATTTCTGTTTCTATGTTTCCACAGGGCTTAAGGGATATATAAAGCTCAGGGCCTACGCCGGCAAAAACCGTGCTCCTGAGAAGAACTCCCAAAGGTATGGAGATTCCTATTTTCTCTACTCCGTTTAATTTATTTTGCAGACTGGCGGAGAATTCACCCGAAAGCCTGTTTATCTTGCTTACATCAGTTTCAATGGAAGTAATTCCACCAAAGCCGTCTCTGCTCAACAATAAAAACTCACTGTGATCCCTGTTTTCAGTGAAAACCTCATCCACTGCCCTGTTTATTGCATCGGTTACTATGGCTCTTGCTTTTGACTCGGATATATCCATTATGTACGGGACAATAGTCCTGTCAATATATGTAACAAAAATCGCCAGTATAATAATCACTACAGAGAGCCTGAGAAAAATATTCAATTTTTTTGCATTTCGCCTCTTGGCATACCATAGCCTTCTATATAATATACTGTTTCTGAACATAGAAAACCCTCCGAAACCATTATATGGTTTCGGAAGATTTTTGGTGATTAAAATAATACAATAATTTTATGATATTGAAATATTTTTATGCATATTAATTGAAAAAATGATAACTTTCATATAAAATTGGAAAAAATCCATTATATCAATGTTTTGCAGCAACAAATAAATTATTATTTTAAATACAATTTATGTTATAATTTAATAATGCTAATAAATTGTACTATTTTAATTTGTTGTGCCAGGTAATGTGATAGCATAGTGGAGAGCTTAAAGCCAGCCGGCAAATTGAAAGATAAGGAAGATCAGCTATAGGATTAGGCAGACCGGCTAAAGGATAAGGCAAATGGGTTAAGCAGGCTCCCCTCTGCAATCCCCGTGTTAAAAGAATTATCTTTTAACACAAAAGAACAAAAGAATTGATTTGCCACGCAATGAGCTTATTAACTCCAAAGCTCGAAATCATGCTATCGTAATTACAGCTCAACAGGTAACGGCTTAACATATTGAAAGCACTAATTATTAGAAGCATTAGTTATTGAAAGTTTTAATTAATTACATAAACGGAACATTTTCGATATAAGGTTCTTCTAATTTCTTAGAAGGATAAGCATAAGGAGGAAAATATGGATCCGAGAACAAGGGCTGTCCCCACAGGAAAAGCCAAAAAAAGCAAAAATAAGTCTCATTCGACGGTGAAAAAGTTTATCTTCACCGTTTTGAAGACACTTTTTATATTTTTTGTTGCACTTGCATGCGCATTGAGCGGGCTTCTGGGCGGAGCAGTACTGGGTTATTTGAAAATGGCAAAGCCTATAAGCGATGAGGATTTGGTCACTAAAAACCTTACTACTTTTATATATGATGCAGATGGCAATGTCTTAAAGTCACTTACAGGAAAGGACAATATTAATAGAGAATGGGCAAGCTATGATGAAATTCCCGATTACCTGAAAGAAGCTTTTATAGCTATCGAAGATGAAAGATTTTATAGTCACAGAGGTGTAGATATTAAAGGCATTTTGCGTGCCGTAACAAGAAAAATCCTTAATCCTTCAAGTAAAATGGAAGGCGGAAGTACAATAACACAACAGCTTGCCAGAAATATAACCGGACAGACGCAGGTAACCCTGCAAAGGAAGGTTCAGGAATGGTATCAGGCATTAGACCTTGAGAAGCGTTATAAAAAATGGCAGATCCTTGAGTTATACATGAATATGGTATACTTTGGTAACAGCTATTACGGTGTAAGATCTGCTGCAAAAGGTTATTTTGGCATGGATGTTTCTGAGCTTTCCCTGGCTCAGTGTGCAATTTTGGCCGGCGTTACCAACAACCCGAGCATATACAATCCTTATACAGAAAAAGGAAGGAAAGCAGCTAAAAACAGGCAGGAAATTATTCTGCGCGTGATGCTGGAACAAGGAAAAATTGATGAAAAGCAGTATAAGCAAGCCATGTCAGAAGAAATTGTTTTCCGTGAAAAAAGCGCGGCAAAAAAGAGTACGACTACCCAGTCATATTTTATTGATCAGGTCATACTGGATGTAAAAAGAGACTTGATGGAAGAGAAAGGCTGGAGCGAAACCATGGCTCTGGCTCAAATATACAGCGGTGGCCTCAATATTTATACTACCATGGACCCTGAGGTTCAAAGAGCATTGGACGAAGTATTTAATGACAGCAAGTATTTTATAGGAGTTGAAGAAAAGACCAAAACACTTCTTGAACATCCTGAAGCAGGCATGGTAGTAATAGATCCTGAGACAGGTGAAGTTAAAGGCATGCGTGGAGGCTATGGAGAATTAAATGCCAGCATGACTTTAAACCGCGCTACCCAGATTCAAAGACAGCCGGGTTCAAGCTTTAAACCTATAGCCGTATATGCTCCGGCTCTTGATTTGCATAAAATTACTCCTGCTACAGTTTATGATGACGTTGCTGTATACTACGGTACCGGCAAAAATAAAAATAAACCTTATCCCAACAACTATGATCATACATACGGAGGTCTCACAACCATCCGCAATGCCGTCAAGAGATCCGTCAATGTTGTTGCAGCTCTGGTCTGGATGGACATCGGACCCGATCAATCCCTTTCCTATTTGAAAAAGGTAGGCATTGACAGGTCTGAAGAGAGATATCTCTCAATTGCTATGGGCGGTCTTAATAAAGGAGTAAGCCCTCTGCAAATGGCTGCGTCATATGTGCCCTTTGTTCATAAAGGTATGTATTTTGAACCCGCAACATATACAAAGGTAGTGGACAGCAACGGAAAGACTGTTCTTGAGAAGAAACCCAAATACGAAACTGTTTATGATGAAAGAACTGCTTATCTCATGACCAATATTCTTAGGGATGTAACAAGCAGTCCGGGCGGTACCGCATATGGCGGAGGTATCATAAAAAACGGCGAAGGTAAAGTAATTCCCACTGCCGGAAAGACCGGGACAACCAGTGATGACAAGGATAAATGGTTTGTCGGCTTTTCCCCCTATTATGTAGCTGCAACATGGTATGGCTATGACCACCCCAGACAGCTTGTCGGTAATGAGCGAAGCCAGGCACTTATTATATGGCATGATGTTATGGAGAAAATTCACAAGGACAAAGAGCCTGTTGATTTTGAGCAGCCTTCAGGCATCGTCAAAAAACCGGTATGTATTTATTCCGGTAAAACTCCGTCAGCTCTCTGCTCTCAGGACCCTAGAGGCAATGCCGTAAGGGAAGAATACTTCATTAAAGGCACGGAGCCAAAATCCAATGAAATATGTGATGTGCATGTTTCAGCAAAAGTATGTACGCATAGTCAGGATGCCTGGGGCAGGAATCTTCTGGCAGGGCCCTACTGCCCGGATGAATCTGTGGTGGAAAAAGTCTTTATCCAGCGCACTACACCTTATGTACCTAAGATGGTAGACGAAAAAGCTCCTAAAGACTTGCATTATGAACTGCCTGCAGGAGAATACTGTCCAATACATGGTGAGCCTGCACACAGAACAACGTTTCCGGCAGGAAACAGCGGTAATATTCAAAATGAAAGCGGCTCCGGTGAAAATGAGTCACATACAGATGAGACACAGGAAGACGAGGATTTCAATAGTTTTTTCCATAGAATACTTGAAGGGCTTAATTTCATAGATTAATGGGATTAATTGTTCCATTGGATAAAGTACAGGATAATGTGATCGATCGTTTAATACGGGATGACGTATAAAATTAGTTGTATATAATTAAATTGCATATAAGGTTAAATTACATATAAAGTTAATCGCGTATAAAATTAATTGCATTAAAAATTTGCTGCATAAAAAATCACCTTTCCTTTAAATAGTAGCTTGAACAACTCTATTATACCGGAAAGGTGATTTTCTTTATTTTTATCTTTTTTATCTTATTTGTCCGCTGCCATATATAATATACTTGGTTGTGGTCAATTCCTTGAGTCCCATGGGACCTCTTGCATGCAGCTTTTGGTTGCTGATACCTATTTCAGCTCCGAAACCAAACTCAAAACCGTCTGTAAACCTTGTTGAGGCATTTACATATACAGCTGATGCATCAACTTCCCGCAGAAATCTTTGAGCCTTGCTGTAGTTTTCCGTAACTATTGCCTCGGAGTGGTGTGTTCCGTACTTGTTTATGTGTTCAATTGCTTCATCGATGCCCTTGACAATTTTTACTGCAAGAATATAGCCCAGGTACTCGGTATACCAGTCTTCCTCTGTCGCAGCCTTTGCGTCCTCGAACAGCTCAAGCGTTCTTTCGCATCCCCTTATTTCCACCTTTAAGTCCCGTAACGTCTTAAGGGCTTGAGGAATAAATCTTTCCGCTATGGCCTCATCTACCAGCAATGTTTCCGCTGCATTGCAAACTCCAGGCCTTTGTGTCTTGGCGTTGACAATTATTCTTTCGCCCATTTCAAGATCCGCATCTCCATCCACATAGACATGGCAATTTCCTTCCCCTGTTGCTATGACCGGTATGGTGGAATTCTGTATCACGGACTGTATCAATCCTGCTCCACCTCTTGGGATAAGTACATCTATATACTTGTTCAGCTTCATCATCTCATTTACTGTTTCCCTGCTGGTGTCTTCTACAAGCTGAACTGTGCCGTCAGGCATTTGTGCTTCATCAAGTGCCTCTTTTATTATGGATACAATAGCCTTGTTTGAATTGATTGCTTCGCTTCCGCCTCTGAGAATAACTGCGTTTCCTGACTTGAGACACAATGCCGCTGCGTCAACGGTAACATTCGGCCTGGCTTCATATATAATTCCTATAACGCCTATCGGCACACGCTGTTGGCCTATCTGTAGCCCATTAGGTCTTCTCCACATTGATACCACTTCTCCCACCGGGTCAGGCAGAGAAATAATTTGCTCCACTCCCTCAGCCATGGCCTTTATCCTCTGGCTGTTGAGAGTCAGCCTGTCTATCAGCGCTCCCGTTATTCCTTTGGCTTTTGCATTTTCAAGATCCATTGCGTTTGCCTTCAGTATCTCTTCACTTCTTTCCAAAAGCTTGACTGCAACTTTTTGCAGTGCATTGTTTTTTGCTGTAGAATTAAGTACTGCCAGTCTGTAAGAAGCCTTTTTTGCTTTTTCGCCCATTAATTCCAGCTTACTCATTTTTTTCACATCCTCCCTTCTTCGCTACAAACATAGTTCCAACTTTCTCTCCGTTTAAAATTTTGAGAATTACGCCTGGGTCTTTCCCATTGGCAAGAACCATATTAATGCCTGCAGATGTAACTATCCTGGCTGCCGATAACTTGGTGATCATTCCGCCTGTTCCCCTTTTCGTTCCGGCTCCGCCGGCACATTTCTCAATTTCAGGAGTTATATCCTCAATAGTGGATATCAGATTGAAACAGGAATTCTTTTTAGGATCGCAATCATAGAAGCCGTCTATATCTGAAAGTATTATGAGCACGTCGGCTTTCACAAGCTTTGAAACTATGGCGGACAATGTGTCATTATCACCAAAAACCCTGTGTTCTCCGTATTCAATCTCGTCTATTGAGACGGAGTCATTTTCATTGACTATTGGAACAATACCCAGCTCTATTAAAGTTTCAAATGTGTTTATTACGTTCTGCCTTCTGTGGTCATTGTCAACAACGTCTCTGGTAAGAAGTATTTGAGCAACCACATGTCCGTATTCGGAAAAAAACTTACTGTACATGTGCATTAACTCACACTGTCCCACAGCTGCCACTGCCTGCTTTTCACGTACTGTTTTGGGCTTTCCTCTGAATTTTAATTTTCCCACTCCTACACCTATCGCTCCTGAAGACACCAAAACTATCTCTTTGTCCTGATTGAGCAAATCCGACAAAACTCTTGCAAGTTTGTCCATAGTTCCTAAATTAGTCTTTCCATTGTCATAGGTCAGGGTGGAAGTTCCCACCTTTACAACTATCCTCTTTGCCTCACGCAAAATACTTCTGTCATCACACATAGCTTTACCCCTCTTACTGTAATTCCTTTCTTTTACATATACCCGAAGTTTTACAGGTTCCTGCAGTATTCATAAACCATAGCTTCAGGGTCTATATCGCAGAAAAAATTTACTTTTTATCCTAATAATTATCCTAATGAATAATTATCCTGACAATTTTCTTACAATTATACACCAAATTCAGGTTTCTTGCATCAATATTTATACATTCAAATATGTAACAATATTATGTTGTTTTACATAATATGAAAATGGTGATGTAAAATGGATGATAATAAAAATAAATATGAAAAGTTGGAATACATAACAAAAGGAATTTGTGCCGCAAACAAAATCAATGAAATGTACAATTCGAGAATTCAAACACGTGACGGATCCAGCATAATGCCGGATAGACTTGATATGCTTTGTGAAATGCTTAATATCATAGCCCAATACTCCCCCGCTCCACAAAGCAGATTACTTGGCAATGCAGCCGATAAAAGCGCTAAATACAGTGAAGCATACAGAAATATTAAACTCCAGATAAATAATGTGAGAAGTAATGGAATGAATATAGACACAGTTATTAGCACTCTTAAATATATTAGACCCCTCCTTAGAGGACAGCAATTGCATACAATAGATAAAATCATCAGGGTTTACGATATTATTAAGTCATAACTTGCCATTTTTTCCCTTACGTGGGGCTGTCCTAGGTTTTTAAGCTTAGGATTGCCCCCGTTTTTTATCCACATTTAACCGCATTTCTCTCCGTACTTATCCACATTTTTATCCATATTTTTATAACTTTTTATTCAATTTATAAAACGTGTTAAGTGTTTTGGGAATGATAATAATAAATACGAATACTTGAAATTCGAATATCTATCTGGAAGGAGAATCACTTGCATGAGGCAGTTTATGGAACAATGGAAGGGATTTGCAGAAGGTAACTGGTGTTCGGAAATAGACGTGAGAAATTTCATACAACTTAATTATAAACCTTACGAGGGAGACGAAAGTTTCCTCGAAGGGCCAACAGAGAACACAAAAAAGCTGTGGGAAAAAGTAACCGATCTTTTGAATAAAGAGCGCCAAAACGGTGGAGTTCTTGATATTGACACACATACCATTTCTACAATTGTATCCCACCCACCCGGCTATATAGATAAAGATCTCGAAAAAATAGTGGGTCTTCAAACCGATGCTCCTTTAAAGCGTGCAATAATGCCGTTTGGTGGAATACGGATGGTAATGAAGGGCTGTGAAGCTTACGGAAAGAAACTTGACCCCAACGTGGTTAAAATCTTTACAGAATATAGAAAGACCCACAATCAGGGAGTTTATGACGTTTATACACCTGAAATGAGGCGGGCAAAGAAGGCCGGCATAATAACAGGTCTGCCCGATGCATACGGCAGAGGCCGGATAATAGGAGATTACCGCAGGGTTCCCCTATACGGCGTAGACAGGCTTATACGGGAAAAGGAAGCTGAGTTTGCCCATCTTGAATATGATTACATCGATGCAGATACTGTCAGGGACAGAGAGGAGCTCATGGAACAAATCAAAGCTCTTAATGAGCTTAAAAAGATGGCTGAAAGCTATGGCTTTGACATATCCAGACCTGCGGCCAATGCTCAGGAAGCAATCCAGTGGCTGTATTTTGCCTACCTGGGAGCTGTAAAGGAGCAGAATGGCGCAGCAATGAGCCTCGGCAGGGTATCAACTTTCCTGGACATTTACATTGAAAGGGATTTAAATGAAGGTAAAATAACAGAAAAGGAAGCCCAGGAGCTTATTGACCACTTTATTATGAAACTCCGTATTGTCAGGTTCCTGAGAACTCCCGAATATGACAGGCTGTTTAGCGGGGATCCCACATGGGTGACTGAGAGCATTGGCGGAATGAGCCTTGACGGCCGGACTCTCGTTACAAAAACATCCTTCAGAGTGCTGAATACCCTCTTCAATCTTGGGCCGGCCCCGGAACCCAATATGACAGTATTGTGGTCGGTACATCTTCCCCCCGCTTTCAAAAGATTTTGTGCCAAAGTTTCAATTAGTACCAGCTCTATACAATACGAGAGCGATGACATCATGAGGTATCATTGGGGAGATGACTATGGAATAGCCTGCTGCGTCTCGGCCATGAGAATTGGCAAACAAATGCAGTTTTTCGGTGCAAGATGCAACCTTGCAAAAGCGCTGTTGTATGCAATTAACGGCGGCCGGGATGAAATGACGGGAATACAAATAGCTCCCAAATTTGCCCCGGTGGATACGGAGTACCTGGACTACGATGATGTAATGGAGCGTTTCGACATGGTCCTTGATTGGGTTGCAAGGCTTTATATGAACACCCTTAATATAATACACTATATGCATGACAAATACGCGTATGAAAGGCTGCAGATGGCCCTTCACGACCGCGAGGTTTTCCGTACCATGGCATGCGGTATTGCAGGACTATCCGTTGTGGCAGACTCATTAAGTGCAATAAAATACGCAAAAGTCAAGCCAATAAGAAACGAAAACAATCTGGTGGTGGACTATGAAGTTGAAGGAGATTATCCGAAATTCGGAAATAATGATGACCGCGTAGATGATATTGCTACAGAAATAGTGCGAATGTTCATGAATAAGCTCCGCAAGCAGAGGTCATACAGGAATTCAATACCCACCCTATCCATTCTCACTATAACATCAAATGTTGTGTATGGTGAAAAAACAGGCAATACACCTGACGGAAGAAAAAAGGGCGAGCCCCTGGCGCCCGGAGCAAACCCCATGCATGGAAGGGATATAAATGGAGCCCTTGCCGTTTTAAATTCTATTGCTAAACTTCCTTACGAGTATGCACAGGACGGTATTTCATATACCTTCTCCATTACACCTAAAGCACTGGGACGAGAGGAAGCTCAGCGTGTTGACAATCTTGTAGCCCTTCTTGACGGGTATTTCCACCAGGGTGGCCACCATATAAATGTAAACGTATTTGAAAGACAAACGCTACTTGACGCCATGGAACATCCTGAAAAATATCCGCAGCTTACTATAAGGGTATCGGGATATGCAGTCAATTTCATCAAGCTTACAAGAGAGCAACAGCTGGATGTAATTAACAGGACCATCCATGAGCTTATCTAGTACGGTGATAGATATGATAAAAGGCAGAATTCACTCTTTTGAAAGCTTTGGAGCCCTTGATGGTCCCGGCATACGTTTTGTCGTATTCATGCAGGGATGCCCTCTGAGATGTCTCTACTGCCATAACAGGGATACCTGGAATATGTCAGGCGGAAAAGAGTATACATCGGACGAGGTTTTCAACGAAGTGAAAAAGTACATGAACTACCTTAAATTTTCAGGCGGGGGAATTACAGTGACAGGCGGTGAGCCTACCCTGCAGGCAGAATTTGTAACAGACCTGTTTAAAAAATGTAAGAAAGCCGGTATTCATACCGCTCTGGATACATCAGGTTTCGCTGATATTGATAAGGTAAAGGAACTTCTTGAGAATACGGACCTGGTTCTTCTGGATATAAAGCATGGTATAAAAGAAAAGCATAAGAAGCTAACAGGTGTAAGCAATGACAAAATTATTGAGTTTGCTTACTACCTCTGCGAAAAAAATATACCCGTCTGGATACGCTATGTACTTGTACCGGGTTACACAGATGCCCCTGAAGATTTGGAAAGTGCAGCTGCCATTATCGGTAAACTGAAAAATGTTCAAAAAGTTGAGGTGCTTCCCTACCACTGTATGGGGGCCTATAAATGGGACAAGCTTGGCTACGAATATACTCTTGAAGGTGTACGCGAGCCTACTTCCGAAGAGATCGCAAGGGCTTCAAAAATCCTTTCAGAGCCGTTGAAGAGACCTTTCAAGAACCATTAAAGCAGTAGCAAAATAAGTTAACGCAGTGTTTAATAGAACTAAACAAATTTTCTTCATTTTAAACCTATTTTTTAAAAGAACAGGTTTCTTCTTTTATGCACCTGAAAATATTTTGTTAAATTTCTGTGTCACAATATTATGTTAGCGCCCTGCAACCCTTGTAATCAAAAGCATTGCCGCCCTTCTGAAATATTTAATTTTTTTTGAAAAACATGTTGACTTTATGTCTAGTATGTGTTTATAATAAGATGTTTTGTAAGTTTAGTCACTGTAAACTTGGTGTTTAAAAATAACGAACTAAACCTGTTACTTTTTTTGAAAAGGGTGTTATTATGAAAATCGGTGAAAAAATAAAGCGCTTAAGGATAAAAAACTCTCTTACACAGGAAGAACTGGCAAACAGATGTGAATTGTCGAAAGGTTTTATTTCTCAGATAGAGCGTGATCTCACATCACCTTCTATAGCAACTTTGGTAGATATACTTCAGTGTCTGGGAACAAACCTTAAGGATTTCTTCAACGAACCAACAGATGAAGCAATTGTATTTGGCAAAGATGATATATTTGTAAAACAGGACTTCGAACTTAATCATGAGATAAAGTGGCTTGTACCCAATTCCACCAAAAACCTTATGGAACCAATAATAATAACTTTGGAAGCCGGCGGAAGGTCGGAGATTGATAATCCCCACGAAGGTGAGGAATTCGGGTATGTATTTTCGGGAAGCATATATATACACCTTGGAAATACTAAACGCAGGGTAAAAAAGGATGAGAGCTTTTATTTTAAACCGACGATGATTCACCATATATCAAATGCAGGTAAAACCAAAGCAAATGTTTTGTGGGTTTCAACACCGCCAAGTTTTTAGATATTGAACAATAATTGAACTGATCGGTCTTTTGCCGAATCATCGGGCAAGATAAGCTCGCCTAACTTGCTGAAAACGGGGGGATGCGCAATGTCGGAGAATATTATTGAACTGATAAATATTTCAAAAGATTATGATGGAGCTGAAGCTCTTAAAGATGTCAGTCTTACTATAAAAAAGAATGAGTTTGTGACGCTATTAGGTCCCAGCGGTTGCGGTAAAACAACGACACTCAGGATTATTGCAGGATTTGAAAACCCGACGGAAGGGACTATCCTTTTTGAGGGGCAAAACATAAACTCACTTCCGCCCTATAAAAGAAAAGTTAATACTGTGTTTCAGAGGTACGCTCTCTTTACTCACATGAACGTTTTTGAGAATGTTGCCTTTGGCCTGAGAATTAAAAAATTTGATAATAAGACAATAAAGGAAAAAGTAAGCAATGTTCTTCACATGGTAAATCTGTCAGGCTATGAAAAAAGATCCGTAGATTCCTTAAGCGGTGGTCAGCAGCAGAGAGTGGCTATTGCAAGAGCGCTTGTCAACGAACCCCAGGTTCTATTACTGGATGAACCTCTTGCAGCTCTTGACCTCAAGCTTAGAAAAGAAATGCAGATTGAATTGAAACAAATGCAAAAACGTCTCGGAATCACTTTTGTATATGTCACTCATGATCAGGAGGAAGCCCTCACAATGTCTGATACCATTGTGGTAATGCGTGACGGATCTATTCAGCAGATAGGAACTCCTGTAGAAATATACAATGAGCCTAAGAATGCTTTCGTTGCAGACTTTATAGGTGAAAGCAATATTATCGACGGTACTATGCTGAGAGATTACCTTGTGCGTTTTGCAGGACATGACTTCGAATGTGTGGATAAAGGCTTTGGCGAAAATAAGGAAGTAGACGTTGTAGTCCGCCCTGAAGACATTAAAATCACCCGTGAAGAAGATGGAATGCTTAAAGGTGTAATAAAATCTGTAACTTTCAAAGGTGTTCATTATGAGATGATTGCTGAGGCAAACGGAGTACAGTGGATTATACACAGTACTGCCATGAGTCCCGTAGATTCCAGAGTCGGGCTGTGCATACATCCAAATGATATCCAGATAATGGAGAAGGTGGTGTCGGAATGAAAATACGTTGGATATCAACACCCTATATCGTCTGGATGATTATGTTTACGGTAGTGCCTTTGCTGCTCGTATTTTTTTTCAGCATAACTGTGCAGACTGATGAGGGAATCACGTTTACATTGGAGAATTTTAAAAAATTATCGGAGCCAATCTACCTTAAAGTATTGTGGCGTTCAATTTACCTTGCCTTTGTGAGCACGGTGATTTGCCTTCTTTTAGGTTATCCTATGGCAATGATACTGGCGGGTACTGACGTTAAGAGAAAAAATGTGCTCATATTCCTTTTTGTCGCTCCGATGTGGATGAATTTTCTTTTAAGGACATATGCATGGCTTACACTGCTTGAAAAAAACGGGCTGATTAATACCGTACTTTCGCTTTTCGGCATAAAACCCCTGAACTTGCTATATAACAACCTGGCTGTTCTGCTGGGTATGGTTTATAATTTTTTGCCTTTTATGGTGCTACCTATATATTCCGTGCTTAGCAAGGTTGACAAAAGCGTGATTGAAGCAGCTCAGGACCTTGGTGCAAATAATTTCAAGGTTTTCACCAAGGTAACATTTCCCTTGAGCCTTCCTGGTGTGGCATCGGGAATTACCATGGTATTTATGCCTGCAGTGACAACCTTTGTTGTTCCAAGGCTGCTGGGCGGAGCGCAGTTTACGCTTATTGGCAATCTTATTGAAAGGCAGTTTGTACTTGTCGGCGACTGGAATTTCGGATCAGCGATTTCAATTGTAATGATGATTCTTATTCTTATTAGCATGGGCATTATGTCCAGGTACGAGACTGAACACGTGGGGGGAGGATTTTTCGGATGAGATTTTTAAAAAAATTCTATACACTCATAATATTTTTCTTTCTCTACGCGCCCATTATAGTGCTAATGATTTTTTCTTTCAACAATTCGAAATCCAGAGCCAAATGGGGCGGATTTACCCTTAAATGGTATGCTGAGCTGTTTAAAGATAATGAAATTTTGAGTTCTCTTTACTATACGATAATAATAGCAGTTATCTCTTCCCTCGTTGCAACTGTGATAGGTACTATAGCTGCTATAGGAATTCATAATATGAGTAAAATAAAAAAGACAGTTGTTATGAATTTGACGTATCTCCCGGTGATAAATCCGGACATTGTTACAGGTATATCACTGATGATACTGTTCATTTTTATAAAGTTAAACCTTGGTTTCATTACGCTTCTTTTTGCGCATATTACCTTTAACATTCCCTATGTAATACTTTCGGTTATGCCCAAATTGAAGCAGTTGGACAAGCACGTTTATGAGGCTGCTTTGGACCTTGGCGCTACACCGTTGTTTGCTTTCCGGAAGGTTGTTCTTCCCGAAATAATGCCAGGTGTGGTAACAGGTGCCCTATTGGCCTTTACGCTGTCCCTGGACGATTTTGTAATAAGTTTCTTCACAACAGGCTCAGGAGTATCAAATTTGTCCATAACGATTTACTCAATGGCCAGAAGAGGTATAAACCCAAAAATAAATGCTCTCTCAACCATTATGTTTATAACTGTACTGCTTCTGCTCATTATTGTAAACAAAAGGACATCCAGAAAGGAAAATGCTTAGAAAAGAAAACGCTTAAAGAAAGGAGATTAGAATATGAAACATATTAAATATAATATAAAACATAAAAAACAGATAGTGAAATTTATGGCGCTAATATTATTACTTGCTGTATCTGTGCCTTTAATGACAGGTTGTGGTGGTTCCAAAAACGGTTCCGGTGAAAAAGTTGTCCTTAATGTTTATAACTGGGGAGATTACATCGACGAAACCGTCAACGATTTGTTTGAGGAAAAATATGGGATTAAAGTTAATTACGAGACATTCGCAACCAACGAAGATATGTATACAAAGATAAAATCAGGCGCTGGAAAATATGATATAGCTATACCCTCTGACTATATGATTAAGAGAATGATAGATGAAAATCTGTTAAATAAAATCAACCTGGACAACATTCCTAACTATAAATATATAGAGGACCGCTTTAAAAACCTTGCTTACGATCCGAACAACGAATATTCCGTGCCTTATATGTGGGGTACTGTAGGGATTTTATACAATAAAACCATGGTAAATGAGCCTGTAGACAGCTGGAAAATCCTATGGGACGAGAAATATGCCAAGCAGATACTGATGCTTGACAGCCAGCGCGAATCAATAGGTGTGGCTCTTCAAATGCTTGGCTATTCAATGAATTCCGACAATCCTGAAGAGCTGGAAGCGGCCCAGAATGCTTTGATCGAGCAAAAGCATCTTGTACTGGCCTATGTAGGTGATGAAATAAAGGACAAAATGATTGGTGAAGAAGCTGCTCTGGCAGTGGTATGGTCAGGAGATGCCATATATTGCAAACGCGAAAACCCAAATCTTGACTATGCAATACCAAAGGAAGGGTCAAATCTCTGGTTTGACGCCATTGTAATACCTAAAACAGCAGAACACCAGGCAGAAGCAGAAAAGTATATAGATTTCCTGTGTGATCCTGAAATTGCTTTTAAAAACGCTGACTACATCGGATATTCATCACCAAATTCAGGGGCTAAAGAGATGCTTGACCCAAGTCTCCTCAGTGATAAGACTGCGTACCCGGACGACGAGGATATTAAAAATTGTGAAATATTCCAATATAATGAGAAACTCATAAAAATTTACGATGAAATTTGGACCAGAATAACTGCAGAGTAAAATATTATTTACTAAGTATTTTAAATATATACTTCTCATTTACTGAAATACTTAGTATAATATAATTGAACTTCTTAATTACGTAAGGAACCCAGGTAGAAAGGATTCATGGTGGTGATCATTATGAAGATTGAAAGAATTGGCGAAAACATGATAAAGATAACGCTATCCATAGATGATCTGGAAGAGAGGAATATCGACCTGGAGTCTCTTAACTATAATTCACCTGCAGCTCAGGAACTTTTCTGGGACATGATGGAACAAGTTGAAGATCAACTTGGGTTCAACCTTTCTGATTCTCAGTTTATTATAGAGCCTGTACCTGATTTAGATGAAGGATTTATAATAACAATCGCCAGAATGGACGATGATGGAGACTTTGAGTCAATTCAGAAATATATAAAGAGCAAGCTGAAGAAATCTGAATTGAAAGCAAAAAGAAGGGCTCGGAGAATTTACTCCACATTGCTGATTTATGCTTTCAATAATATTGAAGACTTGCGCCAATTGAGTAAAAATTTGAGTTCGATATACACCGGTGAAAGTTCACTGTACAAATACGGAAATACCTACTATCTGGTTCTGTTAAGAAGCAATTTTACCGTTACTGATAAGAGAAAGTTTGAAACTCTGCTCAGTGAATTTGGTTCAAAAATATCAAATGTGAACTTTTACGAAGGATACCTCAGCGAATATGGTTCCAAGCTGGTAGAAAACAATGCACTGGAAGTAATCAATAACTATTTTTAATTTATATAATAATTAAAATTTATAATTAAACAAATGAATTTAACGGCAGGGTCTGAATAAAGACCGTGCCGTTTTTAGTTATCATTTAAGTTCCATGATGAAATAATCGCATAACTTTTTTAGCTTTATACTTTGCAATAGTTTAAACAAACATATAGCTTTTTTAGACATATGCTTTCTTAAATACATTTAACTTTCATAAATAAAAGCATTATACAGCTTGTTATTTAGCTTTATAATATAGAAAAAACTATATATCTTATATTTTATGATATAAAAAAAATTATATCTTATATAGAAAGAATTATACAGCTTGCATACTATATAAGAATCATATAACTTCCATAATAAAGAATGTAATATCGTCTGTAAGATTTCCAGGGTTGGTAAAATTAAACATATCCTTTATTATGGCTTCTGAAAGTTCTGAAGCAGATTTACGGCTATTTTCTTTCAAAATTTCTTTCAAATGTTCATCAGAATACTTTTCCACTGCAAAATTATCCGCTTCAATTAATCCATCAGTATAGAACAGTAGCTTATCCCCTTCTTCCAATGTAATTTCCATATTTTCATAACTTACAGGATAAATGTCTGAAATTTTACATATAGGTAAGCCTTTGACAGGCAATTCAACTACCAAACCGTTTCGCTTTATAATCAGAGGAACTGCATTTATTCCTGCGGAAGAATATGTAAGTTTCTTCGTTTTTTTGTCATATATTGCATAAAGCATGACAAAATATACATCATCCTTGAAGTTCATTCTGTTGAAAGTTTGAAATACACTATGCAATACATCTGCCGGTGAGTATATTTTATCCTTTCCTTTTACTCTTTCCCTGAAGCCTATTATGCTTTGCTTCGCAAATACCGTAAGCATGGCGGCAGGTACACCGTGTCCGGACACATCGCCAATATACATTCCAATGTTGTTATCATCAATTTTAAATACATTATAAAAATCACCGCTGACATGCTCTGCAGGGAAGTATCCGGCACTGAATGCCACCTCTTCATCTTCAGGCAAATGCTGCGGAAGCAAAGATCTCTGTATGTCTCTGGCGTATTCCAAGTCCTCCAGAAGTTTCTGGTTTACTTCCTTCAATTGTGCCGTCCTCTGCTCAACAAGTCTGTCAAGGTTCTCTATATAGTTCTGAAGTTCATTCCTTGTCCTTGCCAATTCACTGTATGGTTTTTGGACGTTGCTTATAAAAATAACTCTAAAGATTATAAAATATGCAATAAACTTATATACATGTCCCAGATAGTTGTAAATATCATATACCTGTCCATAGCTCACAAATGCAAGTTCACTGAATATCGTTATTATTAATGCACAGGAAAGCGGTACGGCTGAAGCACAATTGCTTTTTTTGCTGCTTTTGTACAGCATAACAACTATCGATGCCAGCAAAATCATAATGATAATATATTCAAGCACTATTTTTGTATTAGTAAGGCCGTTCTCACTTTCTAAATACATTGGCGCCAGTGTATCAGGAAACCAAACAACTGTTATAAGTACTGCAAGACTAAAGACAAGAGGCGGTATTGAGAAAAAAAGTTTTTTGATTCTGTAGTTCATTTGCTCCGGAATAAATGCTGTTATAAGAAACCCGACAGCCATGACAAGTCTTCCGATTATCCAGAAAGTTGTAGCCTGATTTGCACTTTCAATAGGCTTGAAGAAATCCGGCATACCCATAAAACTCAGTGCATGAAACATATCTATAATGCCAATGGAAAGAAAAACACTTCCAAGAAATACTGACCTGACGCTGCCTGTCTGATCATATGTATAGTATGAAACTGCAAAAACAGCAAAGCTAACCACAATTGATGTGAGTTCAAAAATATTGTGCCAGGTAAGATATGTAGCAACATTCATAATGCTGCAGAACCAATCTTCAAGAAGGTACGCAAATTTATAAAGCAAAAATGAGAGAATGAAAACTGCCAAAAACAAATGTAGATTCTTATTGTTAGTTAAATATTTAAGCTTTGCCTTGCCAGTTAAATACTCAAGCTTTGTCCTTTGAAGTTCCATAATATGCCCCTCTTTATCTATTTCTCAATAATTTTATCATTGAAAAGGATGTTTATCAATCCATACAAAAGTATCTTAAACAAAATAAGAAGACAGACGTTTTTGCTCATCTGTCTTCCTCATATATTACTATTATTCAATCTCATATATTACTATTGCTCAATAAGTGCACTTGGGCCAACATTGTCGCCAACAGCCTTTTCATCAGGAAGAATTATCTTTTCCACTTCATTCTGCAATCCTTCCATTATACGTCTTGCCTTTGGCCTTGCCAAAGCCGTCGCAAGCACTTCATCCATGTTTATCACAGGTACAAATCTAATTCCCTTTCTTACATTTTCGGGTATTTCCTCAATATCCTTTCTGTTGTCCTCAGGAATAATTACCGTATCTATTCCGGCCCTGTGAGCTGCCAGTACCTTTTCTTTCAATCCTCCTATCGGAAGTACCCTTCCGCGGAGAGTTACCTCACCGGTCATTGCAACATTCTTTTTCACAGGTATACCGGTAAGAGCCGAAACCATGGCAGTTACCATAGTTATTCCGGCAGAAGGACCGTCCTTTGGAATTGCTCCTTCAGGCACGTGAATGTGAATGTCATATTTTGTGTGGAAATCCTTATCTATGTTAAAATCTTCAGCTCTTGAACGTATATAACTCATTCCGGTCTTGGCAGATTCCTTCATTACATCACCAAGCTGGCCAGTCAGTTCAAGTTTACCGTTTCCACTCATAATTGTTACCTCAACGGATAATGTGTCACCGCCGATAGGAGTCCATGCAAGGCCTCTTGCTATTCCAACTTCATCTCTTTCATTTGCCATATCGAATCTGTATTTCTTTTTGCCAAGATACTTCTCAAGGTTGCCTGAGGTTATCTTGACATACTTTTTACCGCTTGACAGCAGATTCTTTACGGCTTTTCTGCAAATAGTTGCGATTTCCCTCTCAAGGTTTCTGACCCCTGCCTCGCGTGTGTAGTAATTAATTACATCTCTTACAGCCTGGTCGTCAATTCTCAGGTTGCCCTTCTTCAGGCCGTGGGCCTCTATTTGCTTGGGTATTAAATGCCTTATTGCAATATTAAATTTCTCCTCTTCAGTATACCCGGAGATGCTTATTACTTCCATCCTGTCCAGTAAAGGCCTGGGTATCGTATCGAGAGTATTCGCAGTGGTAAGGAATAATACATCTGAAAGATCAAAAGGCAACTCCAGATAGTGATCCCTGAATGCAAAATTCTGCTCACCGTCAAGCACCTCAAGCATTGCAGATGCCGGGTCACCTCTGAAATCGCTGCTCATCTTGTCTATCTCGTCAAGAAGTATAAGCGGGTTTTTTGAACCTGCCTGTTTTAAAGCTGCGATTATTCTTCCGGGCATTGCTCCTACATAGGTGCGTCTGTGCCCTCTTATCTCCGCTTCATCCCGGACTCCGCCCAACGACATTCTCACATAGTTTCTGTTAAGGGCTTTTGCAACAGACCTGGCTATAGATGTTTTACCCACACCCGGAGGTCCTACAAGGCAAAGTATGGGGCCTTTAAGGTCATTCTTTATCTTTCTGACAGCAAGATACTCAATTATTCTTTCCTTAACTTTTTCAAGTCCGTAATGATCGTCATCAAGAATTTTTGTCGCCTTTTCCAGGTCTATTACTTCTTCAGTCTTCTTGCTCCATGGCAGATCAAGAATCCAATCAAGGTAAGTCCTGATAACTGAACCTTCAGCTGATCCGGAAGGCGTCTTTGCAAGCCTATCCAACTCTTTCAATACTTTCTTCTCTGCTTCTTCGGGGAGATTGGATTCAGCCATTTTTTTCTTGTATTCGTTTATTTCACCTGTAATGCCGTCCTTGTCACCAAGTTCATTCTGAATGGCTTTCAACTGCTCCCTCAGGTAGTACTCTTTCTGCATTTTGTCAATTTGTTTGCGGACCTTTATATTTATGTCTTTTTCAACTTCAAGAATCTGTATTTCTCTCACCAACAGTTCAAGCAACTTCTCAAGCCTCTTAACGGGGTTGAACTCACTCAACAGCTTCTGCTTGTCTTCTATTTTCAATACAATGCTTGCCGCAATCAAATCAGAAATCTGATTAATGTCATCATTGGACATAATATTGACTACACTGTCAGCCGTAATCTTGTTGCTAAGCTTTACATACTCCTCAAAAGTACTGATGACTTCTCTCTTCAGTGCTTCAACTTCAGTCTTGTTAATATTGTCGGGTGCAATTATTTTTTCCATGACTTCAGCCATGAAGAAAGGCTCAGTCTGAGTGAATTCACATATTTCCGCCCTGTTTATACCTTCTACCAACACTCTTATTGTATTTCCGGGCAGTTTTAGTAATTGCTTCACTTTTGATATGGTACCTACCTTGTAAATGTCATCCTTGGCAGGAGCATCATTTTGAGCATCCTTTTGAGCTACGAGAAAAATAAGCTGGTTATTTATCATAGCTTCTTCAAGAGCCTTTATGGATTTTTCTCTCCCCACGTCAAAATGAAGAATCATATATGGAAACACCGTTAAGCCTCGCAGAGGTAAAAGCGGCAGCACTTGCTTTTTTATGGTCTTTTTTGATTCCATCATTCTAATACATTCCCCCCATTACTTAAAACAAATATTATGCTGTAAAGGTTAAATTATTACTTTATCTAAAAAATAACCATAGTACACGTACATATTAACTTAACCTATTATAACTTTTAGCCATTGCTATTGCAATTGTTTTATATGGTAATGCGGGAATTGATGTCCACATGCTCATATGATACTGCCGGATTTAGCTTACGCTATGTACCCCGAAGGCCGGTCTTATAATACGTTTTCGCCCCTATCTTCAGCTTCCCTGGTCAACATTACCATGTTGTTAAAAATTTCTATTATTGTCTTGGAAAGCTCTTCAGCCGTTTTCTCTAATTCACTGGCTTCTTCATAATTGCCTTTTCTGAGGCAATCAATAACCTGAGCACCTCTGCGGTGCAGTTCACTATGAATACCTTCGACCTCTTCCCACAAACGAAGTATTTCACCGGAAGATGGTTTTATACTGTAATAAAAGCGTCCGAAGCCGCATTTGTGGTCATCAGTTTGCAGCGGTCTTACCGTCCTGTCTCTAACCATGTTTTTCAAGTCATTCACCCAATTCTTATGGGCCTTGATCGCAGCTTCTATACTGTCGATAAACTCACTGTTGGGGAATTTGTAAAAATCGTCAACAGCCAGCATGCTGCTGTCCTTTGAAAGGCTGCTTACCACTCCTTCTATTTCTTCAATGGAATTCGCAACATCAAGCACATCTTTTGCTATATTTTCAAGGTTTATGGAAAGAGAAGAAGTATTTTCAGCATCAGCACTTAACACATTCATGGCAGCAGTAGCTTCTTCAAGCGAGGAATTAATTTTATCATTAAATACCGAAATATTTTCAAGTTCTCCCACAACACATTCAATTGAACGTGTATTATCCAGCATAATATCCGACATTGATTCTACCATTGAGTTAACATTTCCTATTGATTCAACAGTTTTGGAAACACTTCCCGAACTTTTTTGAGAAGCTTCATCTATCTCACTTAAAAGCTTGTCCATTGACTTAAGCAGTGATTTAGTGCTTTCCGACAGCTTTCTTATCTCCTCTGCAACTACTGCAAAACCCTTTCCGGCTTCGCCGGCTCTGGCAGCTTCTATTGAAGCATTTAGTGCAAGGAGATTGGTCTGATCGGAAATTCCATATATTCCGCCAACAGTATCTTTCATTGTATTCAATATATTCAGCAGATTATTCATATCATTTCTCATTCCGTCTGCATATTCCAGGACATTCCTGTTTTCCAGCCTTATATCATCTATTACCTTTTTTGCTTTTGCGGTATTTTCATTAAGTGCGTTTGCCTGCTGTAATATACTGTCGAGAGAAGACGTCATCTCTGAACTGGTGTCAGTTATTTGAGTAATTGATGCAGTTGCCTCTTCAAATGCGGAATATACTGTTTGGGCTACGTTGCTTAGTTTCGAAGTCAGATCTTTTATCTTATTACTATGAAACTTTAATTTCAGATCAAAGCTGCTTAACATTGTTGCAACTGAGAATATCCTTTTAACGACAGAATTGGCCCTCTTTCTGCCATCTTCAAGCCTTGATGCCAGTCTTGAAATAGTACGAGATAAATTATCAGCCTTATTCCTTAATTCACTTTCAACTTCTGCGAATCTTCCTTTTTCTATATTGGTAAGAAGTTTCATTGCTTTATTCCTGCTGCAACTGAACATCGTGTATCCCTCCGCTACTGATTAATGAATCCTTAGTAATTATTAGATAGAATTATGTCTACTTGAAATTTACCCACTCTTATACCCGGTTTAACAATATTTTAACAACTTTTTTTTACAATAGCTTAATAGTTTAATGCAAATAATTTAATTAAGAAATGCAACTTTATTCTTTGAGAAATTCAGCTATCTTTTTTTCATGGCATTAAGTGCTAATACAGCAGGAATTGTTACCAATACGGCTACTATTATCTCCGGTATGCCTTGTACGACAGCTATCCCTAATATCAATTTAGCTGCACTGATGGCAGGAACTCCTTTTATTTCTGCATATCTGGCAGCATAAAATATATAGATCATGGATAAGACGCCCACAGTATTTGTAATGGTTCCTGCGGCAGCGCCAATCCCAATTCTCAAAGCATGACTTTTAACCTTAATCGATTTATATGTATAATACGACACAACTCCTATCAGAACCCTTGGCAATACTGAAACCATCGGGTTATAAAATGCAAAAGAAAGCACTCCGGGATTAATCATGTTCTGAAATATACTGAAAAGCCCAAATATCAACCCTATAAGTGCCCCAACCACCGGGCCCTCCACAATAGCACCTATTACCACCGGAATGTGCAATATTGTTGCTTTTATGGTGGGCAGTGCAATAAAACCATAACCGGTAAGCCCCAGCACTATTGAAATAGATGATAGCATTCCTGCAACGACAACTTGTCTTAGTCCGAGCTTCTTTTTTGAATTAGTCTTGTTTTCCATATATCAACCGCTATTCTTTACATAAAATTTAAATTGATAAAAATAAAAAAGGACAGATACTTTCATATCTGCCCCCGATTTTCAATTATTACTCAATTATCTCTGTAACAGTTCCGGCTCCAACTGTTCTTCCGCCTTCACGGATAGCGAACTTCAAACCTACGTCCATAGCTATAGGAGTAATAAGTTTGATTTCCATGTTAATGTGGTCACCAGGCATAACCATTTCTGTTCCCTGTGGAAGCTCGATAACACCTGTAACGTCAGTTGTTCTGAAATAGAACTGAGGTCTGTATCCATTGAAGAAAGGTGTATGTCTTCCGCCTTCTTCCTTGGTCAGAACGTATACCTGACCTTTGAAATGAGTGTGAGGCTTAATTGAACCTGGCTTAGCAAGAACTTGTCCTCTTTCAACTTCTGTTCTCTGAACACCTCTTAAAAGAGCACCAATGTTGTCTCCGGCAACAGCCTGGTCAAGAATCTTTCTGAACATTTCAACTCCAGTAACAACTGTCTTTCTTGGGGCATCCATCAAACCAACTATTTCAACTTCGTCTCCAACCTTAACAACGCCTGCTTCTACTCTACCGGTAGCAACAGTACCACGGCCTGTGATTGAGAATACGTCCTCAACAGGCATAATGAATGGTTTGTCAACATCTCTTTCAGGAGTCGGGATATAGCTGTCAACTGCTTCCATCAACTCAAGAATTGGCTTGTATACTGGGTCATTAATATCATTTGAAGTAGCTTCGAGTACCTGCAATCCAGATCCTCTGATAATCGGAATATCGTCTCCAGGGAAGTCATATGAACTGAGAAGTTCTCTAACTTCCATTTCAACCAATTCGATAAGCTCTTCGTCGTCTACCATATCACATTTGTTAAGGAAAACAACTATGTATGGTACACCAACCTGACGAGCAAGAAGAATGTGTTCTCTTGTCTGAGGCATTGGACCATCAGCAGCTGATACAACGAGAATAGCTCCATCCATCTGTGCAGCACCGGTAATCATGTTCTTAACATAGTCAGCGTGGCCGGGGCAGTCAACGTGAGCATAGTGTCTGTTTTCAGTCTCATATTCAACGTGAGAAGTAGAAATTGTGATTCCTCTAGCTTTCTCTTCCGGAGCCTTGTCGATCTGGTCATAAGCTGTGTAGTTAGCTCTTCCCAATAATCCTAAAGTTTTTGTAATAGCAGCTGTCAATGTAGTCTTACCATGGTCAACGTGGCCGATAGTTCCAACATTGACATGGGGTTTAGTTCTTTCAAATTTAGCTTTTGCCATTATAAATCTCCTCCCTTTCAGTAGTTTTACTGAAATTATAATTTTTAATCATTAATAATAAATTTTATCATCATACGGGAACCACATTCCGTAACTCCCGTAAGTAAAGTAACTCATGAAACGGGGCTTCATTTCCGGGAAGTTGCACTGTATTTCATATAATTGTACAACTTCTCCAGTTAATGAATATTTTATACTTACATTACAAATATTTCAACACATTAGCCCCATAATTTCAAATTATTTACTAACTTATAAAATAACTTGCTTTTAAATAAATTACTTATTTACTATTGAATCCTGTATGTTTTTAGGAACTTCTTCGTAGTGGTCAAATTGCATAGTGAAGACTCCTCTTCCCTGTGTCTTGGAACGCAACTGTGTAGCGTAACCAAACATTTCCGCAAGGGGTACGTGAGCTGTTATAACCTGAGCTCCTGATCTCATTTCCATGCCTTCAATTCTTCCCCTTCTGGAATTCAAGTCTCCCATTACATCCCCCATGTATTCTTCAGGAGTTATAACATCAACTCTCATTATAGGTTCAAGCAAAACAGGATCAGCTTTGCGGCAACCTTCCTTGAAAGCTATTGAACCAGCAATTTTAAATGCCATTTCAGAAGAGTCAACTTCATGGTATGAACCATCAACTACAGTAACCTTCACGTCAATCACAGGATACCCGCCTAAAACGCCGGTATTCATTGCATCCTGCACACCTGCATCGATAGCGGGTATATATTCCTTCGGAATAGCGCCGCCCACAATTTTGCTTTCAAATGCGTAGCCTGCGCCTGGTTCCTGTGGCTCAATTTCAAGCCAGCAATGTCCATACTGACCTCTACCGCCTGACTGTCTGACAAATTTACCTTCTGCTTTGACAGCTTTGCGTATGGTCTCCTTATATGCAACCTGAGGTTTACCGATATTAGCCTCTACTTTAAATTCTCTCATGAGCCTGTCAACTATAATCTCAAGATGAAGTTCACCCATACCGGCAATTATTGTCTGGCCGGTTTCAGGGTCTGTATGAGCCCTGAATGTGGGGTCTTCCTCTGAGAGCTTCTGAAGAGCAATTGACATTTTCTCCTGCCCTTCTTTAGTCTTAGGCTCAATGGCAATTTCTATAACTGGTTCCGGGAATTCCATTGATTCAAGTATTATAGGATTTTGTTCATCACACAATGTATCTCCCGTAGCTGTATCCTTCAAGCCTACCGCTGCAGCTATATCTCCGGCATAAACCATATCGATTTCCTCTCTATGGTTAGCATGCATCTGAAGTATTCTTCCTATTCTTTCTCTCTTGTTTTTGCTTGAATTTAATACGTAAGAACCTGATTTCAATGTGCCTGAATACACTCTGAAGAAACAAAGCTTTCCGACAAACGGATCCACTGCAATTTTAAATGCAAGCGCAGAGAATGGCTCATCGTCGCTAGTATGTCTCTCCATTTCCTCCTCGTCATCAGGTGATATACCCTTTACAGATGGTATATCAAGAGGTGACGGTAGATAATCTACTATCGCATCAAGCAGCAATTGAACTCCTTTGTTCTTATAAGATGAACCGCAAGTAACCGGTATCATGCTTACGCTAATAGTCGCTTTTCTTATGCCAGCACGTATTTCTTCTTCGGTCAGTTCTTCACCTTCAAGATATTTTGTCATTAATTCTTCATCTTGTTCAGCAACAGCTTCAAGTAATTTTTCACGATATTCTTCTACAATATCGCTCATGTCATCGGGAATAGGACGTTCTTCAACTACTTTTCCCATTTCATCCATATAATAATATGCTTTCAAAGTTACCAGGTCGATAATGCCCTGGAACTCACTTTCCTTACCAATAGGTAATTGTATAGGAATAGCATTGGCATTAAGCCTATCCTTCATCATTTTTATGCAGTTATAAAAATCTGCTCCCATGATGTCCATCTTGTTGACATATGCAATACGAGGAACGTGATACTTGTCAGCCTGTCTCCAAACGGTTTCAGACTGAGGTTCAACTCCTCCTTTTGCGCAAAAAAGTGTTACTGAACCATCGAGAACGCGAAGAGATCTTTCAACTTCGACCGTAAAGTCAACGTGCCCCGGCGTATCTATAATATTAATTCTGTGACCTTTCCATTGAGCAGTTGTAGCAGCAGATGTGATAGTTATACCTCTCTCCTGCTCCTGCTCCATCCAGTCCATAGTTGCAGTACCTTCATGGGTTTCACCAACTTTATGAACCCTGCCTGTGTAGTATAATATTCTTTCTGTCGTCGTAGTTTTTCCTGCATCTATGTGTGCCATTATACCAATATTTCTTGTATTTTCTAAACTGAACTGCCTGGGCATATAAACCTCCTTTCCTTCACGATGATTCCTTTAATGAAATCCATATAAAAATTATTACTCAAACTATTACCACCTATAATGAGCAAATGCCTTGTTAGCTTCAGCCATTCTATGAGTTTCTTCCTTCTTCTTGAAGGCTCCACCCATGCTGTTTGCTGCATCCATAATTTCTGCAGCAAGCCTTTCTTTCATAGTCTTTTCTCCTCTGAGACGGGCAAAGTTAACAAGCCATCTGATACCCAATGCCTGTCTTCTTTCAGGCCTTACTTCCATTGGAACCTGATATGTGGCTCCACCTACTCTTCTTGCCTTTACCTCAAGAACAGGCATAACATTATTCAAAGCCTGCTCAAAAACTTCCAGAGGATCTTTGCCTGTCTTTTCTTTTATGATGTCAAATGCACCATAGCAAATTTTCTGAGCAATACCTTTCTTTCCATCATACATTATTTTATTTATAAGTTTGGTAACTACTTTATCATTGTATAATGGATCAGGTAATACTTCCCTCTTAGGAACATGACCTTTTCTTGGCACCTTACTTCCCTCCTTACCCTCTTGTTGTTCATCGGTACTCGGAGAACTATTCTCCGTCGGCGCTCCAGTACTTGCTTTATACTTTTATATTAAACAACGTACCCTGCACCATGCTTTATTATACATACACCAAAATTTACCTTAAGCAAGCACGTTGTATGATTTACTTACCGGCCGCACCTGCCTTAGGTCTCTTAGCACCGTACTTGGACCTACCCTGCATCCTTTTTGCTACACCTGCAGCGTCAAGAGTTCCTCTGATAATATGGTATCTTACACCTGGCAAGTCTTTAACCCTGCCTCCTCTTATAAGAACAACGCTGTGTTCCTGAAGATTGTGGCCAATTCCTGGAATGTAAGCTGTAACTTCAATACCATTTGTCAAGCGAACCCTTGCAACCTTTCTCAGTGCTGAGTTAGGTTTCTTAGGAGTAGTGGTCTTAACAACTGTGCATACTCCTCTTTTCTGGGGGCTGTTAATCTCAATAGGTCTTTTCTTAATTGTATTAAAACCCCTTTGCAATGCAGGAGCAGTGGATTTCTTCTCAGCAACCTTTCTACCCTTCTTAACCAGCTGATTAAATGTTGGCAATACCTACACCTCCTTTCGCCAATAGTTATTAAAAATATAAAACATTAAAATTAAAAACATTAAAATATAAAATATTAAAATATAAAAAATATAAATATACAAATATCCCTTCGCTTTATTACGGGTTGGATATCGTTTTTAAAATGGCTGCAGCTGCGGCACCAACTTCAATATTACAAGCTTTACCAAGTTGATGCATACTATCAGCATATCTTATTTCAATGGAGTTCTTTAAACAAGCTCGTTTCAGTTCCTCAACCAATTTTTCATCTGCATCCTTAGCTATAAAAACAACTTCTGCTTTTCCTCTGTCCACAGCTTTTAAGGTCTGCTTTATACCTACAGCCTTCTTACAGTCTTTGAGATTTTCGAGCACCCCTAACCCTCCTGTATAACCTGCATTTTTCTTAAAGTTCAGCGCAGCACTAACTGCCACCATCCCACTTCCATTAATTTCCTGTCACAGTCTTGCGGGATTCATTCCTAAAACTGCAGCATGACAAAAGCATTTACTACCCTCGCCCTGCTTCTATTAATTTTTCTGCTACGGTCTTGCAGGATTTATTCCCGAAAGCCGCAACATAGCAGTTTCTTGCTATAATTGATCTTCTATTGCAGTCTTACGGAATTCATTCCCGAAAAACGCAATATGGCAGTTATCACGAAAACAGGGTCAACTACTCCCTGTTTTATTACTTTCAAACCAATTTCTAAACCTTAAGAAAGCAGGAGCTGCAAATACATCAACCCACTCATAAAATATACGAGATTAAGCTGAAATTCGCACACTGAATAATTCTATCACCGTTTTACTTCTTTTGTCAAGAGCATGAGCTCAGCCAATAATTGATACTGCCTGGCCTGTTGTGCTGATTCCACTTCTTTGATTCTGTGAAGCTGCATCAGACACAACAGGTTATTCAGGCATTCACTCCGCATGCTTTCTTATTCTATTGATTAACAATACTTATTTAATCCATTAGACAGTATTTACTTTTTTATGTCATATTTACTTTCTATTGTCATATTTGCTTTCTATGTTATAAACAGTATCTACTTTTATTCATTTGTAATATCTGCTTCTATTTATTTGCAGTATCTGCTTCTATTTATTTGCAGCATCTGCTTTTATTCATTGTCAGTATTTATTGCTATGTCTCTGTACCTGCTCATTCCGGTACCCGCAGGAATCAGTTTTCCAATTATTACGTTTTCCTTAAGGCCTACAAGTGGATCGACTTTTCCTTTGATAGCTGCCTCAGTCAGAACTCTTGTAGTTTCCTGGAATGACGCTGCCGACAGGAATGATTCGGTAGCAAGAGAAGCTTTGGTTATACCAAGGAGTGCCCTTCTACCTGTTGCCGGCCTGAGTCCCTGAGCTATAGCCTTTTCATTTTCTTCTTCGAAAGTAAAGGCATCTACAAGTCCACCAGGCAGCATGTTGGTATCTCCGGCATCCTCAATCTTAACTTTCCTCATCATCTGTCTCAGTATTACTTCGATGTGCTTGTCATTGATTTCAACACCCTGCAGTCTGTAAACTCTTTGTACTTCCTGGAGGAGGTATGACTGCACACCTTTAACACCTTTTATTTTCAGTATATCGTGAGGATTAACAGAACCTTCTGTCAATTCGTCACCGGCTTCAACGACATCTCCGTCTGAAACCTTTATTCTTGAACCATACGGTATAGTATAGTTTCTTGTTTCTCCATCTTCAGCCGTTACTATAATTTCACGCTTCTTCTTCGTTTCACTTATCTTAACTGTACCGCTTATTTCTGATATAATAGCAAGTCCTTTCGGCTTTCTTGCTTCAAAAAGCTCCTCAACACGCGGCAAACCTTGAGTGATGTCTTCTCCGGCAACACCACCGGTATGGAATGTTCTCATGGTAAGCTGTGTTCCAGGCTCTCCTATGGACTGGGCAGCGATAATTCCAACCGATTCACCGACATTCACAAGCTCGGCGGTTGCGAGGTTGATTCCATAGCATTTTGCACATACGCCATACCTGGAGTGGCATGTAAGTACCGATCTTATCTTTACTTTCTTAATGCCGGCTTTCTGGATCTTATCAGCATCTTCATCTGTAATAAGTTTGTCTGCTTCTACAATTACTTCGCCGGTTTCAGGATTAACAACAGGTTCAATAGTGAATCTTCCTACTATTCTTTCTGCAAGATCCTCAATTACATCTCTTCCGTCTTTAACATCACTTACCTCAATACCCTTGTCGGTTCCGCAATCAGTTTCTCTTACTATAACGTCCTGGCTTACGTCTACAAGTCGGCGTGTGAGGTAACCTGAGTCAGCCGTTCTGAGCGCTGTATCCGCAAGACCTTTTCTTGCTCCGTGAGTGGAAATGAAGTATTCGAGAACTGTCAATCCTTCACGGAAGTTAGCTTTTATAGGAATCTCTATGGTCTTACCCTGGGTATTCGCCATGAGTCCCCTCATACCGGCCAGCTGTTTGATCTGGTTGACGTTACCTCTAGCTCCCGAGTTAGCCATCATATACAGCGGATTGAACCTGTCAAGGCTGCTCATCAACGCTGCAGTAATATTTTCACTTGTTTCATTCCATATTGCAATTACTGAATTATACCTCTCCTCATCGGATATAAGTCCGCGTTTATATTGCTTTGTTATTTTATCTATTTTTTCCTCTGCTTCTTGCAGGTATTTCTGTTTTACTTCAGGTATAACCATATCAGAAACACCTATGGTTATTGCACCCCTTGTGGAGTACCTGAATCCTAAATCTTTAATTTTATCGAGTACAATAGAAGTTTTTGTTGTACCATGAACCTTTATGCATTTGTCTATTATCTTCTGAAGTTCCTTACGTCCAACCAGGAAGTTAACCTCAAGATCCAATATTTTGGCAGGATCTGATCTGTCCACAAATCCCAGGTCCTGAGGTATTGCCTCGTTAAATATGATTCTTCCGGGAGTTGCATCCACAATACGTGAAACCTTTTTCCCGTCTATTTCCTTTGTCATTCTCACCTTTATACCGGCATGTAGTCCTACATAGCCCTCATTGTAAGCCATCAGTACTTCTTCAGGTGAGCAGAATACCTTGCCTTCGCCCGGTTCACCCTCACGGGATATTGTAAGGTAGTAACTTCCAAGCACCATATCCTGGGTAGGAACTGCAATTGGCTTTCCGTCTTTCGGCGCCAGCAGGTTGTTTGCTGAAAGCATAAGGAATCTTGCTTCTGCCTGTGCTTCTGCTGAGAGAGGAACGTGTACAGCCATCTGGTCTCCGTCAAAGTCTGCATTGTATGCCGAGCAAACCAACGGATGCAGCTTAATTGCCCTACCTTCCACAAGTACAGGTTCGAAAGCTTGTATTCCAAGCCTGTGAAGTGTTGGAGCACGGTTCAGCAGTACCGGATGTTCTTTAATTACGTCCTCCAGGACGTCCCAAACTTCCGGTCTTACTCTCTCAACCATCCTCTTGGCACTCTTAATATTATGGGCAAGACCGTCATTTACCAATTTCTTCATAACAAACGGCTTGAAAAGTTCAAGTGCCATTTCTTTAGGAAGACCGCACTGATACATCTTTAATTCCGGACCAACAACTATAACCGAACGTCCTGAATAGTCAACACGCTTTCCAAGAAGGTTCTGACGGAATCTTCCCTGTTTTCCCTTCAACATATCGGAAAGAGATTTAAGTGGCCTGTTTCCAGGGCCTGTGACAGGTCTTCCTCTCCTGCCGTTATCAATAAGCGCGTCAACAGCTTCCTGAAGCATTCTTTTTTCGTTTCTGACAATAATGTCAGGCGCACCAAGGTCCAGAAGCCTCTTTAGACGGTTATTTCTGTTTATTACTCTTCTATACAAATCATTCAGGTCAGACGTTGCAAACCTGCCACCGTCTAACTGAACCATTGGGCGTAATTCCGGAGGTATTACCGGTATTACATCAAGTATCATCCACTCAGGCCTGTTTCCCGAGAGTCTGAAGGCTTCAACAACTTCAAGCCTTTTGATTATTCTTATTCTTTTTTGTCCCGTAGCATCTTTCAGCTCTTCTCTCAATTCCTGAGACATTTTATCGAGATCTATTTCAGCCAGAATTTCCTTTATAGCTTCTGCTCCCATTCCTGCTCTGAATTTGTGCCCGAATTTTTCAATACTGTCCCTGTATTCTTTTTCAGACAGTATTTGTTTCTTTGAGAGAGGTGTCTGCCCGGGATCAATTACAACATAGGAAGCAAAATACAGCACCTTCTCCAAAGCACGTGGAGACATGTCAAGTATAAGTCCCATTCTGCTGGGTATTCCTTTAAAATACCATATATGTGATACAGGTGCTGCCAGCTCAATATGGCCCATTCTTTCTCTTCTAACCTTGGAACGTGTAACCTCAACACCGCACCTGTCGCATACTATTCCCTTGTATCTTATTCTTTTATATTTTCCGCAATGGCACTCCCAGTCCTTCTGAGGCCCGAAAATTCTTTCGCAGAAAAGACCGTCTCTCTCCGGTTTCAGAGTCCTGTAGTTTATAGTCTCTGGTTTTTTTACTTCGCCTCTCGACCATTCCCTGATTTTTTCAGGAGAAGCTAAACCAATTCTTATCGCATCAAAATTACTTAGTTCAAGCATGGCTTCTTATCTCCCTCCTTAAAGGTCTTCATCGTCAATATCAAGGGTATCATCAAAACTGTCATCATCCTGCTCGAAGAGTTCATCAACAAGATTTTCGTCAAGGTTTCCTGCGTCGCTTAGATCATCCAGATCATAATCATCTAAATCGTCCAAATCATCTTCTAATGGCTCATCGGTAATATCGTCACTATAATCATCATCAAATGGAATTTCGTCCTCTCTGCCTTCGATATTGACATTAAGCTCTTCAAGTTCATCATCAACTGATTCCTTGATAGTAATTTCTTCACGTTCTTCTGAGAATACCTTGACATCAAGCGCAAGGCTCTGCAGCTCTTTTATCAATACCTTGAATGATTCAGGAATTCCGGGTTCAGGAACATTTTCGCCCTTAACAATAGCTTCGTATGTCTTGACCCTACCTACAACGTCGTCAGATTTTACAGTCAATATTTCCTGCAAGGTATAAGCAGCACCGTAAGCTTCAAGAGCCCATACTTCCATCTCTCCGAACCTCTGTCCGCCGAACTGGGCTTTTCCTCCAAGAGGCTGCTGCGTAACAAGTGAATAAGGTCCTGTAGAACGTGCATGTATCTTATCGTCAACAAGGTGTGCAAGTTTCAGGAAGTACATGTATCCTACTGTTACTCTATTGTCAAAAGGTTCTCCGGTCCTTCCGTCATACAGGACAGACTTACCGTCTTCAGGAAGGCCTGCCAACCTGAGAGTTTCAATTATGTCCTCTTCGCTGGCTCCATCAAATACAGGAGTTGCAATCTCCCATCCAAGTGCTTTTGCAGCATAACCCAGATGGACCTCCAGCACCTGACCAATATTCATACGTGAAGGAACACCCAGCGGATTCAAAACAATCTCGAGGGGCGTACCGTCAGGAAGGAATGGCATATCTTCCTCCGGAAGAATCCTTGAAATAACACCCTTGTTTCCATGTCTTCCAGCCATCTTGTCTCCAACAGATATTTTTCTTTTTTGCGCTATATATACCCTGACAAGCTCATTCACGCCTGGTGGCAGTTCGTCACCGTTTTCCCTGGTAAACACTTTAACATCAACTACTATACCTGATTCACCATGAGGTACTCTCAGTGACGTGTCTCTTACCTCTCTTGCCTTTTCTCCGAATATTGCCCTCAAAAGTCTTTCTTCAGCTGTAAGCTCAGTTTCTCCCTTTGGAGTTACCTTACCAACCAAAATATCTCCTGCTCTGACTTCTGCACCAATTCTGATAATTCCCCTGTCATCAAGATCCTTTAATGTATCTTCACCGACATTGGGAATATCCCTGGTAATCTCTTCAGGTCCCAGTTTGGTATCTCTGGCTTCAGCTTCATATTCTTCTATATGAATGGATGTAAATGTGTCATCCTTAACAAGTTTCTCGCTAATCAGAATAGCGTCCTCATAGTTGTAACCTTCCCAGGTCATAAATCCAACCAGGACGTTCTTGCCGAGAGCTATTTCGCCCTCATCAGTAGACGGACCGTCAGCTATGACATCGCCTTTTTCCACTACGTCACCTTTCTTGACCAGCGGTCTCTGGTTAATACAGGTACCCTGGTTGGAACGCATATATTTTAGAAGTTTATATTGATCTCTCTTTCCATCCTTGGTCCTGATTATAATTTCTCTCGCTGATACTTTCTCAACTGTACCGGAATTTTTTGCAACCACAACAACTCCGGAATCAATGGCTGCCTTATACTCAATACCTGTACCGATTATAGGAGCCTCAGTCTTTATCAAAGGAACAGCCTGACGCTGCATGTTGGAACCCATCAATGCACGGTTTGCGTCATCATTCTCGAGGAATGGAATCATAGCCGTAGCAACTGAAACAACCTGTTTAGGCGACACGTCCATGAAGTCAACTTTTTCTCTTTCGACTTCAGGGAACTCATCCATGTACCTACAAAGCACTTTTTTGTTTATGAACCTGTTCTCTTCATCAAGAGGCTCGTTTGCCTGAGCAACAATATATTGGTCCTCTTCATCTGCAGTCAGGTATACTATTTCATCAGTTACAACGCCACGTTCCTTGTCAACTTTTCTATAAGGAGCTTCGATAAAGCCATATTCATTTACTCTGGCATAAGTACTCAATGAGCCTATAAGACCAATGTTAGGTCCTTCAGGAGTCTCTATAGGACACATACGGCTATAGTGTGAATGGTGTACGTCTCTTACTTCAAAGCCTGCTCTCTCTCTGCTTAAGCCTCCCGGTCCCAGTGCACTCAATCTTCTCTTATGAGTAAGTTCTGCCAACGGATTTGTCTGATCCATAAACTGGGACAACTGGCTGCTACCGAAAAACTCTTTTATTGCAGCAGCAACCGGCCTTATATTTATAAGAGCCTGGGGAGTAACAATATCTATATCCTGTATTGTCATTCTTTCCCTTACTACTCTTTCCATTCTTGCAAGACCAATTCTGAACTGGTTTTGCAAAAGTTCGCCAACTGAACGCAGCCTTCTGTTTCCAAGATGGTCTATGTCATCAATATACCCAATACCATAGCTTAAGCCAATTATATAGCTTATTGAAGAAATAATATCATCTGGCGTAATGTGTTTGGGTATCAAATTATCTATATTTTCCTTTAAGGCTCTCTTGATATCCTTTGGATCACTGTTCTCTTCCAATATTTTTGAAAGCACGTCAAAATGTACCTTCTCGTTAATGTTAAGGTCTTCTATATCGAAATCTATATATTCTTTTATATCAACAGTATTATTGCCTATAACCTTTATCTTTTTCCCGTCGATATTGACAACAACACTGTTTATGCCGCAATTCTGGATCTTTACAGCGGTCTCCTTGTCTATTTTTTCATCTTCTGCAACTATTATTTCACCGGTATGCGGATCTACTATATTTTCTCCGGCTCTAAACCCGGATATCCTTGAAGCTAATGAAAGTTTTTTATTGAACTTAAATCTGCCCACCTTTGCAAGGTCATATCTCTTTGGATCAAAGAAGAGATTATGCAATAGCGAGCGGGCACTTTCAACTGTAGGAGGTTCTCCCGGTCTTAACCTTTTATATATTTCAAGGAGTCCCTCATCAGCTGTTTTTGCATTGTCCTTCTGAATGGTCGCCAGTATTCTCTCGTCTTCTCCTAAAAGCTCAGTTATCTCTATGTCTGTTCCATAGCCGAGAGCTCTTATCAATACGGTAATTGGAAGCTTTCTTGTCCTGTCGATTCTTACTGAAATGACATCATTTGAGTCTGTCTCGTATTCCAGCCATGCTCCTCTATTAGGTATAACGGTATTTGAATAAAGTTTCTTACCGGTCTTATCAATTTTCATTGCATAATAAATACCAGGTGACCTTACCAGCTGACTTACTATTACTCTTTCGGCACCATTGATTATAAATGTACCGTTTTCAGTCATAAGAGGGAAATCTCCCATAAAAATTTCCTGCTCTTTTACTTCACCTGTTTCCTTATTAATAAGTCGCACTTTAACCTTCAGCGGAGCCGAATATGTGGCATCTCTCTCTTTACACTCCTCTACGCTGTATTTCGGCTTATCAGAAATGGAGTAATCCACAAACTCGAGAATAAGATTACCGGTATAATCCGTAATGGGAGAAACATCCCTGAAAACTTCCCTTAATCCTTCTTGTAAAAAGTTTTTGTAAGAGTTTTTCTGAATCTCGATCAGATTGGGCATGTCAAGAACTTCTTCAATTTTCGAATAGCTCATTCTGGTATTCCTACCCAATTTAACGGGATGTACCATTAAATATCACCTCGTCAGTCATGATTTTGTGTTAATACTTCCAAGCCAATTACTTACACTTAAAATGCTTGCTTAACGACTTCCGTGTTTCTATGTACAATTAAGACATAAACAATAAAATAACCCTGCCGGTATGTTTTATATTTAACAAAATTCAAATTTCAACCATCCACCCGACATGCTTTATTGTTATGCCTTAAGCGTTCCATCTTATTTATTTATAACCTGCTACATTCAATCACGGTAAACAAGCTTGTTTGTCAGCACTTCCTGTATATGTCAAGTTATTTTTTGGCTTTATTTGTAGCCAGTCATTGTATAAATTAATAAAAAAAACATATAATATTTGTAATAGATAAATTTGCAGCTATTAAAATATTATTAACAATTATTGTCTTATTTATTCCCATATGTTATAATTAAACTGTACTAAGCAGTAATTGCATACATTACAAGAAAAATTTGACATATGGACTCGGAATTATAACGCAGTATATAATTCTAACATAGTTCAATAAACTTGTCAATTATTTTATTTTTTATGTTTAATACTTTATTTTAGCTGTTCTTTGTGGTTAGAAATTATTTTATATATACAGCAAAAAGCCCCGTTTGTTAACGGGGTTTTTCTTATTATCTGTCGAATATAACAATCAATTATTATTTTATTTCTATTGTAGCTCCAACTTCCTTGAATTTTGCTTCTATTGAAGTAGCTTCTTCTTTTGAAACATTTTCTTTTATTGGCTTTGGAGCTCCATCAACGAGATCCTTAGCTTCTTTCAGACCAAGACCTGTTACTTCTCTTACAACTTTGATAACCTTAATCTTTTCTGGTCCAACGTCCTTCAAAATAACATCAAACTCAGTCTTTTCTTCAACTGCAGGAGCTGCTCCGCCAGCTGCAGGTGCTGCTGCTGCAACAGCTACAGGTGCTGCTGCTGATACTCCGAATTCCTCTTCGAGAGCCTTTACTAATTCTGAAAGTTCAAGCACTGTTAATGCCTTAACGTCTTCAATTAATTTTAAAATTTTTTCACTTGCCATATTTATTCATACCTCCATATTTTTTTAATCAATTAATAATTTAAATAGTTTAAAATAAGATAGTTTAAATTAAGTATAGATAGTTTAAATTAGTTAAACAAATAATACTTAAGCTGCAAAGCAAATTAAGTATTTGCTGATGCCTTTTTCTCTGCTATAGCATTTAATGCTACTACAAGACCTCTTATGTTTCCGTTTAATACGTTTACGAGGCCTGCAATTGGAGCATTGAAACCACCAAGAACCCTTGCGATAAGAACCTCTCTGGGTGGCAAATCTGCAAGTTCTTTGATGGCATTGATGTCTACAACTTTACCTTCAACAATACCTGTTTTAATTTCAAGCTTGTCAAACTTCTTGGCATACTCAGATATAATCTTAGCAGGTGCTACAGGATCAGTATCACTGAACGCCATTGCTGTCGGACTGTTAAAATAAGAATCAATGCCTTCGTGACCGTTTTCCTTTAAAGCAAATTTAACAAGTGTATTCTTTACAACCTTGTATTGAACTCCCGCTTCTCTAAGAGCCTTTCTCATTTGAGTATCCTGTTCAACAGTAAGGCCTCTGTAATCAGCAAAAACTATACTTTTTGCATTAGCAATCTTTTCAGTAAGATCTTGGACTATTTCTTTCTTTTTTTGGAGTTTGGCTTCGCTAGGCACTAAACATCCACCTCCCTCGTTCTGTTATAAAATAATAAACCCTTTGTATGCACATAGACACACAAAGGGTATTAACCTTCCACTTAATGATTAATCACACCTCGGCTGGCAGGCACTGGGGCCAATTACGCCGTACAGGTTTGTCCCTGTACTGACACCAACTGTCTATGGCGATACAATATTTAATTAACAATAAACATATTACTATATAACAAATATTTTGTAAAGCTAAATTATAATTATTTTTTACATTCAACTTTTTTATATTCAACCGGTTTTATATCCAAACGGATTAACAACCAATCATTAATCTAATACTTTCTGAGGATTTATCTTTATTCCAGGTCCCATAGTGGTTGAAATAACAACACTCTTAAGATACTGACCTTTTGCTGCGGCAGGCTTTGCCTTTATTAATGCTTCTAAAAGGGTCTTGAAGTTATCATGAAGCTTTTCGGTTCCAAATGAAACCTTTCCTATAGGACAATGGATAATGTTACTCTTGTCAAGCCTGTACTCAATCTTACCGGCTTTAATATCAGCTATGGCCTTTGCTACGTCCATTGTAACTGTACCAGCCTTGGGGTTTGGCATTAACCCTTTTGGTCCGAGCAGCTTACCAAGTCTTCCGACAACTCCCATCATATCAGGAGTTGCTACTACAACATCAAAATCAAACCAGTTTTCATTCTGTATCTTAGCTACAAGATCTTCTGCTCCTACATATTCTGCGCCTGCATCTTCCGCTTCTTTTGCCTTTTCGCCTTTTGCGAATACAAGCACTCTTACTGTTTTTCCTGTTCCATGCGGAAGAACTACAGCACCTCTAACCTGCTGGTCAGCATGTCTGGAGTCAACTCCAAGCCTTACATGAGCCTCTACAGTCTCATCGAACTTAGCTTTTGCAATCTTTTGAGCAAGCTCAATAGCTTCTGTAGGTTCATATAATTTAAATTTATCTACAAGCTTTGCGCTTTCTAAATATTTCTTTCCTCTTTTCATCCTATTCATCTCCTTCGTGGTAATTTTATTACGGGATAAATCCCTCCCACTAGTAAATTCAAACTTTCTACGTCAGTTTGAATTACTCTTTAACAACAATGCCCATACTTCTTGCAGTACCGGCAATCATTCTCATTGCACTTTCGACATCAGAAGCATTTAAATCAGGCATTTTAAGCTCTGCAATTTTCCTAATTTCATCCTTGGATATAGTAGCAACTTTTTCTCTGTTTGGCTTTCCGGAACCGCTTTCTATTTTGCAAGCCTTCTTTAGCAGCACTGACGCCGGTGGAGTCTTTGTAATGAAAGAAAAAGATCTGTCAGCATAAACAGTAATTATAACAGGAATAATCAATCCTGCATCTTTTGCAGTTCTTTCATTAAACTCCTTGCAAAATCCCATTATGTTAACGCCATGCTGTCCTAAAGCTGGTCCAACCGGTGGAGCCGGAGTTGCCTTTCCTGCAGGAATTTGTAGTTTCACATAGCCAGCAATTTTTTTAGCCATAACTATCCACCTCCCAATTTTGTGCACTTACACGTGCCAAGTATTACTTATAGTTTTTGTATCTGAGCAAGTTCCAATTCAACAGGTGTCTCCCTGCCAAACATGGACACAGCTACTCTTACCTTCTTCTTCTCCAAGTTTATTTCTTCAACCTCTCCAATGAAGTTTTCCAAAGGTCCAGAAATAACTCTCACGCTATCGCCAACCTCATAGTCAACAACAGGAGCAAATTCTTCCACACCCATGTTCTTGATCTCTTCATCGGTTAAGGGAACAGGTTTGGAACCTGGCCCGACAAAGCCTGTTACGCCTCTTGTGTTTCTGACAACGTACCATGATTCGTCGGTCATTATCATCTTCACAAGCACATAACCTGGAAAAACTTTACGAAGAATAGCTTTCTTTTTTCCATCTTTGATTTCAATTTGTTCTTCCATTGGAACAATAATATCCAGTATATAGTCCTGAAGGCCTCTGTTTTCAACAATTTTCTCCAAATTGGCCTTGACCTTGTTCTCATACCCGGAATAAGTATGGACTACATACCATTTTGGGGTATCAGGAGTATCATTAGGAAGCATTAAATACATGTCCTCCTTTTTATCACTTTAACAAAGTCAACTCTAAAACCTTAGTCAGACCAAAATCAACCAGCCAGATAATAATTCCTACTACCAGGCAGAAAAATAGTACTGTCAACGTATTGTTGACCATCTGTTGTTTAGTTGGCCATATAACTTTCTTGAGTTCACTTCTAGTGTCTTTAAAAAACCTGACAAATTTTTTCCGGGCATTAGCAAATTTTGATACTTTTACATTATCAGCCATAAAACCCACATCTCCGTTTGGTTATTTTGGTTTATTGTTATTTTATCATTTGGTTATTTTGTTTCTTTGTGTAAAGTATGCTTATGACAGAATTTGCAATATTTCTTCATTTCCAATCTATCAGGGTCGTTCTTCTTGTTCTTCATCGTAATATAGTTTCTCTGTTTGCAATCGGTACAAGCCAAAGTAATCTTTACTCTCATGATATATACACCTCTATAGCTATACTAATTTTGACATAAAAAAAAAAGACCTTCACACAAGCATAAATAATTTAACATACATTAAAAAAAAAGTCAATATTTCATTAAAATTTATTTACTTTACTAGCGAATTTCTCCCAAATTTTAGCTATAATACAATATTTCTTTTTGGGATATTTCTTTCCTTTCCCATTGAGGCTTTCAGAATTCATTTCCAAAAGCCTCAACGGAAAAAATTCTGGCTTTGCTTTCATTGATTCTCCCGTTGAGGCTTCCGGGGTTTATTACCGAAGGCCTCAACGGAGCAAGCCGCAACGTTGCGGTTAATCTGTGTTATTTCAATATTTTAAATGTGGCGTCGTTTTTATCCAGATCTGTTGATATGGTTGTCATCCACATCAGTCCATCTCTATGCCTCATATACTGCCCTGGGAAATTATATGCCTCAAAAGAATACATGGAACTGTCCGCCAGCCCGGGTTTAATTCTCCAGGTTGCATCCGCCTTGAACAAAGCTGTATCACTCTTTGGATCAATCCATACCTGCCCGTCTCTGTGTCTCAGGAAATATCCCGGACGATTTACAGATTCAAAGGATACGCAACTTGAATCAGCAAGCCCCGGTACAATTTTCCACTCTGAATCCTGGAAAGGTGTGGTTCGGAAATCGTCTCTGTGACTGATTTGAACTCTATAGTTTGAGTGGCGTACAAATGTATTTGTTATATTTTTTGACTCCAGCCTTACTATATTATCCTGCTCAACTTTCCATCTCTGACTTGCGCTTCCGTTGTCAATATTCTGGACGACATATGCAGCCGGTGCTGTAGAGCCGCCGCTTACGTCCAAAACCAGTCCGCTTGCTTTATTGACCAGTTTATAGTAGCCGTTTCCTGTATGAGTGATGGTCCACCGCTGCGGATCCATGCCATTGTCATGCCATTGAATAATCTTGTTGCCCGGAGTAGACAATCCATTATAATTATCCAAAAGAAGGTTGCTGAACATACATGTCAACTTGTAATACCCATTTCCCATATAATCAGCTTTCCACCTTTGTGTATCAAGGCCGTTATCATGCCACTGGCCAATTTGAGTACCTGCCGTAGTCGAACCTCCGAGATCATCCAGGCAAAGTCCGCTGTTTTGATTTGTCAGTTTATACTGTGCGCCGGATATGATAATACCATGGGAATCTACTATTCCAGTTCCGCACCTGACTTCATTGAAACTGCCGTTGAAAAAGTTATTAATCTCTATCAGGGTATTACCTTTGGCAAGGAAAGTACCGCTCCAGCTACTTCCGACACTTTCTCTGCGAAATACTGTAAGCGGAGCATCAATTGTGGTCCAGGTCGCTCCGTTATCGGTGCTGGTTAAGCATTTGTTTGTAATGCAGGTGTCATTCATTCCCCGAACAAATAATCTGCCATATGTGCTTCCGTCATCCACTAAAGCTATTTCAGGACACTGAACTGCGTATTGGTTATCACTGGTTTTAACAACGGTGCCCATACTGGTTGCATTTCCCCAGTTGATGCCATCTGTTGAGATTTTGAAGCTTATTACACCTTGAGGATAGCTGGGATCGCAATTTATATTTTCAAATGCCATAAAGTAGTTCCCGTTTTTCAGTCTAAGTACTCTTGGCATACCTGGACGCCAGCCTGATACTCCCGTAGGTGCATCGTTCTTTCCTACAATTATTGCAAAATTACCCCAGGTAAGGCCTCCATCGTCTGAAATTTCTCTTACAATACATTGGTCATAACCAATCTGTCTTTCATCAGAATAGTAGCAAACCAGCCTTCCATCGCTGCTAACTGCAAATTCCGGTTCCCAGACGTTATTACCTTTTGTTATGCCGTCATTTGTACCACGGGCAGCCAGGGAACTGTGATATTGCCATGTTGCTCCATTATTCGTACTTCTCCATATGTGAATACAATATGGGCCGGTAGACCAGTCTGTTGTAGCAAATAATATGGTACCGGCAGGGAATTGTCCCAGTTGCTGAGGCAGAACAAACAATCCGGGCATACCCTGTTTCTCCACCGGGAAGCCGCCATTTGTTGAAGAATTGAGTTCACTTACAAAACTCCATGTTTTCCCGCCATCCGAGCTTTTGTAGAAATAAAAACTTTTTGCATTGGTAGACCAGTTTGCAGGTGGAAAGCTTCTCATAAATGTGCAAAGAATGTCGCCATTAGGAAGTACAACAGCTCTCTCATAAAAGCACCTGTTATCCGTAGTGTTGCCGTAAATAAACGAGCCTGTTACGTCTGCAGCCTGAACGGGTGTCGTGGAAGCAATGCCTAATGCCATTACAAGTGTCAGAATTACCGACAATAAAATCTTTCCTTTCTTTAACATAAGAGACCCTCCTTTAAATTTATATTTTCTCTATAACTCAAATGATTTGGGCTATAGAAGTTTTATTCCATGGAGGCAGTATCAGGAATGCAGCTATAATATCTGGAATACAGCTATAATATCTGGAATACAGCTATATTATCAGGAATGTAGCTATAATGTCTGGAATGCAACTATATTATCAGGATTATTGCTATAACATCAGAAATGTAACAATAATATCAGGAACACAGCTATAATTTTCGGAATAATCTGTTATGTACTATGCTTCTTTTAATAGGCACTATCGTTGCTATTAAAAAGGTACTATCATTGTGCTGTTATAAGGTACTATCATTGCCGTTTAATAGACACTTTCATGGCTATTTATGCAGTACGAATTCTATAATCCATTGACCGCATGTATTCATTCATCGTATCAATTTTATATCTCTAACTCTCCTGATGGTTTCCTCAACTCTGCTGTTCGGGATAATGGTTTCCCAAACTCCGGATAACCGTTATCATTCCAGTAAAATGGCTGAGCCCACACACTTCTGGAGTTCGTGTCCAATCTCTGGCCTCTTGCCCCTGAAATCGCATGGAAGATTATCCAGTCTTCTTTATCGTCCGGTGACTTTGTAAAGCTGTTATGACCAGGTGCTACAACCATGTTTTCAATACATTTCTTAAATACGGGCACCTCTGATTTTTTCCAGGAATCCTTCGAAAGCAGGTTGCAACTATCATAAATAGATAGCATTCCCAGACAATAATCTTCAGACCAGGTTGTGCTGGCGGAATAAATAATGAATATTCTTCCATTACGCTTTAATGCCACAGGCCCTTCGTTTATAGCCATTCCCCCTTGCTTTTCCCAGCCATATTCCGGTTTTGTCAATAAGACATTGTCACCTCCCAAGGTCCAAGGGTTTATCATCTTTGCTATATAGATTGCGGAGCCATATTCAGGATAATAGCCATAGCCCGCATATAAGAAATACAGTTCCTGGTCATGCTGGAGTACTGTGCCGTCCAATCCGGGATATGCTGTATTAACTGCACCTTTTTCGGTCCATTTTCCCTCGAAAGGATCTTCAGACTCATTCTCAAGAACATAAATCCTTCTTGTTTCATCTCCGCCGCCATCACTGGCAGTGAAATATACATACCATTTACCGTTGATTCTGTGAAGTTCTGGCGCCCAGATATCTTTTGAACCAGGTCCTGCAGGCGCAGCATTCCATATTGTTTTTCTTTCAGCTTCGCCTAAATCTGTAATACCACGTGAGCGCCACAGTTCAAGCCGGTCAGCAAGTGTACACATAAAATAGTAACAGCCGTTCTGATGTTTATATAGCCATGGGTCAGCCCCATTTTCCAAAATCGGATTTTTAAATGTCTTTTTCATTAATCATTTACCTTTCTTACCTTTTCAATATTAACCTTCTTAAGTTCAATATTAACCTTAAGTTTTCTATAAGTTGTCATAAACCGGTTCACTTCATGCATTGCATAGGTTAGCTGAGTATAGTAATAACCCCTTACATACTGATCAGCCGAGTTTGACCCATTGCCTGAATTATGCAGTACGGGAATCTTGCTAAATCCTGTTGAATTTTATCAGTACAAATATTTCAAACGCCCCAGGATTAATTGAGAGGAACCCTTGTAAACGTTAAAAACATACGTACCTGGCATCTCTCCCCATACCAATAAACCTAACCTGTCTGCATTCTTTGAAGTGAATATTATTAAAACCGCTATTTTGAATTATTTCATATATTATGTTTTTATTGTTAAAAAAAATTTACCCGATAATTAGCGTAATAATTAATATAATTAGCACAGTAATCAATTAATCAGTACAGTAATCAATGCACATTACTATATTCTGGGTATATTCCTAAATTTTTCACCAGAGACTATGATAGACCCTGATTGTGAGTATTACCCTTCTCACTCATTGTACGCAGGCAGGAACAATATTGCAGTCAGTACAGCAACCGGCAGGCATGTTTATATAAGCAGAGCTCTTGCTATTTCGTACAGCCCCCTTTATTTGCACATATTAAGCGATGTCTTGTCAACATTAAGCGATACCTGCTTTATCAATGCCCCTTACCCCACATAGCTGCTCATATAAATAATATAAATAACTCATATAAATAATATAAATAAATATAAATATTCAATTGTTTTCTATAAATCTTTCTGCAAATCACTAAATGGTCTTTCAAAGTAATCGTGCAATAACTTATTAGTAAACTGGAATTAGCTACTTTTCAAATTGCTATATAAATTGCTTCATATTTCTCGTTATTTCTTCCATTTTATAATATATCATAATATTTGTTTTAATTCAATAGTTATGGTAAAAAATTATACCTTTTAATACATTTATTTCATTTATTTAAAAGCAAATGAACTTTATTTGAAAATAAATTAACTGCCTGTTTGCTGTGCAAACAAGCAGCTGTACATAATACTGTTATAGCTGGTTTGTCATCTATACTGACGTGTCATCCATCCGGCGACAATCTACAAATCTCTTCTTATATGTTATTACTCATCTACTTAAAATGTTATTACTCATCTATCAATTCATCTATTGGAGCTCCTGGCGGAACTATTGGGAACACTTTTTCATCCCTGTCAATTTCGAAATTAATAACAACAGGTCTGTCTACGTATTCAAGCGCTCTGGTTAGTGCCGGTTCCACTTCCTCCGGTTCAGTTACGTTTATGCCCTCGGCTCCATATGCCTTGGCCAGTGCCACAAAATCCGTTGACCTGTCAATAGTTGTTGAAGAATACCTGCCTCCATAGAACAAATTCTGCCATTGCCTTACCATTCCAAGAACCCTGTTATTCAAAATTGCAATTATAATCGGAAGCCTGTACTCAACCGCCGTGGCTAATTCATTGCAATTCATTCTGAAACTTCCGTCACCGGCAATATTTATTACTTTCTTGTCAGGCCTTGCAATCTGTGCGCCTATACATGCACCCAGGCCATACCCCATAGTGCCAAGACCTCCGGATGAAATGAACTGCCTGGGCTCTTTAAATTTATAAAATTGAGCCGCCCATAGCTGATTCTGTCCAACTTCCGTAGTAATTATGGCATCTCCTCCGGTAAGTTCATAAATCTTCTCAACCACGAAGTGAGGTTTTAATGAACCATTCCGCTCATATTTGAGAGGGTATGACGTCTTCCATTCGTTTATTTTTTTATTCCACTCTGTACGGCTGCATTCCCTGACTCGTGCATTCAATTGTTTCAATATCTTTTTTATATCCCCCACCAGAGGGTAATGTGTAACAATGTTTTTACCTATTTCAGCATGATCTATGTCGATATGCATAATTTTAGCATTAGGAGCAAATTTATTAACATTACTTACTACTCTGTCACTAAAACGTGCACCAATTGCTATGAATAAATCCGTTTCTGCAATTGCACGGTTGGATGTCCTGGAACCATGCATGCCTACAAGTCCTGTGAAGAGGTCATGAGTGCCCGGGAACGACCCCAAACCCATTAATGTCGTTGTGACAGGTATCCCGGCTTTTTCCGCAAGTTCTCTCACTTCTTCGCATGCACCTGCTATCGATACGCCGCCGCCTGAAAGTATTATAGGTCTTAAAGAATTGTTTATAGCCTCCGCAGCCTCTTCAATATCCTTTTCTGAAACATCCGGAGTCACACCAAATACCCTTTTCAAAGGCCTGTTATGAAATTCAGTTTGCGCGGCAGTCACATCCTTGCAAATATCTATAAGCACAGGACCAGGTCTGCCTGATTTTGCTATAACAAATGCTTCACGAACTGTATCTGCAAGTGTTTCAACATTTTTAACAATGTAATTGTGCTTTGTAATGGGCATGGTTATTCCCGTAATGTCAACTTCCTGAAAGGAGTCTTTACCTAATAATGACGTTGCAACCTGCCCGGTAATGGCAACCATCGGAACGGAATCCATGTAAGCCGTTGCTATACCCGTAACCAGATTTGTAGCACCGGGTCCGGAAGTGGCTATACAAACCCCCACCTTTCCCGAAGCTCTTGCGTATCCGTCAGCTGCATGTGCTGCGCCCTGCTCATGAGATGTCAGTATGTGACGGATGTCCTTCTGTGCATGATAAAGTGCATCATATATATTTAACACAGCACCGCCCGGAAAACCAAAAATGGTATCCACGCCCTGTTCCTTAAGACATTCTATAAGAATTTCAGCGCCAGTAAGCCTCATAAATCTCCCCCCATAACATTAAGCCAACCTACCTGTCTGTCTTGTTGTTTGCCTGATCCTATTTGCCTAATTGCAGCACTGCTCCTTTGCTGGCTGAAGTAACCATTTTAGCATAACGTCCAAGATACCCCTTTGTTATTCTGGGTTCAGGAGCTTTCCATTGTTTCATTCTTTCAGCAATTTCCTCTTCAGACAGTTCCACGTTCAATCGTCCACTGGGTATATCAATACTTATTATGTCTCCTTCTCTTATAGCGGCAATTGGCCCACCTTCCATTGCTTCAGGAGATACATGGCCTATGGAAGCTCCCCTGGAAGCACCGGAAAAACGTCCGTCGGTTATTAGCGCAACATCCTTGTCAAGCCCCATTCCGGCTATCGCAGAGGTAGGTGAAAGCATCTCTCTCATACCTGGTCCGCCTTTGGGACCTTCGTATCTAATAATTACTACATCTCCCTTTTTGATTTTTCCACCATAAATAGCAGCTATTGCCTCATCCTCTGAATCAAACACCCTTGCAGGCCCTTTATGGACAAGCATTTCTTCTGCCACTGCTGAACGCTTGACAATAGCCCCATCAGGAGCAATATTCCCCTTTAACACAGCCAGACCGCCTGTCGGACTGTAAGGATTGTCTATATCTCTTATTACCGTGTTATCTTTAACACACGCTTTCTCTATATTCTCTCCAAGGGTTTTCCCTGTAACCGTGAGTAAATCCAGGTGCAGCAGATTCTTTTTGGACAATTCTTTCATTACCGCCTGTACTCCGCCTGCTGCATATAAATCCTGTACATGATGCGGTCCTGCCGGCGCAAGCCTGCAAAGATTCGGCACACGGCTGCTTATTTCATTTACAATGTCAAGATTTATCTCAATTCCTACTTCATGTGCAATTGCAGGCAGATGCAACACAGAGTTGGTGGAGCAGCCCAGAGCCATATCTACGGCCAGAGCATTTTCAAAGGCCTCGGGGACAAGAATATCAGAAGGCTTGATATCCTTCTCCACAAGCTCCATTATTTTCATCCCCGCCTGCTTTGCCAGCCTTATTCTTTCTGCATATACTGCCGGAATTGTTCCGTTTCCGGGCAATCCAAGCCCAAGTACTTCAGTAAGACAGTTCATGGAGTTGGCTGTAAACATTCCGGAACACGAGCCGCATCCGGGACAGGCGAAATCTTCATACTCTTTCACTTCATCTTCTGTAATTGTACCGGCCTTATATGACCCTACTGCTTCAAAAACACTGTTTAAGTCAAGCTGTCTCCCGTTTCTGTTTATTGAAAGCATTGGACCGCCACTGATTACAATTGACGGTACGTTGACTCTTGCGGCTGCCATAAGCATCCCGGGCACTATCTTGTCGCAGTTGGGAATAAACACCAGGCCGTCAAAACTGTGTGCAAGCCCCATGGCTTCACAGGAGTCTGCAATAAGTTCTCTTGTCGGAAGAGAATATTTCATTCCCATATGTCCCATGGCAATTCCGTCACAAACCCCTATAGCTCCAAATTCAATGGGGGTCCCTCCTGCAATTCTTATTCCGGCCTTGACTGCTTCCGCTATTTTATCAAGGTGTATATGTCCCGGGATAATTTCACTTTTTGAATTTATAACACCTATCAAAGGGCGATTTAATTCTTCATCAGTATAACCCATTGCTTTGAAAAGTGATCTGTGAGGTGCTCTTTCTATTCCTCTTTTTACTACGTCACTTCTCATATATTCATCACCTTCCAATATCATTCCAAATTACCAATATATATCTCACATGGTTTAAAATTAAAGCCGGGAAGACCCGGCTGTTACTTATTCTTATTTTACTATTTAATTTTATTAAATGTCTAGTGTTCATATTAAAAAGCAAATATTCGTTAATTAAAAAAGATTTTTGAAGATAATTTTCATTAAGTACATACGTTAAATCATACATTTAAAAGTACAGACGCAAGATGAAAGAATTCAAGAACTGCTTTAGCAATTACTTGGGAAACATAAAGTTGATAATAAAATTATTTTGATAAAAAAACTTTGCAACAACTGAACTTTCGATACTTGCAAACAGATTTGCCAGTTTGGGAGACGAACTGAAGAGCATAAGAATTGCAAAAAGCACATATATTGACATCAGACCTTCAACAGCCCCCAATGCAAAACCTCCGAATTTATCAAGCTGTTTGAACAAAGGAAGTTTGGTTACACTACGAAGTATGACTTTTGCAAATACCAATGCTATCCTGACAATTATATAAACAATTATCAGGCTTATTATTTGGATAACAATCCAGGTTAACTGCTCACTTATAGTTTCCATCACCTTTTCAACGGGAAGTACTTGAGTTACATTGGGCATGGAAGCTTTTATGGAGTTTTTCAGAAATCCCGGCAGCTTAAGATGATCTATAACTGTCTGAGCTGCTGTTTCTTTTACCTGGTTGTTAACTCCGTCTGTGAGTGTGCCGCTCTGAAGCAAAAGGTTTTTGAATATGTTTTCCTTTATTCTGGTTGCAATGACAGTTTTTGCAAGAACCTGTGCTATTTTCGGATAAATTTTCAATGAAACAAATATGGATGCAAAATAAGATACAAGTCTGAAAACAGAGAGTACAAAGCCGGTTTTCATCCCAATTACTGCAAAAACAACTATGATTGCAATAACCAAAATATCTGTCCAGTTCATGTTATTCCCCCTTTTATCATTAATCAAAGCATAATAAATCTGATCTGAGAAAGTACCTGTTACAAGATGCCTGTCAAGGTTATAATCTCAACACTGTTATTTGTTACTACAGCTGCCTGGAATCGGTTCAGAAAATACATATTCAGTACATCCGACTTAAACGAATATTTACCTGCAAAGTCACCCTTTACATTGACAAAATGCACTTCTCTGCCTGTATTCACAGCAATTATGTCGACATATACCTGAATATTTTTTACTTCATCCTTGACCGGATATGACGCAATTTCTTTTCCCTGTCTGTTCAGAATACTGACCTTTGAATCGGAAATATTTTGCTTTCCCGATTCTACAGCCGCAAGAGCCAGATATTTATCCTGAATTACACCTGAACTGTATATTTTGCTATATTCTTTCGTCCATTTTTTATTTCTGTCTTTATCAACATAAATTACATTTGAACTGCCAACAGTAAAAAACGAATCATCATCCAGCTGCCATATAAAAGGAAAAATATCTTTCTCATTGAATTTCATACCGGCAACAGGTTGCTTCTGCCCGCTAACAATCTCTTTTACATTGAAAAAATCAATGTATGAAACTGCCTCTATTCCAGAAGCATCTATACAATTTATCAGAAATTGGTTACCTGATGGAGAAACCTCTGCGCTTACCACAAAATTCTCGGCAATAAAGCGTTTGAACATTTCAATCCCCGAAGAGTCAAACACTTTTACCTGCCCTCTATAACCCTTGGCTTCACAAACTACAGTAACATAGCCATCTTCACTTATATGAGCATTCAATATATTGTCCTCGAATTTCGCAGACCATTTTATGCTTTTACCTTTAATTACATAAATCTCCTTACTGCCAATACCCGTTACAAGAAGTTCGCTTCCATTTGTCTTCAGCAAAGGATTGTTTATGTTAACAGGTACAGACCATACTTCTTTGCCATCTTTGTCCAACCCCGTAACATGGTCTCCGGTGCACTTTATTAAAGCATTGTCGAAAGTGCAGAAAACCGGGTGGCTCGTTACGTCATATTCTATGCTAATGGGCTTTGTATCCTCATCGGAATTAATCTGCGCTCCGATAAGACCCGAAAACACTTTTTTTACACCGACTTCTGCAATATCTATTCCTTTGCTCATCAGATAAACATACCCAGACAGGCAAACTACCAAAATAAAAAGAAGAATGAATGCAATTACGCCCGCTATGCTGCTGCGCCGTTCTGTTTTATTATTAAACTCGGGAACCTCCACAAAACTCCACCCCGCAATTTATCTTCTGTTTCAATCTTTTTCTCTATTTTATCATATGGAGGAAATTTTTACACCTGCCTAATTGCTTATCTGTCTGCTTTGCTTTATTTTTTATCAGGTTTGCTCTATTTTCTTATTTTGCTTACAATACTTTATTTTTTTGCTTTTCCCATTTCCTTTCCGGAAAATTTCCCTGGCCCATTGAAATATTATAACAGTCAATATAAAAAGTCCAATGTATCCGAACATTGGATAAATGGATGCTATAAGGCCTGAAAATCCCACGCAGGACAGCGGAATTACCACAATACATGCAATTACTGTTATTGTTCTTATATTCATATTAAGTTTGCTGCTGACCCGCTCAACAAGGCAAAAACCTGAATTTACTGCCGATACAAGCATTGCCAGCCAGAGAACAAATGTGTAAACGTAGCTGAGTACTCTGCTGTACCTTTCAACTATATCGAGCATTGGTATCTCACCTGTTGTGAACTTGGGATGGAATAAATTTATTGTAGCATTAAGTATAAGCGTAATGAGGCACAGTACCAGTCCTCCCAGCACACCACCCCATTTTGCCGATTTTCTGCTTTTCAGGTATGGCAGGAGGTTGCATAATACAAGTACTGAGAGTATGCTGTTATAGCTGACATAAAGAAGCGATGATATGAACCAGTTATCTGACTTATTCCTTAACAAGCCTATTATGCTGAACACCGAAGTATCTTTAAATACTATGATATATAAACCTATAATCACAATGCCCGCAATAAGCAATGGTGTAATTACAGAACTTACAGTGGTAACCCTGCGAATATCACCAAGAATTATAAGCATACAGATACAGGCCATCAATACAACAGAAAGCCGGTATGATAAAGCCAGTTTCTCGTTTAAAATGCTGCTCATACCGGCAATCATTATACTAAAAAGGGAAAGCATGAATAAAGTAACTACGGTATTCACGATCTCTCCAACAACTTTACCGAAGGTCGGATATATAAATTCATCATAATTATTTATTTTTTCTACATAGACCCTGTCAAGAACAATTCCCCCTATGGCGGCAAAAATAATTCCCGCAAGGATTATTCCATAAAATCCGCCCTCATAATATGTTGTAAAAAACTTAATAATTTCCTGACCCGAAGCAAATCCGGCTCCAACTACCGATGATATGTATATGCAGGCAATTCTGACAGCATTTTTAAATTGTCCCCTCACCAAACACAACCCCCGGAATTTAATTCTGTTATCTAATTCTATGCTTATACTTATGAGTTAATGAAAAAAGACCGGGTAAAAGACAGGGGACGTGAAAAGACAGGGGACGGTTCTGTGTCATGTCATGACATGACACAGAACCGTCCCCTGTCTCTTTGCTTTTCTTATTGCTTTTCCATAACCTCTACAAGATTTTTATAGCTATTGCGTATTTCGTCAAATTTTGCTTTGTCAACTACCATACCGGTATACTTATCATTTTTTACAACATAGTAGAATCTGTTGTTTTTCGGTATAAATTCAAGCTTAACAAGTTTAGGATCAACTTTTTGATGATAAGTGATAGTTACCTCAGGCTCCCCGGTGGGCTCTACACCTAATTCGATATCATACAGAGTAATACCTATCAAAGCCTGATAATACTTCCTGAAGGGCTGGCTGCCTCTATCATCCTCCATGGATGCATCTTTTCCGTTCACTGTGAATTTATCGCCATCCCCCTCCTGGGTCGCGTCTATTTCACTTACTACCTTCTGGCCATCCATCTCAACTTCTATTTTTAAGACGTCCCATATGCTTACTATATGGGCAAAGCTCTCAATAATTTCCTTAAAGGGTTTGTCAAGGAAACTAAATGAGCTCAAACTTATTGTAAATACCTCATTGTCCCCATCCAGCATTGCATAAACCTGGGATCCTTTTTCCTTTTCACTGCCCAAAAGCAGCTTTTTCTTGCTGCCGGATGCCTCAAATTCCAGTATATACCGGGGATTGTTGAGTCCGTATTTCTCTAAGTCTGTTACATTTTCCTCTATGAATTCAGAAACTTTTGCCTGTGTTATTGCTTCTACCATTGGCACCATTGCTGAATATTGCGCAGTAGCATCTATCGGATAAGTCACAAGCCAGTCTGTTTCTCCGGACTTTCTGGCTTCAAAAACTTTCTGCTGGTTTCTTTCCATCGCCAGTGCTGTAATATCATCCTGCTCAACAGTAAACAGTTGTTTATCTCTAATACTGTTTTTGGTTATCTTCAGCCTTCCGCCTGTATATGAACCTATTACATATACTTTGTCGCCGCCTTTTTCCCTGACGTAATAGCCGGATTTGGTCGGTGTCTGATCGCCAATTTCAAGTGCTTTAGTCACTCCGTCTTCCGTTTTTACAGTTACCACTACAGGCTTATCCAAACCATATATTGACAGGTCTGCAGGATTTTCTTCCACCAGCTTGTCAGCGCTCAGAGAATAAATGTTAGAGGCAATACTGCTTATCTCATTTTTATCCGCTTTTAAGCCGGCAGGGGATACTACTGTCCATTCTTCATCTTTCTTTTCAAATTCAAATACTCCTTCAGGTGTCTCAACAGTCATCTCTTTTATTTTGGACAATTCCAGATCAAAAATCTTTATTATGTCATTTGAGTCATCATCAGAACTATTACCCTGGTCTCTATTTTTCAAGAATATATAAGAACCTGTGAGAATTGCCAGGACAACTACAAGGATAATAACATTGCGAAACAATTTCATAGATGTCTCCTCCTTAAATATACAACCACTCCTGTAACAATAACTATAAGAGGTAATACACCTATAACCAAAATACCCATCAACAGGGATTGCTGTGCGGTAATCTTCATTACCGGAGTTTCATAGCTCTTAGGAGCTATTACAACATCATTCTGTGCATCGTGCATCCAGTTCAATGACATGAGGAAGAGGTACATACCGTTCTGAGAATATGCTCCGTAGCGCTGGATAGCAGTATCTGTGATAAAGCTGGAATTACCAAATACCAAAATTTTCGAAACACTTAATCCGCCTTTATCTTCAACTGCAACTGCAATATCCAAAGGCCCGTTCAAATCGTCGCCTCTTGTCTTATCAATCATCTCACCAACAGCTTTATCGCTGGTTTTGAGAAGCGGTGTTACGGTAATATAATCCTTTGTATTCTTAAGCTGATTAATACTTCTTGATTTAGGCATAATCATTACAAATTCCTGTGATACTATGCTGTTTGTCTGAACATCTGGAATTATATCATACTGATTTCCTGGTACATACCTTGAATCATCGTTTTCTTTAACCCTGTCATAGTTCAGTGATATATTATATTCCGACAATATCTTGTCAAAGTTAACAAGGTCCGGGTCATTGTTTAGAGGATCAAACAGGAATACTGCATTGCCTCCGTTGTCAAGATAATCCTTCAGCTTAACCATCTCATCCTCTGACAGGTCACTTTTTGGAGAAGCAAACATAAGAATCTCAGCATCTTCCGGTACTGCTTCAACAGCAAGAAGATTTATCACCTTTATATCATAATTGTTCATTTCAAGGTACTGCTTTAAAGTTTGCAATCCTTCATCAACTTTGTTTTCATCGTGTCCTTCCGTAAAATAAACTGTTGGAGTTATATCGGAAGTTACATACTTTATGGCACCTGTAAAGCTCTGTTCAGCTACCGAACCGGTAATAACCGTGCTGAAAGAGTATTGATCCAGTTGCACATTAAAAAGGTCATAATATGAGAGTTTCTTAACCTTATTGCCACACTTTACCACAAAATCATTCTTTCTGACGTCATTTAATTTTTCACTGTCAAGTTCCTTCATTATTCCAGGGTTTTTGTCCGGATCCACATACTTGACAGTTACATGGTCATACTTGTCATAATGTGACAAAAGATCGGTTACGTCCTTATACTCCCCTGAACTGCCAATTTTACTGTCGTCGAAAAGACCGTAAATTACAACATCTTTCTCAAGATTTTTCAGTATATCCCTTGTAGTATCAGTAATTGAGTACAACTTGTTTGGGGTAAGGTCCAGCTTTAAGTCGGTCATTCCAACTATCAGGTTAACCACCACCGCTATTGCCACAACAATCGCTACAAGGATAATAGAGTTTGTTCCATACTTGAAATTTTTATTTTTAAAAAAACCTTTTATTGCATTAATAATCTTATCCATTTAACATCACCCCTGACTCCAGCGTCTTTTTTCTATCACTCTAACAGTAAGGAAAAGCATTACAAAAATAAAGCTTAAATAATACACAATAGAACCGAAATTCAAAATTCCTCTGTTAAAGTCGTCATATCTTGAAAGCAACGATATCCAATTCAACACTTTTGCTAAAGTTCCTCCAAGGTAGCCGGACACGCCGCTGATAATCCACATAATCAGCAACATTACAAAGCTTGTAATTACGGCCACTACCTGGTTTTCAGTCAGAGACGATGCAAAAACGCCTACTGAAAGAAATGATGCTCCTAATAATATAAATCCTATATATCCACCTATAATTTCCGCAGTAAACTGTGCATCAAACGCAAATGTTATCAAAGGATATACGAAAGTTATTGCTGTCATTATGAGGAAAACAACCAGAGCTGCAAGATACTTTCCAACAACAATGGAAACTATATTCACAGGGGAGGTAAGCAGCAGAACCTCGCTTCCGTTCTTTCTGTCCTCAGCCAATATCCTCATTGTCAAAACCGAACTGAAAATCATCAATACAAGTATAAAAATACCGTTCATGAAAATCCATCTGGTATCTGCATATGCGCTTGCCAGATTAAACACAAAAAACAATATTGATCCTACGAGCAAAAACAAGCCTATAAGAACGTAGGCAATCGGAGAATAAAAATATGATTTTAACTCTTTCTTAAAAATTGCATTCATATTATGCTTCAACCTCCTTTTCCTCAGTTGTCAACTGCAGGAATATGTCCTCAAGCGACATACTGAGAGATTTGAGCTCTATGATAGGATACCCCGCTTTAGCCATTGCGTAGAAGATCGGGCGTCTTACGTCTACATTCTTATCCGATTCAACAATATATGTGAAAGCATCTTTCTCTCTTTCGGCACCCGCCTCAACATATTTGACACCATATATCTCCTTGATACTTGAAATTATCGAAGGTTTTGGTCCTGCAATAGTTATCGAAAGCCTTGAAGAATCACCCAAACCTTTGGAGAGATTTTCCGGAGTATCAACAGCAGCAATTTCGCCCTTGTTTATTATAACCACTCTTTCACACACCGCACTTACCTCAGGCAGTATATGAGAGCTGAGTATTATCGTATGTTCATTTCCAAGAGCTTTAATAAGCTTTCTTATTTCAATAATCTGCTTGGGGTCAAGGCCTACGGTAGGCTCGTCCAGTATAAGAACCTCAGGATTTCCGATAAGAGCCTGTGCCAATCCTACTCTTTGCTTATATCCTTTTGACAGGTTTTTAATCAGTCTTCCTTTATGGTCGCCAATTTTTACAAGCTCCATAATATCTCTTATCTGTCCTGCTTTTTTCTTTTTGTCTACAGATTTAAGATCGCTGACAAAGTCCAGATAATCATAAACGGTCATATCAAGGTAAAGCGGCGGCTGCTCAGGGAGAAATCCTATGCTCCTTTTTGCTTCTCGAGGATTTTCCATAATATCATAGCCGTTTACTTTAACACTGCCTTCCGTAGAGGAAATATAACCTGTTATGATTTTCATTGTTGTCGATTTTCCTGCTCCGTTGGGGCCCAGGAATCCGAGTATTTCTCCTTTTTCGACAGTAAAGTTAAGGTTGTTTACAGCAGTTATCTGACCGTATCTTTTGGTCAGATTTTTTATTTCTATCATCTTATTCCCCCCTGCTTGTATCGTTATAAGAAACATGCATTTTAATTATTATAAATACATTTTAATAAATTGTGAACAATTTGTAAAAAGTGACTTTGATGCTGTTAACTGCTTCATGTCCTAATGAAGCAAAACAAAAAACAAATTCCCAGACAATAAGAAAGGTACTGGGAAATATGCAATTTACCGGTACCTAACAATTATATAGTTTTTTATATATGTTTTCAACATTTTTGAAAGAGATTGGTATAGCTTTCTTTTTCTATCTTCTCCTGCGTTTTACAAAAGAGGATATTGTGGGTCCCAACGCAGTAAAGCCGACTATAAGAAACCATTCGTTCAGAGTAGGCGTTACAGTTTTGAAAACCGGTTGAAGAAATGGTATGTAAACTACTGATAAAATCATTGTAAGAGAACAAAGCACAGCCAGCACCAGATATTTGTTATTGAAAATCGGTATTTCGAATATAGTTTTCCTTTCGGATTTGCATTCGAATACATGGGTAAGCTGGGTCAGAACCAGAGTAATAAAGCCACACGTTCTGGCCAGTTCCACGCTTGCCGTAAAATGCAGCACACTTACAAAAACAGCAAGGGTGCAAAGTCCAAGAATTACTCCTCTTACCACAATCATTTCCAGCAGTCCGCCGGAAAAGATATTATCACTTGAATGTCTCGGAGGCCTCATCATGATGTCCTTTTCAGGCGGATCCAGCCCCAAGGCAATTGCAGGCAGTCCATCGGTAACAAGATTTACCCAGAGTATCTGTATCGGCAGAAGAGGAACCGGAAGGCCTATAAGCATGCCAAGAAACATGGTGAGTACTTCACCTATATTGCATGACAGCAAATATCTGATAAATTTCCTTATGTTGTTGTAAATTATCCTTCCCTCTTCAATAGCTGCAACAATAGTTGCGAAATTATCATCCATAAGTATCATGGAAGAGGCTTCCTTTGTAACATCCGTACCTGTTATACCCATGGACACGCCTATATCCGCTTCCTTTACGGCAGGAGCATCATTAACTCCGTCCCCCGTCATAGCCACTATGTAATTCTTTCTTTTCAGAGCCCGCACTATCATCAGCTTGTGCTTTGGTGAAACTCTTGCATATACCGATACATCATCTGCTATTTCCTCCAGTTCCCTTTCAGTCATCGTGTCAAGCTCGGAACCGGTTAATATTTTCTCTCCTTTGGAGTAAATCTTGAGCTCTTTTGCAATTGCCGCAGCAGTCAGCTTATGGTCTCCTGTTATCATCACAGGCTTTATACCAGCAATACGGCATTTTTGGACTGCTTCCTGGGCCTCTTTCCTCGGGGGATCTATCATTCCCACAAGCCCTACAAATATAAGATCGTTCTCCAGCTCATTCTTCTTGTAATTTCTTGAATTAAGCTTTTTATAAGCCATCCCCAGCACCCTGAGTGCTTCGCTGGCCATATTGTCATTTAGCCGCAATATTCTGGACTGTTCCGCCGTGGACATGTTTGTTATTCCCCCGGAACTGTATATTTTGCTGCACTTTTTAATTATCACGTCAGGAGCCCCTTTGGTAAATACGTAGGTTTCGCCCCTTTGATTATCACATACCACCGACATGCATTTTCTGTCGGAGTCAAACGGCAATTCATCTATTCGGAAAAATGTTTCATTTAACCGTTCTTCAGTCAAACCGGCTTTTGCCGCCGCCACGAGCAGCGCCCCTTCTGTGGGGTCTCCATTTATACGCCACAAATCCTGACCGGTTATCATTGATTTTATCTTTTTCAGAGCCCCGGGTTTTTCCCCGCTCTCTCTGACCATCTTTGCATTATTGCAAAGGCCTCCAATCTGAAGGGTAAGTTTCAAGCTTTCATAACTCTCAACCTTTACTTCCCGGCCATTCACTTCAAATCTGCCTTCAGGGCTGTATCCGGTCCCCTTCACGTCAAAAAACATTCCGCCGGTATATATCTTTCTTACCGTCATTCTGTTTTCCGTAAGGGTACCTGTTTTGTCCGAGCAGATTACGTTGGCGCAACCAAGAGTTTCAACTGCAGGAAGCTTTCTTATAAGGGCATTTCTCTTAAACATCCTCTGTACACCAAGTGCCAGAGCTATTGTTACTATCGCAGGCAAGCCTTCCGGAATTGCTGCTACAGCAAGGCTTATTCCGGAAAGAAGCATGGTGAAGAGTTCTTCACCGCGTAAAATTCCGGTAACTGTTACTATGGCACAAATGGTGAGACATGCAAATACTATGAATTTACCGAGGTGCTCCAATCTTTTCTGAAGCGGGGTTTGTTCTTCATCAATATTTTGTATCATATCAGCTATTTTGCCCATTTCAGTTTGCATTCCTGTTGCATGTACTACTGCCCTGCCCCTGCCGCTGACAATTATCGTACCCATATAAATCTGGTTTCTCTTGTAGCTTTCGTCACTGCTTTTACTTCCTGACGCTTCCGTTGATTTTTCAACAGGCACTGATTCACCGGTCAGCAGGGATTCATCTGCCTGAAGTGAATTGGATTCAATAAGAATTGCGTCAGCGGGTACTCTGTCTCCTGCCTCCACAATTATTACATCGCCCGGTACAACCTGTTCGGCAGGTATTGAAACAACATTGCCGTTTCTCAAAACATTTGCAGTAGGTGCAGCAAGTTCCTTCAGAGCTTCCATTGTTCTCTCTGTCCTATACTCCTGTACAAACCCCAATATTGCGTTCACAATAACAATGGCAATTATTGTTATTGCCTCGGTTGTCTCACCCATGAACATCGATATGGCCGTTGATGCAAGCAGTATCAAAATCATAAAGTCTGTAAATTGTGAAATGAGAATTTTTAATGCTGAAACTTTCTTTTTCTCTGCAATGGTGTTTGGGCCATATTCCCGGAGCCTGCGTTTAGCTTCCTTTTCACTTAAACCATTGCCATATTTAATTACAGAATCTGTGCTTTGAAATTTCTTTTCTGCTACTTTCAACGCTTATCACTCCTTTTCCCCATGTCCTAATTTTATTCATTTTCCAGAATAAATAGACCAGGAAAAAGAGAAAATGGAACAGCATTGTATAAACTTTGTTGTGCTGGCATTTCGACAGCAGGCGTTCCGGACTCAAGGGCTAATAAAAACCAGCTCAAAGCTGTTCACAATGCTGTATCATTGCTTAGCACAAAACTATATAAACCTCAAAATGATTTCGTATATGACAGGAACAATCAATGCCGGCAGCAAGTTTCCGATTCTTATCCTCTTTCCGAAGGTAAGATTCGCACCCACACAGAAGATTAATGTAGACCCGATATAAGATAAATTGTTTATCAGCGATTCCCCCAAAAATTGGCCGATGGATGACGCCAATACTGTAAAGATACCCTGGTAAACAAAAACAGCAATTGCTGAAAACATAACTCCTATCCCGTGTGTGGAAGCAAATATTATTACTATAATGAGGTCTAAAATTGATTTGGCCAGCAGCATTGAATAATCCCCGGTCAGCCCGTCCTGTATTGACCCTACGATTGCCATGGCACCGACGCAGATGATAAGCGAAGCATTTACAAAACCCTCTACAAATCTGTTGTCTTCTTTTATTTTTACTGCATTCTTAATTTTAGTCCCCAAACCGTCCAGCTTTTTTTCAATATCCAAAACTTCACCTATAAATCCTCCGATTACCAGTGAGAATATCAGCAGCATCGTCCCCTGCGTTTCAATTTTTCCTTCATTTATAACGAGCATTCCCTGCAAAGCTCCGGCTGCGCCAATGAAAATAACCGCTATTCCACAAGCCTGCATTAATATGTCCTGTATTTTCTGTTTCAGTCCGCTTTTCAGTAAAAGCCCGATGCCGCTTCCGACAATAACTGCCAAAGTATTTATAATTGTCCCAAGTCCCCGCATAAATCTACTCCTTATGTTATATCATTATTTTTTCTTAACATAAAAGGAATACCCTTCTGCACAAAGGTGTATTCCTCTTACCTGTGTTATAACACTTACCAATTGTTATACCACAGGTATCCAGATTTAAAAAATTATATCATAAAAATTAATTTTTATAAATCAGGCATACAAAAAAAGCGACCATGCCGGGCGCGCCATAAAAAATCCCCCAAACAAAACGCTTGAGGGATTTTTTTCTGAAATTTAATCTCTTTTATACAGTATCGCTGAAAATTTTATTTAGCATCGCTGGAAATCATCAGCTCTACGAAGCGGTGAAGGATGGCGGATACTTCCGCTCTTGTTGCGGTATTCAGCGGGTCAAAGATGTTGCCGCTCTTACCGTTGAGAAGTCCTGCCGTCTGCATCTGCTTAACAGTTTCCCTGGCATAAGCGTTTATTTTTTCGCTGTCAGTAAAGACTTTTTCTTCATGCACTTTCGGGAATGTGAAGCCGATGGCTTTGGCATATCTCTGCATGATGACCGCCATCTGCTCACGGGTAACGGGCTCATCCGGAGCAAATTTATCATTACCAGTGCCGTTTACGATGCCGTTTTCTCTTGCCCATTCTATGTAGCCCATGTAATAGGCATTATTTTTCACATCGGTGAAATTGCTCTCTTTGTATCCGCTCACATCTGCCCCTGCAAGCCTTCCCAGCACAGTTACTTTTATATTGCTGTTATCATCCAAAATATACCAGTTATGAACAGTGGCATTGCCCTTAGTTATTATCTTGAGTTTCAATCGGAACGCTCATGGTAATATTACCAAAGCCTTTTCGCCGTAAGCTGCAAAGCTCAGTGTCATAATTAGTGCCATCATAAGCACCAGTAATTTTTCATTTTATTCCTCTGTTTTCTATTATTCTCTGGAGTGAATATCCCTTTTCTTTAACGAATACTCAGTTAATAAATCTGTCACAAAATTCTCCAAAAAAACACTTGCTGCATGAAACATGTTTTTTCTGCATGAAAACTGCTTTTTCTGCATGAAATATATGAGGTTCTCAATACCTTTATAATGTGTAATGCAAAAAAAATTGACGTGTATAATTGTTCAGTGTGAAAATTCGAATATACTTGAATTAATAATAATAAACAAACCCCGGAAATTACACAGTTTCCGGGGTTTTGATATGTTCCATTTTCATAAAATTATCTCTTTGAAAGTTTAAGATCGCTGCCCTTTGCAAAGCCTGCCAGTTGGCTTGCATTATTTTCGAATGTCGATTTTCACATATTTTGTGAACCTATTAATCCTTTGTTGTAGGCGAAAATAATAGCTTGGGTTCTGTCGGCAAGATCCAGCTTCGCCAGGATTTGACTTACATGTTTTTTTACCGTATGTTCAGTCACATAAAGCTTTTGGGAAATTTCCTTGTTGCTTAGCCCCCCTCCTAAAGCCAATAAAACTTCTTTCTCCCTTTGTGTAAGCGACTCAAGAGGATCATTATCCTTCTTCATTTGTAAACTCACGAGTCCTGGGTCATAGTATTTCCTGCCTTTATAAACCAATCTTAATCCGTATATAAGCTCTTCAGGAAGGGCCTCTTTCAGAATATATCCATCAACATCCAGGATTTCTGCCTGCAGGAAATCACTATGTTCAGCTGATGAAGTAAGTATTACAAATTTAGATTCTATTTTGTTTTTCACTTCTCTTATAATATCAAGACCACATTCATTTCCAAGTTTCAAATCTATAAGTGCAATCTCCGGCCTCTTCTCCATTAGCATAACTATGCCTTCCTGACAATTCGTTGCTTCACCCACAATTTCAAAATCTTCATATAACGAAAGAACTGAGATGAGCCCCTGCTTTACCAGAGGATGATCATCAATTATGCCAATTCTCATACTACAAGGCCTCCTTCATCAAGAGTAAATAATTTTCTATTTGGAATATTTATCTTTATACATGTTCCTTTTTCTAATACGCTGTCAATATTAAGACTGCCATTAAAGGAATTCACCAGTCTTTTCATATTATCAATCCCAAGACCGTTTCTTTTATTTACATCTTCGACAATAAAGCCTTTTCCGTTATCTTTTATAATTAGTTCTGTACAGATATTTTTTATATTAAGTTCAACATTAATTTCACTGCACTTGCCATGCCTTATGGAATTACCTGTTGATTCGGCAATAATTCTATATATTGCCTTTTTTAATGCTCCTGTTAACAAATCTTCATCTCCCGAGCATTTAAAACAGACATCAATATTATTTAATTTTGCAATACTATCCAGATAAGCTTTAATATCCGATTGAAAAGCCTTTATTCCTTGTTTTTTGGAACTTAGTTTATATATTGTAGATCGTAGTTCCTTCATAGCCATATTTGAAGTTTCCATGATCCTTATTAATTGATCATGCAGTTCAATATGGGATAGCTTTGAATGTTTTGCCACCAGAGTGTGTATTGCACATGAGATACTAAAAAGCCTTTGGGAAACACTGTCATGCATTTCATTTGCTATACGGTTCTGTTCCTCTGTTACGGCTAATTTTTGAGCAATTTCCTCTAAATATAGTCTCTCAAGGATTACAGCACTTAATTCTGTCAAAAAGCTAAACAGTTTTTTATATAAATTATCATTTTCCTGAAATTCTTCCACTTCAATGCCTAGAATTCCAAATAGCCTTGATGCTGATTTTACAATGGTTATAGCAAATATCCTGTCCTGAACTTTTATTTGTGTTATATTCTTGTCTATTTCCTTGATTTCAAGTATACTGCTTAACTCTTTTTCTATTAACGGGTGAATATCCGGAGAAATATCTCCGCATGTAATGATTTTATTTGAGCTATTTATGTCTATTTGTTTGAAAAATGAAGATTTTGATTTTGTCAGTTCCTTTGCGTAACAAATAATGGTATTCATTAGCTTTTCCTTGCTGTCTTGTGCTGAAAACATTTCAACTGCCTGATAGAGTGACATGATATGTTCTATGGATTCTTTAATCTTTTCATTTGCCTCGGCTAATTGATAATTTTTTTCCCTTAGATTATTCCTCTCATTATTTAATTCATGGGCCAGTTTCAATAATAATTGTAATCCTAAAGTCATCAAAATAAATATAAGAACCAGATGTGAATTGTCAGATATGATTTTAATTGCTGTATCATTCTCAGTATTAAAAACAAAATATGATATACTGGTTGAGACCGCCAGATAGAAAATAAGATCAAACCAACAAAACAATCCTGTCAAAAAGCTTGCAGAAACCAATACAGGATTCATCGCATACCATATAAAAGGGCTGTCTAATCCCCCCGTCGGTATCAACAGCAATGAAATCCCTACAGTTTCAGTTAAAACCAGGCTCTTGATTGCCTTTGAATTGTTTGAGTATCTGGTATATAAATCTGTCACTATTTTAGAAGTTATAAATAGAATGATGATTACTCCTATTTTTAAACAGAAATATTCTGTCTGGTTATCAAATAAATAAAATATGGAAGTAAAAATCCAAGAAAGATACCTATACAAGTATATGACCTTAATCTCCCTTGAATTATTGCTTGCTATTTTAGCAACAAGAAATTCGAACATAGCATCCCTTCCCAGGTATTACAATATAGAAAATAAAAAACCAACAAGATAGTTAATCTCATTGGTCGGTTGCACCACTAACTCCGCATGCACCAGGTGCCCAGGTTGCAGTACATGCTTCATAGTCCCCAAAAACATTATATGGTTGTCCAATAATTAATTTTAGCAGCTCTAATTTATATAATTTGTAAATTTCTCTTGTCGAATAAAAAACATTTACATCCTTGTTGCTATTTTTTTGCTAATATAGATATTTTAATTATTGTCATTACCTTCAATTGTATTTGCTGGCATGTTTTCCGTATTATAGTCATTGGCATTATTAACGTCTGTTTTTTCTACTAAATCATTTATTAAGTTGTTTGAATCAGATTGCTCTTCTGTTTCTTTTGATAAATATTCATTATTTATTGCTTCCTTTTCCATAGGATTTTCATTATTCAAATCATCCTTAACACCTTCTTCCAAACTTTCCTGGGTTTCATCAAGTAAAGCTTCAATTTCAGCTAATTCTTCCGGATTTGGCAAATCAACATCTACTTTGAATTCGAATGCTGCACTTACACTTCCTTGATCATATTCTGCTGAAATGTTACCCAGAACATTAAAAATTCCTTTAGCAGCTTCTTCTGAATTTAACATTTTAATAGCCTCTTCTGAACCTAACACTTCAATAGCTTCTTCTAAATCCAGCATTTGGATTTCAATCAATTGTTTCTCGTTAGGTTTCAACTCAAAGCTGCCTGGTGCAAAATCTTTAATTGGCAGGCCTGCTAAGTCTAATTTATATTTCACTCTATAAGGTAAGTTATTTTCAATATACATGGTAATATGGTTGTTATCATTGGGATATACAACTTTATAAACTTCGTCATATATTATTCCAACAAAAGCCTTGTCGTTGGTAGCAACTCTGGCATTTACACCCCTTGTTGCCTGAAAGATATCCATTCCAACGCTGCTTTGGGGAGTAGAAATAAATACTAATAATAGCATTATTAATATTGTTATATTTACATAATGCAGTAATGACAGTATTTTATTTCCTCTTCTTTTCAACCTGCATAATCTTCTTTTCAACCTTCATAATCCCCCTTTCTATATAAGCCCGTATCATTTGTATGATGCTTTTATATATTAGAACACATTAAATTATATACATATTTGGGTATAACTATACTTCCTGGAATTCCTCTAAAAAATAAAACCAATAAGATTCTTATCTCATTGGCCGGTTGCACCACTAACTCAGCATATATCAGGTGCCCATATACAATATATGCTTCATCGTATCCATAATTCATTTAATTTTTAATTTTAATTAAGCATTAATTTACTTCATATAATTAATAATACATCTATTTAATTATATTATAATCTTTATAACTATTTTGTAAATAGCCGTAAGTAAACTTATATTTTTTTCATCTTATTCCACCATTTTTATACAAGCTTCTTCAATCCAATGCGAAGGGGTATCAAGCAATCCATGACTAATTTTTTATTGTTTTCCCATCTTCTTACCCATATAATAAACAAAACTATAACAAGCATTATTCCCGGAAAAAAGATGATTATCAATGGCACAAAGGGATTTTTTGAATAAAGTTGCTCCAGTAATTTTTGAGAAATCAGCTTTGGATATGTTTTTATGCCAATCTTATGCACATAGTATCCCAGTTCCTCAGGCGCGGTAATAGATACCAGGTAATCAGTATTTTCTTTGGGATTCATCAATAAAATCCTTGGTTCAATAGTCATATTACCGTCTATTGGTTCTAAAACCGTATAGTATGGAATAATTGATGAATTCTCCAGGCTCCTGGTTCTTTCAAACTTTTCTCCCGGTACCGGATTAGGCAGACCCTTCCTGCTAACTACCACGTAGGATATCTCTTCCATTTTCCAACTCTTGATGCTTTGTCCAATAATTAGAGTATTAGTGATAACCAATACGCATATGAGGAAGAACACAGGATCAAAAAAGGGTGCAATATCGAGTAAGCGAATTTTTTTCTTTTTAATTTTTCTGTTATTCTCCCTGTTAAATATCATATCCAGTACAAACCCTAAAGCATATATAACAATCATTACAGATATTAAAGTAAATATATTTAATTTCTGCATTTTTTGGGACATCAAACCTAACCCGGGCAAAATTATAGGTCTATCGAATATGCACAGTGCTTTACCTATCACTTGATTATTCTGTAAAGGAGGTTCGCCGCCTTGCTGGTCTGTCATAATATTGTTGTCACCCTTTGTTATATATTCGCCATTACTTGTTATATCGATTATTCTATGGGTTACATATGGTTGCTCCAAAACTTTAGGTTTAAATGTAATGATGTCACCTGTTTTATAGGTTTCTGAGCGAATCAGGATAAACCCGTCATTTGTCATAATCGTAGGTTCCATGCTTTCCGAATATACATACCATAAGCTTATTGGTGCTTTTTCAGGGTCTTTATAAATAAACCGGAATATTGATACTATAAGTAGAAAAATTATTAATCCCCAAAATAAACATTTTATTATAATTTTTATTGCATTCATGTGACACCCTTTTCATTTAAATTATATAATTAAGCAGGACTTTAGGATCAATTCCTAAGTCCTGCCAATTACACAATATTAACGGTTTACTTTCATAAGCTCTTTAGATTAAGGTATTAGCTAATCTTTATTTAAACGGGTCTGGATATTTTTGTACCGGTGCAGTTTTATCAGCTCTTATGATTAAAGTATGATCCAAATTTGTATTCTTTCCTCCATAATTTGTAAGAGTTGCTACATCTACCTCAACATCAAAGGATTGACCTGGTGCTAATTCCATGTAAGCATTTTCTCCATCTCTACCGTTCTTAAAGTTTCTCCCTACATCAGATATCAGAACCCTTCTTAGTGGATTACTATCGGAATATGCACTGGTATAAATTGCTCTATGAAGCACACCCGTATAACCCTGTTGAACTCTATAATCAAATGCATAATGTTCTGCTGTACTATAATCACTTCCTGCTTCCAACCATACATATACTGTCTCATCACTTTGATTAGTTACTGTAAAAAGATTTTTGAATACAGTCGTAGCATCAGGATTAAATCCTTCGGCTCCATGCATTGAAGCGAATTTAATTTCAAGAGTGCCTCTATTGTTAAAAGAAGCATATGGAGAATTTGTTGAAAGTCCAATGAAACCTTTTGTATCGTCTACAATTTTAGCACTTACTGAACGGTTGGCTGTAAAAACATCAATTGCTCCGGTTCCTATTGAAGCAATTACAGCTGCCGCTAATAAAAGTGTTAGAACTACTAGAATTTTACCTTTTTTCATGTAAACACCCTCCTAATTTTTTTATTCGTATTTGACAAGTATATTATCTCTTATCTTGGATATTGACACATTGACTTTCGGACTACTCTTCAGATTCCGGAAGCATAGTAATAGACTTATACTCCAGGCTAATCGCATGGTATACTTTAGAGTAATATTTCAATATTTGAGGAGGGGATTAATTTAAAATTTCTATAAGCGGTTATATCGCTTTTTCCTCATTATCATTTATATCCATATTATTTATATCAATTGTATATGTATATAAATAATCATCTTCAATCACATAGTAAAATGTCTTTCCCTCTGTATCACAGTGATATTCAAGTATTCCTCTGTCCTGCTCATCTGATACCCTGACCAATGATTTCATACTTTCAAGAGGAATAACTGTTTTATTTTTATTATCTATAGGTTGTTGTATTGGTATCAGCCTGTTCCTATATTTCCTTTCTATCTGGTCAGCCTCTGTCATATGTTCAATTCCTGTTTGTCTTTTTGATATTAATATCAGTAATGCAAAACCGGAATAAATCAAAAAAACAGAAAGCGAAACGTATCTATAAACCGGAACAGGTACCATCATACCAAATAAATTTATTTTATATTCCAGGACATTGACTTCGTCAACGGGTGTTTGCTTTGAATATTCCCTTTCTCCGGTTAATACCACTTGGTTTTGAGCAAGTTCAAATGTCATAACCATGCCTGATTCAAGATCTATTTTATTATTTTCATAAGTAATATCTCCTTCAATAACCGGGACAATACTCAGAAAAAATTTGCTCGGGCTGTACCCAATTACTTCATTGGAAATCGTGTCTATATCACTCAGAATCTTCCCTAAATCTAATGAAACCTTCTGATTTATTACCTCGACAGTTTCTCCTTCATTATCAAAATATTTCTTATCTTCCAGGGTTACAGCACGTTCCCATAACCCTTCAGCTACTGTTTTAAGCAATACTGAATAATTGCCCTTAACTTTGACAGGTTCAACGGCATTTACCGTAGTTACAATATATACGTCTATAATATTTTGTGTTTTGGGGAATATAATTCCCTCAGCTTCATTAATCCCAAAAGGCAATTCTTTGGTTTTATAATCAAAAACTGTCTTTTGGGTAATCATATTTTTATTGAATTTCTGTTCAATGAATTGACTTCTTGTAAACGCATGAGCAGTTATTAAAGTGATAACAATCCATGCTGATATGATGAAAATTAAAGCTTTCTTAGAAAGAGCTCCAAGCCTTTTTTTTATCTTCTTCCATTTATCCATTTATTTTTCAACTCCATAAATGTATTTTTCTCGAACTTAAATTGCACAATAGCAAAATACAAGAAATATCTTCCAATGTAATTTGTTTTGCTTTTTTATATTCAAGAAATGTTTAATTTTTTCCTTCATTAAAAAATATCTAATTTTGTTGTATAATAGCAACCCTTGTCAAATAGTATAAAATTTTACTCAACAGCCTGAAATCCAAAATAAAAAGAGCCACATTTCCGTAGCTCTTCTGATGGCAGAAAACAATATTATAAAAACTAAGATATTCATCCTTCTTTATATATTCAAGATATTTCCCGATAACTTCTTTATTTTCCTCAATATACTTATCAATATTAATTAATGAATCTGCTATCGATAAATTAATTCTCTCCATGTTTTCTTCTTCCAGCTCTCCCAAACCTTGCTCCAAAAATTTTTCCGGTTCTTTGAGGAATTCAGTTTCTTGAATTGTATACAGATAATCAACGCTTTTATTGTGCGCCTTTTCTTTTTCCTCTGTATCAATTTTTCCATTGATAAACTGTCCAAAGTGTATACACAAATACATCATTTCCTTAAAACTCCAATCTCTTTCAATCCGGAAATATCTTTCTCACTGTAATTTCGATAACCTTTGCTATCCATCCCCGGATAAATTAATCCATGCCGCTCATAATATTCAACTGCTTACTTCGTCAATTTACATTCTCTGCAAACATCTTTTATCAGCACCTTTATCACCTCATCTTTATCATAGGCCAACCTCCAATGTGATAGTCAATACTTTTACCCCTTATATGGAAACAGAAATGGAGTCACCGGGAATCAGCTTGACATATGCCTTTGCCCAAAAATCTTCGCCGGGGAACTCTGTCTGGCCCGAATTTACTTTATCTTTTCAAATATATATGTCTGACTTGCATCGGAAGCTTCTGTCCAAAGTATAATATTGGTGCCATTTTTCATAATTGCGCCCGAGATACCTGCATAAAGCCCTGTGCTGCTGTCCATGATTCTGTATGTTCCGTCTGCCTGTTCTGTTATTGTAAAGATTGCAGCAGAATCAGATTGGGTGATTATTGCGCCCTTCGTCCCGCTGCTGTTCCACCACTTACCGGAATGAACACACTGAATTTTATATTTATTGCCACTTACGTTTGTGATTCTGAATTTTTGATTATCATTACCGGTTTTTTGGAATATAATAAGCTTTGCACCATCCTCTTTACTTGAATTGGGTACATCTATGGCAAAGTTTTTATCTTTTGAAGCTTTGATATAGTAAATTCCATCCTCTAACTTATCACTGCCGGTAATTGTATCGGTGGAGGGATCAGCCTCCGGCGCTTCCCCTGTATAGGCCACACCGGGCTGGATAACCGCCTGCTTAGCCTCGCTATCCCAGTACACATTGAACTGTGATGCCGTTCCGGAAAGCTTCTGCGCAAACTCACGGAGCTGGATGTAGTTGGTACCGCCGTCAATCAGCCGTGCGTCAGAAAAAGTAAATACTTCGCCATTCATTTTGAATTTTGTATCACTAATGTGGACATTGGTTGTACTTTGAAGCCTGGCTTCGGTAATTGTGCCGCTATAGGGCTTACCGGGCTCAATTACGGCGTACTGTCCATCCCAGATTACATCAAACTGGGCAGCTGTGCCATTGAGCATTGCTGCAATAGCGCGGAGCTGTAAGTAATTGCTCCCGTTTATATTATACGCCGCAGTAATTGATATGGGCTTGCCATTCATTACAAATTTCGTCTGACTGGGTGTGGCAGTAGCCGGCATCGACTTCCATCGTGAAAAAGAAGTTGATGCACTGCCTTCATAATAGATGCGGAAACCACAATGTTCGGGGGGAGAGGCTTGCACTTCAAACCATACGATGATAGGAGTACCATCCTTTGATTTCTCTCCTTCAGCATTTACATACAGGTTCGGGAAGTCAGGCGGATAAATCTTAAAACTACCATCGCCGGCAGCATAAGGTCCATCGATGGCCCATAAGTACTCCGTATCTTGTGTGATGAGTCGTTTTCCATTCGTCGGAACATTTCCGGAGAGGGCAAGGTACTTTCCGTCCATAGTCTGAATTGTATACAACATCATACAATCCGCAAACTGATTAGTACGGCTTCCCTTGTAAGTGAATTTAAAACGTTCCGCCTTTGCGCTGCTAAGCTCGGCCTTACCCTCTGGGTTTATGGCAACATAGGAACCTTTACCCATCGCCGACTCAAGGGTATAAACGCCGTTTATTACACCATCTACGCTTCTATTTGTTATCCCATGTTCGATTCTATACTTTGTCTCATTAAAGCTATTAGCTTCTACCATCCAATTGTAAGTTTTCTGGACAAGGAATATAGCTTGCTCCTTCGTGATTTTGCATTTGGGCTTGTATCGCCGCCAACACCAAAGCTATCAATGATCGCTTTAGAAAAATGTTGATTCCTGTTTACTACCTCATATTTTACGATCTTAACAAGAGCATCCGTAAATTCCTTATATGTTGCACAATCATTCGGTCTGAACTTTTCTGCAGGAACAATGCCCCAATACAGAAGACGGCTTATTTGAAACCAATAGATGTTATTATTATCCTCTTTAGTCATAATCTGATCCAAACGCGTATCGGAAATTACTCCCGGCAGGGTTTGCCACACTTGAAACCATCCGCGTATCTTTGTCATGATATCATCAACCAACATCGCCGCCATTTCCGCACGAGTGATTGGCTTCTTATAGCTTGAGGGGTCAGAGTTTCCATGTGTTGTTACATATGCCTCTACTGCATTCTGTGCCCAACTGGAGCATATATAATCCGGCTCATCCAATTTTTCCAGATTTCTCACCTTCGTGTAGTAGTTATAGCCCTTATAGCTAAACTTGGCATAGTCTCCCTCTATAGACATAATCTCAACGTTTGTCCAAACCGGGATAATTCCAACGGGAGTACCACCCGGCTGGGAACTGAATTCGGCTCTGGAGCTCGTAACTCGGTAAAGCGCATTAACGGTCTCTGCCGATGCCAGCGCCGGTAGTAGGGTTAATACCATACAAAGGGGTTAATACCATACAAAGGGCAAGCATGGTGCTTATAAATAGCTTTTTCATCATATCATTCCTCCTTAAATACCATTCATTGGACTAATAACCGCTTTCTCATCCTATCAAATTTTTCTCCCAAAAAACCGTCTGATGCATGAAACGTGTTTTTTTTGACATGAAATATGTTTGTTAATATTAATAAAATTTAGGCATTAAATTCTTATGTTAAACTTAAATTAGAGGAATAGAGAGACGGAGGAATGCATATGCTGCAGGTTGCGGCCTGTGATGACAATGTTGATGTGCTTAATCAGAATTGTAAGTATAAAAAAACCTCCCAAACATAAGTGTCTGAGAGATTTTGTATTTCGTAAATATTATCTCTTTGAGAACTGTGGTGCCCTTCTTGCTTTCTTGAGACCGTATTTCTTTCTTTCCTTCATTCTTGGGTCTCTTGTCAGGAAACCGGCCTTTTTAAGTACGGGTCTTAATTCTTCATCAGCCTTTACAAGGGCTCTTGATATACCATGTCTTATTGCTCCTGCCTGACCGGTAAATCCTCCGCCCACGACATTGCACAAAACATCAAATTTAGTGTCAGTACCGGTAAGTACCAACGGCTGTCTGACTATAACCTTCAAAGTTTCCAATCCAAAATAATTATCAATGCTTCTGTCATTTATAATAATTTTCCCGTCACCAGGAACAAGTCTTACTCTTGCGACTGATTTTTTTCTTCTTCCAGTTCCGTAATATTGAACCTTTGCCATATTCTAATAGTTCCTCCCCTCGTAATTAGATATTCAATTCCAGTTTTTCAGGCTTCTGGGCTTCGTGATTGTGCTTGTCGCCCTTATAAACCTTCAGTTTTCTGAACATTGCTCTACCCAGGCTGTTTTTCGGGAGCATTCCCTTAATGGCAAGTTCAACTGCTTTCTCAGGGCTCTTTTGCATAAAGTGTCTGTACTTGATTTCTTTCAATCCGCCCGGCCATCCTGTATGATACCTACGGTATTTCTGATCCAATTTTTTACCTGTAAGTACTACCTTGTCAGCATTAAGTACTATTACATAGTCACCTGTATCAACATAAGGAGTATACTCGGGTTTGTGTTTTCCCCTTAAAATCTTAGCCACTTCACTTGCGAGCCTGCCTAAGTGTTTTCCTTCTGCATCAACCACATACCATTTTCTTTTAACTTCTTCGGCTTTTGCCATGAAAGTTTTCATGTAACAGTTAACCTCCTTAACTTCCGATTGTGCATTCAACAATATTTTCATTAATTTGACTCATTTATATTTATAACTCCGCAATGTCGTTAAATTGGCGAAATTACAAAAATTTTTTCAAAATTAGCACTTAATTATTCTAATATAGATATATACTATGTGTCAAGTACATTTTGCTTTCATTTTAATTTACGTCTATATATCTCTCTCTTTTACTTATATTATCCTTAAATCTCTTGCATAATCGTCCGTCATTTCATTTTTTTCCGGATAATACACTTCCATAAGATAAAGTCCGTGTGGAGGAGCCGTCCTTCCCGCTTTTCTTCTGTCACGGCTTTCAATTATATATGGAATGTCGTCAGCGGATAATTTGCCTATGCCTACTTCCACCAGTGTACCCACAATAATTCTGACCATGTTATACAAAAAACCGTTTCCTGCAATTTCGAAAGTTATGATTTCATCATCTTTTTTAAGCCAGGTACCGGTAATTGTACGCACATTTGTTTTTACACCGCTGTCCGCTGCTTTAAAGGCAGTAAAATCATGGGTACCTACAAAATAGCCGATAGCTTTCTCCATTGAATGAAAATCCAGAGGATACGGTACAAAATATGCTCTGTTTCTGTGCAGTGCAGACCTCTGTCTGGAGTTGTAAATAACATATCTGTACTTCTTTCCAGTGGCGCTGAACCTTGCATGAAAATTCAGAGGAACTTCCTCAGAATTTCTTATAACAATATCGTCAGGCAAAATGTTATTTAAGGCATAGGAGAATTTTTCCGGTGGTATATTCGAATTGGTAACGAAATTTGCTACCTGACCAAGTGCATGCACACCTGCGTCAGTCCTGCCGGAACCGATAATGCTGCATTTTTCACCCGTAAGCTTCAGTAAAGCCTTTTCTATTACATCTTGTACTGCTACAGCATTATTCTGGCTTTGCCAGCCGTGGTACGATGTACCGTCATATTCTATTATCAGCTTTATATTACGCAAATTTACCACCTGTATTATCTATCTTCCCAGCATGGCAGCTCCGACAATACCTGCATCGTTGCCCATCTTTGCTGTTGTTATCTTAGTCTGCGGCTCTTCTTTGAAATATACATATTTATATACTCTCTCTCTGAGAGGCTTAAGCAGGTATTCGCCTTCCTTGCTGACTCCTCCGCCTATTACCAGTACTTCCGGGGCAAAAATGTTTATTACATTTATTATACCCTCTGCAAGATAGTATATATATTTATCAACTACTTCCTGCCCTGTTTTATCTCCTTGTTTGGCAGCATCAAAAGCTGTTTTTGCATCAATTTTGGACAAGTCGTTATTTACAAGTTTATTAATGAGTGAATCCGGATTCTGCTGTGCTGCTTTTTTCGTCTGCTCAATTAGTCCTGTTGCAGATGCTAAAGCTTCCCAACAACCTTTTCTTCCACATGTGCACGGCTCTCCATCCAACTCAATTACTATATGACCCATCTCAGGTGCGGAATAATTAAAGCCGCCATAAATTTTTCCGTTCAGTATGACACCGCTTCCAACGCCGGTTCCAAGTGTTATGGTTACGGAACTGCTGGCGCCTTTTGCCGCTCCTGCCACACTTTCAGCCAGAGCAGCACAATTTGCATCATTGTCCAGTATTATAGGAAGGTCTATGTACTTCTGCATCTCAGCCCTTAACGGCACGTTTACAAAGTTGGTAAGATTATTTGCATAAACAAGTATGCCTTTTTCATTATCAGGCGTACCAGGGCTGCCTATCCCCACACTCTTTACATCCTTTATATCTTTGCCTGCATCTTTTATAACTTTCAGCACAAGCATTGCCATATCCTTTACTATATCCTGATAAGGCCTGTGCTTACCTGTAGGGATACTATCCTTGTGAATAATGTGTCCTTCTTCGTCCACGAGACCTACCGCAATATTGGTTCCCCCAAGATCAATACCTATATAATACATAGCTTACCTCCGTTAATTTCAAAATTTATTTTATTCTCATATATTGGATAAAGGTTTTGTATATCCTTTTTTATATACTAATTTATTAATAAATTACTATATCTTTAATCCTGAAGCAATATATGCAACTAAACTTGTTGTGCCAGTACAACAGGTTAAATAAAATCAGGTTAAATAAAATATTGGAGATAAACGATGAAGCCTATCACCAAGGCGGCCGCTACACATAGGTACAAGTCTGAAACAGTGAGAGTCAGCTGTCTCATGCGGGTCCTTCCTTCTCCCCCTCTGTAGCACCTTGCCTCCATCGCCGTTGCCAATTCATCAGCCCTCCTGAATGCGCTTACAAAAAGAGGTACCAGCACAGGTATAAAGCTCTTTGCTCTCTGTACAATGTTGCCGGTATCAAAATCAGCACCTCTCGCTGCCTGAGCTTTCATTATCTTGTCTGTCTCCTCCAGAAGTGTAGGAATAAACCTGAGAGCAATAGTCATCATCATTGCTATTTCATGAGCCGGTACTCCAACAATGCTTAGTGGCTTCATCAACTTTTCAATTCCATCTGTAAGCAAAATTGGTGTTGTTGTAAGAGTGAGAATTGACGCAACAACTATCAGCAGTGTAAGTCTTATTGTCGTCTTTACCGTCCTGTCCAAACCTTCATATGTTATATGTATAAATCCATAATCAAATAATGGAGTTCCTTCCCTCACAAAAAATATATTTATTACTGCTGCAAAGACAGCAATAAACAACACCGGTTTTAGACCCTTAAGAGTATATTTCACAGGCACATCGGACACAATGACAATTAGTGCCGTAAACAATGCCATAATAAGAAAACCCATGTATGTATCTATAATAAATATCGCTATCATTAATAAGAATGTCAGAATTATTTTAACCCTGGGGTCAGCTTTATGAATAACAGATTCACCAGGAAAATATTGCCCTAGCGTAATATCCTTTAACATGCTCCATCTCCTACAGGTACTTCATAATTTCCTTTTTAGCTTCACTGATTGTAAATATATTTTCATTAATTTCCGGTATTATTTTCTTTAGCTTTCGCATCAGATATGATATCTGCGGAGCTGAAAGTCCCATACTTTCAAGCTGCTCTGCTTTACTGAACACCTCACCCGGATATCCATCCATTGCGATTTTGCCTTTATACATGACGATAACCCTTTTAGCCAATCTGGCAACATCCTCCATGCTGTGGGATACCAGGATAATTGTCATATGCATCTCTTTATATAGCTGCAGAATAAAGCTGAAAATCTCGTCTCTGCCCTTTGGGTCCAATCCTGCTGTAGGCTCATCCAGTACCAGTATTTTTGGGTTCATTACAAGAACTCCGGCTATTGCGACCCTGCGTTTTTGTCCGCCAGACAGCTCAAAGGGCGATTTTTCCAAAATATCCTCATTAAGTCCTACCATCTTAATAGTCTTTCTTATTCTTTTGTCAATTTCTTTAGTGTCCAATCCTTGCTTGTGTAATCCAAAAGCAATATCCTTATATACGGTCTCCTCAAACAGCTGATGTTCAGGATATTGAAAAACAATACCAACCTGTCTCCGAAGCTCCTTCAGATTACTGCCGGTTACCTCTATATCGTTTACAATAATTCTCCCCTGGGTTGGCTTAAGCAAGCCGTTAAAGTGCTGAACAAGAGTAGACTTACCAGAGCCAGTAGGTCCAATTATTGCTACAAACTCTTCCTCACCAATTCTTAAGTTTATGTCGTTTAAAGCAACTTTCTCAAAAGGACTCCCCTTCATATATATATGAGAAAGGTTTTCAATTACTATAGACATTTTTACCTCCCTAACAACGTACAGCTATGGGTTCCTAACAATAATATCTGCCAGAATATCAACTGCTTCGTCAACAGACAGTACTCCGTCAGGTAGCTGAAAACCTTCTTTTTTTAATTCATTAAACAGTTCTGTAACCTGCGGAACGTCGAGACCAAGGCCTTTAACCTTTTCAACATTACTGAAAACTTTTTTCGGAGGCCCGTCAAGCACTATTTTACCCTCATCAACAATAATTACTCTGTCAGCCATGCTTGCCTCATCCATGTGATGAGTTATGTGTATGACAGTAATTCCTTCCTCCTTGTTCAACTTCTTAAGGACGTTCATTACTTCTTTCCTTCCAATGGGATCAAGCATGGACGTTGCCTCATCAAGCACAATACATTCAGGTTTCATTGCCAATATACCAGCTATAGCCACTCTTTGCTTTTGTCCGCCTGACAAAAGATGTGGCGCGTATTTGCTGTATTCAGAAATTCCCACTGCCTGCAATGCATCTGCAACACGTTTTATTATTTCTTCAGTAGGAAGCCCCAGGTTTTCAGGTCCAAAAGCTACGTCTTCCTCAACTATTGTTCCTACTATCTGGTTATCAGGGTTTTGAAAGACCATCCCTACTGAACGCCTTATTTCCCACACTTTTTCTTCATCCCGGGTATCAATCCCGTTTACTATTACTGTTCCTTCAACAGGCAGCAACAAAGCATTTAACAATCTTGCAAAAGTGGATTTACCAGATCCGTTTCTGCCAATAACAACGATGAATTGCCCTCTTTTAAACTCTGCATTTATTTCTGAAAGTGCTTTTACTTCTCGTCCTTCACTAATATTTGAACTATATATGTAGCTTACGTCATTTACTTTGACAATACTATCATTCATATTACCCATTTCCTTTAAATACAAAATTAGGGATAAGGCAATAATAACTTCACCCAATCCCTAATGTTTCAATATTTTATTTGAGCTATTTTATTATACGAGCTCAAGTATAACCATCTCTGCCGCGTCTCCTCTTCTTGGGCCGAGTTTGTAGATTCTTGTGTATCCTCCACTCTTGCCCTTGTACTTAGGAGCAATTTCATCAAAGAGCTTATCAGCAAGATTCAAATTATTTCCTTTTGAATCTTTAGCCCTGTAAAGCCAGCTCATTATCTGCTTTCTGGCATGCAGCCTTGATGGATTGTCAACAGTGACCATTTCAGTCTTGGTTTCTCTATCTACTACTTCGTATTTGTTACCATTTTTTGATGTAACAGTCTTAGTTATTTTTCTTCCGCCGCTATCCAGCTTTGCAGTTGTGACTTTTACCTGTTTGGAGGTAAAGTTATCAGCTTCCCTGACAGCTAAAGTAATAAGCTTTTCAGCTATATTCTTAACTTCCTTGGCTTTCGCCTCAGTAGTCTGTATTCTTCCATGTTCAAAAAGTGCTGTCACGAGATTTCTGAGCATTGCTTTTCTATGTCCGGTTGTGCGACCTAGCTTTCTGTGTACCGTCATGTGTAAACCTCCCTTACCTAAAGTTTATTCCTCGCTTGGAGCAAGAGACAATCCCAATGCGTGCAACTTCTGAAGAACTTCTTCAAGAGACTTCTTTCCAAGGTTCCTGACCTTCATCATATCTTCTTCGGTTTTGTTGGTTAAATCCTCAACAGTATTAATTCCAGCCCTCTTGAGACAATTGTAGGATCTTACGGAAAGATCGAGTTCTTCAATTGTCATCTCCAGAACCTTTTCTTTCTTCGTCTCTTCTTTTTCTACCATTATCTCTGCATTCTTTGCCTTATCAGACAAATCTATAAACAGATTCAAATGCTCGCTCAATATCTTTGCACCAAGGCTTATTGCTTCATCCGGTTTTATGGTACCATTTGTCCATACTTCCAGAGTCAGCTTATCCCATGTGGTATCTTGTCCTACACGCGTATTCTCAACATGATAATTAACTTTTTTAACCGGTGTGTAAATTGAGTCAACAGGTATTATACCTATTGGCTGTCCGGGCTGCTTGTTCTTTTCTGCTGAAACATAACCTCTGCCTCTATTCAGAACCATTTCCATATAAAATCTGCTGTCACCGTTCAAGGTTGCTATATGCAAATCAGGATTCAAAATCTCAACATCGGCATCAGTTTTGATATCAGCAGCCGTAACTTCACCCTCACCTTCAGCGTCAATGTATATAACCTTTGGTTCATCGCTGTGGAGTTTGGCAGCCAATCCCTTAATATTGAGAATTATTTCAGTTACGTCTTCAACAACACCAGGTATTGTAGAAAATTCGTGGAGTACACCGTCGATTTTAATTGAAGTTATGGCAGCTCCCGGAAGCGAAGAAAGAAGGATTCTCCTAAGTGAGTTTCCAAGAGTAATGCCATATCCTCTTTCAAGTGGTTCTACCACAAATCTACCATACGTATTATCCGGACTCGTTTCCACACATTCAATTCTTGGCTTCTCTATTTCAATCAATAAAAACCCTCCCTTAACTCCATATTTATTTTCTGAGGGCAACTGATTCAAGTTACTTAAACTCAAAATCTGGTTTTGTAAATAGTGTTTTTCCTGGCTCAAATGTTATATCACTTTTACTTCAAATGCTCAGTTGCTATTCTGTGACCCAACAAAATACATTACCCTATACATTACTTAGAATACAACTCAACGATTAAGTGTTCACTGACAGGTAAATCTATATCTTCTCTTGCAGGCAGTGTAACTACTTTTCCTACAAGGTTTTCAGCATCAAATTCAAGCCACTTCGGTACAGTCCTTCCGCCGGCAATATCCAAAATATCTTTTAACTTTTGTGAATCCTTGAACTTATCTCTAACAGCTACAATATCGCCGGGTTCCAATAAATATGACGGAATGTTGACTTTCTTACCATTTACAGAAAAATGTCCGTGTCTTACAAGTTGCCTTGCTTCAGGTCTTGATGTTGCAAGTCCTAATCTGTAAACAACATTGTCAAGTCTGCTTTCAAGTATCTGAAGTAAATTTTCACCAGTAACACCTTTTCTCTTAGTAGCCATTTCAAAATATTTTCTAAACTGGCTTTCAAGTATTCCATAGAATCTTCTAGCCTTTTGCTTTTCACGAAGCTGCAGTCCGTATTCCGACTGTTTTTTCCTCTGCTGTCCGTGCTGGCCAGGAGCGTACGCTCTTCTGGATATGGCACATTTATTGGTATAGCATCTCTCACCTTTCAGAAAAAGCTTTTCTCCTTCTCTACGGCACAACCTGCAGGATGCCTCAGTATATCTTGCCATTTACTTAACACCTCCGATTTTATACTCTTCTTCTTTTTGGTGGTCTACATCCGTTATGCGGTATAGGAGTCACGTCCTTTATAAGGCTTACTTCAAGACCTGCAGCCTGAAGTGCTCTTATAGCAGCTTCTCTACCCGCTCCGGGACCTTTTACGTACACTTCAACACTTTTGAGCCCATGTTCCATTGCAGCCTTGGCAGCTGTTTCAGCAGCCATAGAGGATGCAAAGGGAGTGCTCTTCTTTGAACCTCTAAAACCCAGAGACCCCGAACTCGACCACGATATAGCATTTCCTGCAGTATCAGTAATTGTTACTATTGTATTATTAAAAGTAGAACGAATGTGCGCAGCACCGCGTTCTATATTTTTACGTTCTCTACGCTTTCTGGAACCTCTTCTAGTACCAGTAGTTTTAGTTGCCATTAGAATTGCTAACCTCCTTTAACTATTTTTTCCTTTGAACTCCTACAGTTCTCTTCGGACCCTTCCTTGTTCTTGCGTTAGTCTTGGTTCTCTGTCCTCTTACAGGAAGGCCTTGTCTGTGCCTTCTTCCTCTGTAGCAGCCGATTTCGATCAGTCGTTTGATATTTAATGAGATTTCCCTTCTTAAATCTCCTTCAACTTTATGCTCTTTTTCTATCTTATCTCTTAATCTACTGATTTCATCATCCGTCAAATCCCTAATTCTTGTAGCAGGATTTATACCTGTTTCTTGCAGGATTTTATTGGATAATGTTCTTCCTATACCAAAAATATAGGTAAGCCCAATATCTACCCTTTTTTCTCTAGGCAAATCAACTCCGGCAATACGAGCCATGTTTTTAAACACCTCCGTAAATTCAGTTGAAATATACAGCTAACAGTTGACAGACTACACCTACAAGCTCAACATCAACCAATACACTGTAAATTACTCAAATACCAATTAGTAATAATTTAGTTGCAATATAATTTAGTTATAATTAGATTTATCTATAAAGCTCTGAATATAACTACTGATATTCAGTAGTTATGCAGCCGCATCCAGAGCACTTATTTTCAAAATTATCCCTGTTTTTGCTTATGTTTGGGATTTTCGCAAATAACCATTACTCTGCCTTTTCTCCTAATAATTTTGCACTTTTCGCATATTACTTTAACAGATGGTTTTACTTTCATGAATACCCCTCCTCCTACTTATTACTTTGCTCTCCAGGTTATTCTTCCTCTGGTAAGGTCATAGGGAGAAAGCTCCAAAGTAACTCTGTCACCAGGCAAAATCCTTATAAAGTTCATTCTTAATTTGCCTGATATATGAGCGAGCACTCTATGACCATTATCAATTTCAACCTGAAACATCGCATTAGGTAGTGCTTCAATCACTGTACCCTCTACTTCAATTACATCGTCCTTTGACAAAACCTAAACCTCCTTATAACCCAGACTATTTATTTCTTCTATATTCTCCGCACTTTCAATCTTTTGCTTAATGTTTTCAAGTGCTTTTCTTATTTCTGAATTGCTTACCCTAAGACCGCTTTCAAATTTTTCTTTCAGCGGTTCAAAAATATACCCGGTTGACTTCAGATGTTTGATTTTTTTCTTCTTAGGCTTTTCGATTCTTCTCAAATCTCCATCTACTATTAGTACATAAGATTCATCGACAAGAGCAGAAACCAAAAACAATCTTCCACTGTCTCTTCCAGCCCTTGAGTACACAACCTGACCCAGGGTTACATTCAAACATCCTCACCTCGCTTTAAATAGCGAATCACTATCAGCAATCTTTTTAAACTAACCATCAATTAAGTTTTGTCAGTATTATTGGCTCTCCCTCGGTAACAGCAATTGTGTTTTCGTAATGTGCAGACAAGCTGCCATCCCTCGTCACTACCGTCCATTTGTTATCAAGCAGTTTAACATGATAATCGCCTTCATTTACCATGGGTTCCACTGCAAGTGTCATACCGGGCTCCAATCGTGGACCTCTCTCCCTCGTACGATAATTAGGAATCTGAGGGGATTCATGCATCTGTTTACCTATGCCATGTCCAACGTATTCCCTTATCACAGAAAATCCGTTGGACTCAACATAATCTTGTATCGCTCCAGAGATGTCTATTATCCTGTTACCTTTGACAGCACATTTGATACCTTCATAAAAGCTCTGCCTGGTAACTTCAATCAGACGCTTTGCCTTTTCAGTAATATTCCCCACAGGAAAAGTCCTTGCAGCGTCAGCATGATATCCGTTCAAACAAGCGCCAATATCAATACTTATAATATCTCCATCTTTTAACATTCTTAAACCCGGTATGCCATGCACTATTTCATTATTTATCGAGGTACATATGCTTCCCGGAAACCTTTCAGCTCCCGGTAAACCTTCATACCCCTTAAAGGAAGGTATTGCTCCACTTTTTCTGATTATCTCTTCAGCTATCTTATCCAGCTCCAGGGTCGTTATGCCTGGCTTTATCATTTCTTTTAATTTTTCAAGAGCAATTGCAACAACTTCCCCTGACTTTTTCATATATTCAATTTCTGTTTTAGATTTTATTGATATCATTAAATCACACCTACAGCCTTTAAAATACTCCTGGTAGTGTCTTCAATATTTAGCCTTCCATCTACAGAAATCAGCTTACCCTGCTTTCTGTAATAATCTATGAGAGGCTCTGTTTGAAGGTGATAGGTCTTAAGCCTATTTAATACTGTTTCTTCATTATCGTCTTTCCTCTGGATAATTTCCGTCCCACATTTATCACATATACCAGGTTTTGCAGGCGGATTGTTTGTTATGTGGTAGCTGGCACCACAGCCGGGGCAGACTCTCCTTCCCGAAAGTCTCTTTATAATATATTCGTCATCGACATCTATATCAACAACATATTCCAACGGTGTACCCATACTTTCAAGAATCTCATCCAGGCATTCCGCCTGAGGAATCGTCCTGGGAAAGCCGTCCAATATAAAACCGTTTTTGCAATCCGGCTTTTCCAGTCTGTCCCTTACAATACCAATGGTTACTTCATCGGGAACCAGCTCACCTTTATCAATATATTCCTTTGCTTTTTTCCCGAGTTCAGTACCGTTTGCAATGTTGCTTCTAAAAATGTCTCCCGTGGATATATGAGGAACATTTAATTTTTCTGCAAGTATTACTGCCTGTGTTCCTTTTCCGGCCCCCGGCGCCCCCAATAAAACAATTCTCATTTTTTTCCTCCGCAACTTCTACTTATATCTACTCAAGGAATCCTTTGTAGTGTCTCATAAGCATCTGGGATTCGACCTGTTTAACTGTTTCTAATGCAACACCTACAAGAATCAATACTGTAGTTCCGCCAAACCAGATGCCGCTGATCTTCGCTACTGCACCCATTACGGATGGGAAAAGAGTAATTAACGCAAGGAAGAGTCCTCCAAACCATGTTATCCTATTCAATACTCTCGCAATATAATCCGAAGTAGGCTTTCCAGGTCTTAAGCCAGGAATAAAGCCTCCGTTTTTCTTAATATTGTTTGCAATCTCTATCGGATTAAATTGGATTATGGAGTAGAAGAACGTAAAGAATATAATCAAGGCAGCATATATCAATGCATACCAAACAGTATCCTGTGCGTTCTTGAAAAACATCGCAAATTTGCTAGTGGAATCAATATTAAAGAATGTCACTATTGTAGAAGGAAATGCCATTATGGACATAGCAAAGATTATTGGCATAACACCTGACATATTAACTTTAATTGGCAGGTGAGTACTCTGTCCACCATACATTTTCCTTCCTACAACTCTTTTAGCATATTGTATAGGAATCCTTCTTTCTGCTTCCTGAACCCAAATAACCGCTACTATTACTGCCAGGAATACTAACAGTACTCCGACTACTGCCAGCATGGCAAGTACTCCCTTAGGACCGAAGCTTCCTGCCTGATAGTATGCGATAATTGTCCTTGCAGCAGCTGGCCCTCTTGAAACAATTCCTGCGAATATTATCATCGAAATTCCATTTCCAATACCATGTTCAGTGATCTGTTCACCAAGCCACATTAGGAAAGCAGTTCCAGCAGTGAACGTAAACGTGATTACTATAAAACTCAGGAAACTAGGTTTTGCCGTCATTGCATATCTTATAACTCCAAAATACAGTCCTGTAGCCTGGAGAAAAGCAAATAATACAGTTGCATACCTGGTGTACTGAGCAAGTATCTTCCTGCCCTCTTCACCTTCCTTGGCAAGCCTCTCCAGCCTGGGTATTGCGACTGTAAGGAGCTGAATTATGATGGATGCGTTTACATATGGGAATATACTCATTGCAAACACTGTAACATTCTTAAACGCACCACCGGAAACAATATCCAAAAATCCACCAATTGCACCGCCGCTTTTGTCAATCAAAGCCCTGAATTCTGCCGGGTCTAACAATGGAACAGGTATAAATGAACCTATTCGATATACTATTAGCATTAACACAGTGAAAATCAGTTTCCTGCGCAAATCAGGAATTTTCCATGCATTTCTCAGTACCTGGAACATGCCCCCCATGATTATACCACCTCGACCTTTCCTCCTGCAGCTTCAATCTTTTGAGATGCAGTTTTGGTAAATCTGGCTGCCTGAACAGTAAGGTTTTTATTAATTTCACCATTGCCCAGAACTGCCACGCCATCGTAAAGCTTCTTAATAATTCCCTTTTCCTTTAAGAGTTCACCTGTTACGACTGTGCCATTATCAAATACATTGAGGTCCGCTACGTTCACTTCTGCATATACTTTTGCAAATTTCTTATTGTTAAATCCTCTCTTAGGCATTCTCCTATAGAGAGGCATTTGGCCACCTTCAAAGCCAACTCTTACTCCGCCGCCTGAACGTGCATTCTGTCCTTTATGTCCTCTTCCAGCTGTCTTTCCGTTTCCGGTTGCATGTCCTCTACCTTTTCTTTTAGGAGCTTTCTTTGCACCCGGAGCAGGTTGCAATTCATACAGTTTCACTGACTACACCTCCTTATATCTCCTCAACGGACACAAGGTGAGAAACCTTGTTTATCATGCCTCTTATTTGAGGGTTGTCATTTTGCTCAACGGTACTTCCTATTTTTCTTAGCCCAAGAGCTTTTACAGTTGCAACTTGATCTTTCTTTGCCTTATTTATGCTTTTCTTTAATGTTATCTTTAACCTTGCCACGATAAAACCTCCTAACCCAATATTTCTTCCACAGTTTTACCGCGGAGTCTTGCTACTTCTTCTGCAGTCTTCAACTGTGAAAGTCCTTCAATGGTTGCATATACCATGTTTATTGGATTGTTAGATCCAAGTGACTTGGTTCTTATATCACGAATACCGGCCAATTCAAGAACCGCTCTTACAGGGCCACCGGCAATAACTCCTGTACCTTCTCCGGCAGGTTTCAATAAAACCTTACCTGCTCCGAACTTTCCAATAACTTCGTGAGGTATAGTTGTATTTACTATAGGAACTTTGATTAAATTCTTCTTAGCATTATCAATACCCTTTCTTATGGCATCAGGTATTTCAGCAGCTTTACCGATACCGCTGCCAACATGGCCATTTTCGTCACCTACGACAACCAGGGCACTGAATCTGAATGTTCTACCACCTTTTACAACTTTTGCTACACGACCTATGTTAACGACCTTTTCCTTAAGATCCAATGTGCTAGCATCTATGCGTTGCAATATGTTTCCCTCCTTACCTGCTATTTTACCATAACATTTTTGTAAATCAATAAATTGCCTGCATTATCAGCAATTAAAATTCCAGCCCTGCTTCTCTAGCAGCATCAGCAAGCTCTTTAACTCTGCCATGGTATAAATATCCGCCTCTATCAAATACTACTTTCTTAATTCCCTTTTCTAAAGCGCGTTCAGCAACCAACTTACCAACAGCCTTAGCAGCTTCTTTATTTCCGCCTGATTTTAATGTACCTCTCAAAGCCTGATCAAGAGTTGATGCTGAAACAAGTGTATTACCCGTTGTATCATCAATAACTTGTGCATATATATTCTTCAGGCTTCTAAAAACATTTAATCTGGGGCGTTCTGGTGTGCCCTTTATTTTTTTACGAACCCTGACATGTTTTCTCAATCTTACAGCATTCTTGTTAATTTTATTTATCATTCTTCTCAACTCCTTCCCGTAAATGGCATTTACAATAGTACTTTACTATTTATTAGCCTTTAGCACCGGCTTTTCCTTCCTTAAGTCTTACAACTTCGTTTTCATACCTGATACCCTTGCCTCCATAGACTTCAGGCGGTCTCTTAGCCCTTATCTTAGCGGCAAACTCACCTACTGCCTGTTTATCAATTCCCTTAACAATCAGCTTGTTTTGTGCGGGAACTTCAACAGTTATTCCTGCCGGTTCTTCCATCTCAACGGGATGTGAGTAACCCAATGTGAGCACAATCTTATTTCCCTGTTTCTGCGCTCTGTATCCAACACCATTTATTTCAAGGCCCTTTTGGAAGCCGTTAGTAACCCCTTCAATCATGTTATTAATAAGTGACCTTGTTAATCCATGAAGAGATTTATGCAGCTTTTGTTCAGATGGCCTTTGAACCAAAACCTTACCATCTTCAACTTTAATTATCATATCTTTATGAAACTCTTTTGTCAAAGTACCTTTCTGTCCTTTAACAGTAACTGTATTTCCATCTACTTTAACTTCTACGCCTTTTGGTATCTCAATTGGCATTCTACCGATTCGTGACATTAACTGCACCTCCTATTCTTAATATTATGAGTGTTTGACACTCTTTTCAGAAAACGTCTTCGGTACAGGTCATCGCAGTGCGACTTACCATATGAATGCGAGAACTTCTCCTCCTACACCTTCTGCCCGGGCTTTTTTGTCGGTCATTACGCCCTTTGAAGTGGAGATTATCGCAGTACCTAGCCCACCTAACACTCTGGGCATTTCATCTTTGCTTGCATATACTCTTAAGCCTGGCTTGCTTATTCTCTTTAATCCTGAGATAACAGGCTTCTTGTTTGCTTCATATTTTAAAGTAATTCTTATTATTCCTTGTTTTCCGTCATCAATAAAATCTATAGCCTTAACATATCCTTCTTCTAGCAATATCTGAGCAATGGATTTCTTCATGTTAGAGGCTGGAATGTCAACCGATTTATGTTTTGCGGAGCTTGCATTTCTTATCCTCGTCAACATATCGGCGATTGAGTCAGTTATTTGCATATGTCTAACCTCCTTCCAAAGTTTGCATTACCAACTTGCTTTTTTCACCCCGGGGATCTGCCCCTTATATGCTAATACTCTAAAACACAGACGGCATATACCGAACTTTCTCATATAAGCATGAGGTCTTCCACATAACTTGCATCTGTTATGTGACCTTGTTTTGAACTTTGGCTTCCTCTGCTGTTTCAAAATCATTGATTTTTTTGCCACCTACTGATCCCTCCTTAACTCTGGCTAAATGGCATACCGAGCAATCTAAGCAATTCTCTTGCTTCTTCATCCGTTTTTGCCGTGGTAACAAAAGTAACGTCCATTCCCCTGATCTTCTCAACCTTATCGTACTCAATCTCAGGGAAAATCAACTGTTCCTTTAATCCCAGAGAGTAATTTCCTCTGCCGTCAAATGAATTCGCAGATACTCCTCTGAAATCTCTAACCCTTGGAAGTGCTACATTAAAGAGCTTATCAACAAAATTATACATTCTCTCTCCACGAAGAGTTACCTTACAACCTATGTTCATGCCCTGTCTTATCTTAAAGTTAGCAATTGATTTCTTTGCTTTAGTAATTACGGGCTTCTGTCCTGCAATAATCTCTAAGTCTTTTACTGCACTTTCCATGGCTTTAGGGTTGTCCTTAACATCTCCTACACCCATGTTTAACACAACTTTTTCAAGCTTCGGTACTTCCATCGGGCTCTTATATTTAAATTTAGCCTGCATAGCCGGCACAACTTCTTTCAAGTATTTCTCTTTAAGTCTGTCCAACGACTCCTACCTCCCTTCAACTGCAAGCATGCTATTTGTCCGCCTTAGCTTCTTTTATGATATCAATTATCTCATTACACTTCTTGCATACCCTTGCCTTCTGGCCATTTTCGAAAATTTTCTTGCCAACTTTTGTAGGGCTTTTGCATCTTTCACATATAAGCATTACTTTTGAACTATTTATGGGAGATTCCTGATGGATTATTCCGCCTTCCTGGTATCTTCCTCTGGGCTTTTTATGTTTTGTGGACATGTTTACGCCCTCTACCAAAACCATTCCATCTTTAGGAAATACACCTAATACTTTTCCTTTTTTGCCTTTATCTTTTCCAGAAAGAATTAATACAGTGTCTCCCTTTTTTACATGCACCTTATTAACCAATTTATGCAGCCTCCTCCCTTATAGAACTTCCGGAGCAAGGGACAATATTTTCATAAAATTCTTATCCCTTAATTCTCTTGCTACGGGACCGAATATACGTGTTCCCCTCGGATTGTTGTCATCTTTTATTATGACAGCCGCATTTTCATCAAACTTTATATATGAACCATCCGGCCTTCTTAATCCTTGTTTAGAACGAACGATTACGCACTTAACAACATCGCCCTTCTTTACAACACCACCAGGCGTTGCATTTTTAACAGAAGCAACAATTATGTCACCAATATTTGCATACTTTCTCATGGAACCGCCAAGAACTTTTATACACATAAGTTCTTTTGCGCCTGTGTTGTCAGCTGATTTTAGCCTAGTTTGAACTTGAATCATTCTTAAAACCTCCTTCCAGGCTTTTTAATCGGGATCCTTATTTTCTATTTATTACTATTGAGCTCTCTCTATTATTTCAACAAGTCTCCAGCACTTTTCTTTACTTAATGGACGTGTCTCCATTACTTTAACTTTATCACCGACATTGCATTCGTTGTTTTCGTCATGTGCTTTTAACTTATATGTTCTTTTCACAATCTTTTTATATAATGGATGTTTTACATTTCTCTCAATGGCAACTACGATCGTTTTATCCATTTTATTGCTAACAACTTTACCAATTCTGGTCTTTCTTAATTTTCTTTCAGCCACTTCTAGGATACCTCCTTTCACTACATTGAAAGTCAAGCACTCTGATTATTATTTATCTTCACCTTTGAGTTCTCTTTCCCTCATAACGGTTTTTACACGAGCAATTGATTTTTTAACTTCTCTTAATCTCATTGGATTCTCGAGCTGATTGGTAGCAAGTTGAAACCTCAGCTTAAATAACTCAGACTTCAGTTCGCTTAGTTCCTTTTGCAATTCTAATTGTGTCTTTTCTCTAATTTCACTGGCTTTCATTTGCTTCACCACCCATTTCTTCACTGCGGGTAACTATCTTACATTTAAGAGGAAGCTTGTGCATTGCTAACCTTAATGCCTCCCTTGCAGTTTCCTCAGGTATACCCGCTATTTCAAATAATATTCTACCCGGCTTTACTACTGCTACCCAATATTCAGGAGATCCTTTACCGCTACCCATACGGGTTTCAGCTGGTTTCTTAGTGACTGGTTTGTCTGGGAAGATCTTAATCCAGACCTGACCGCCCCTCTTTATAAAACGTGTCATCGCAACCCTGGCAGCCTCTATCTGGTTACTGGTTACCCAAGCGGGTTCTACAGCCTGAAGACCATATTCGCCGTTGGTTACCCTGTTTCCTCTGCTTGCTATACCTTTCATTCTGCCTCTTTGAACTTTTCTACGTTTAACTCTTTTGGGCATTAACATTATTTATCTCCCCCTTCCGCCTTATTCTCCTTCTTAACGACAGGAAGGACTTCACCTTTATATATCCATACCTTTACACCTATTTTACCATAAGTTGTATCGGCTTCTGCAAATCCATAGTCAATATCAGCTCTCAGTGTCTGGAGGGGAATTGTACCTTCATGATAATGCTCGGTTCTTGCTATTTCAGCTCCTCCAAGACGTCCTGAAACTGCAGTTTTTATACCTTTTGCACCGAGCTTCATTGCCCTTGACATAGCTTGTTTCATTGCTCTTCTGAAAGAAATTCTCTTTTCAAGCTGTGAAGCTATGTTTTCGGCAACTAATTGAGCTGATAATTCAGGTGCTTTAATTTCAGTTATATTAATAAGGATGTTCTTACCCGTCATTTTCACAAGCTGTTTTCTAAGCTCTTCAATGCCTGTTCCGCCTTTTCCGATCACAAGACCAGGCTTAGCAGTGTGGACATTAATCTTTATCTTGTTGGCAGCTCTTTCAATCTCTATTCTTGCAATACCCGCCAAATAAAGTTTCTCTTTAATGAATTTTCTTATTTTGAAGTCTTCAACAAGGTATTCACTAAAATTCTTGTCACTAGCATACCATTTGGTGTCCCAATCTTTAATTATTCCTATTCTTAATCCATGCGGATTTACTTTCTGGCCCATTCTTCAACCTCCTTTTCCTTTATTTTCTTTCCCTGAGTACCACTGTTATATGACTGGTTCTCTTCTTTATCCTGTAAGCTCTTCCCTGGGCTCTAGGCATAATCCTCTTGAGTATCGGCCCCTGATCTGCATATGCTTCAGCTACATAAAGCGCGTCTCTGTCCAGCCCATTGTTATTTACAGCGTTTGCCTCAGCTGAATTAAGAAGTTTATAAAGAAGCTCAGAGGCGGCCTTTGGAACGTTCTTCAATATGGCGTATGCTTCATCCAACCCTTTACCCTTTATCAAATCAATTACTATCTTCACCTTTCTTGGAGATATGCGCGCATATCTGAGAACCGCTCTTCCCTCATCTTTACCGATTCCTAACACCTGTCTCTCTTTCTTGGTGAGAAGTGCAGGTTTCTTGGATTTTCTATGAATAGAACTGTAAATCTCCAGCAGTGCATCTTTTTCTTTTAAAAGCTCTTCCTTTGACTTTACCTTTTTCTCCAACTGGAATTCCTCCTTTCAAAACCTCCAAAACATACAACACGCTTGAAGGTGCATATTATTACTTCAATGCTGTTGACCTTTCTGTATGGTGTCCATGCCCTTTAAAGGTTCTTGTTGGAGCAAATTCACCCAATTTGTGGCCAACCATTTCTTCTGTTATATAAACCGGTACATGCTTTCTTCCATCATGAACTGCGATGGTATGTCCAACCATCTGTGGGAATATGGTTGAAGCTCTTGACCATGTCTTAATAACTTTCTTTTCGTTATTCTTGTTCATTTCCTCTATTCTTTTGAGAAGCCTGGCTTCTACAAATGGTCCTTTTTTAAGCGATCTACCCATGTATCTCTGATCCTCCTTCCGTTACCTTCTTGGCCTATTTCTGATTTCTTCTCTTAACAATGAATTTATCAGACTTCTTATTCTTCTTCCTGGTCTTATATCCAAGCGTTGGCTTGCCCCATGGGGTAACCGGAGTAGGTCTTCCTATAGGTGACTTACCTTCACCACCACCGTGTGGATGATCAACTGGGTTCATAACAACACCACGAACTGTTGGCCTGATACCCATCCATCTCTTTCTTCCAGCTTTACCAATATGAATGTTCTCGTTCTCAATGTTGCTCAGCTGGCCTATTGTGGCTTTGCATAAAATACTAATCATTCTAACTTCACCGGATGGCAATCTTACCTGAGCATAATTGCCTTCCTTCGCCATAAGCTGTGCAGCGCCTCCTGCTGCTCTGACAAGCTGTCCGCCTTTACCAGGCTTTAACTCGATATTGTGGATCAGGGTACCAACAGGAATGTTTGCAAGTTTGAGAGTGTTTCCAGGCTTTATATCAGCATTATCTCCTGACTCTACTATATCACCTTTCCTCAAATCCAACGGTGCAAGAATATATCTTTTTTCACCATCTGCATAATGAAGAAGTGCAATATTTGCAGTCCTATTTGGATCATATTCTATGGAAGCAACCTTTGCCGGTATCCCATCCTTATCCCTTTTAAAATCTATAATTCTGTAATGTCTTTTAACTCCGCCACCGTGATGACGTACTGTAATCCTGCCATATGAATTTCTTCCTGCCTTCTTTTTCAGAGGCACTATCAATGATTTTTCAGGCTCTTTACTTGTTATATTTTCAAATGTAGAAACAGTCATAAACCTTCTGGCAGGAGAAGTAGGACTATACTTTTTTATTGCCATTTCTTCTCACTCCTTTTTCAATTAACCATGTAATTTATGCGACTCCTATTGAACAATTCCAAATTCTTCAATACTGGTCTTATACTTCTTATTAACTGCAACTTCTTTATTGCCCTTTGCGTAATATGTTTCAGGCTTCGGATCAAGATCTATCTTAACAACAGCTTTCTTCCAGTCAGGCCTTGGACCAACGTGTACACCGTATCTTTTTACCTTTCCCTTGTAGTTTGCTGTGTTAACCTGTATTACCTTAACCTGGAACAACTTTTCAACAGCATTTTTTATTTCTGTCTTTGTAGCTCTTGAGTCTACTATGAAAGTGTACTTGCCATTTGCGCCTTCAATATTGCTCTTCTCTGTAATATATGGTCTTATGATAATTTCCTCAGGACTTCTCATTATGCGTACACCTCCTCAACCTTAGCTACAGCATCCTTAGTGATAAGGAATTTTTCATATTTCAAAATATCATAGGTATTAATTGTGTTTACCAGAGCAGTTTTAATGCCCGGTATATTTCTTGCAGACTTTTCTATAATTTCATTCTTTTCAGGAAGCACTATCAATGTACTTGTTTTTATATTCAGATTATTAAGTACATTAACCATCTTCTTTGTCTTAATTTCATCAAATCTCAAATCATCCAAAACGATTATGTTATTTTCCTGAACCTTTGAAGTAAGAGCAGATTTCAAAGCAATCCTCTTTACCTTCTTAGGAATAGTGTAGCGATAACTTCTTGGTTTAGGTCCAAGCACGATACCACCTTTTATCCACTGTGCAGACCTGATGCTACCTTGTCTTGCTCTACCTGTGCCTTTTTGTCTCCATGGCTTAATGCCGCCGCCTCTTACTTCACTTTTCGTTTTGGTGGATTGTGTGCCCTGTCTTTTATTTGCTAACTGATTTATGACAGCAAGATGAAGAGCGTTTTTATTGACTTCAACGTTGAAGATATTATCGTTTAATTCTATATCTCCAACCACCTTACCATCCATATTGTATAAATCAACCTTTGGCATCTTGTTTCCTCCCTTCGCACGAATTACTTGCTGGACTTAACAGCTTCCTTTATAATTAATAGACCGCCTTTAGGGCCGGGGACAGAACCTTTAACCAAAAGTAAATTTCTCTCTGCGTCCACTCTAACTACGTCAAGATTCTGTATTGTTACCCTCTCAGCTCCCATATGACCAGGTAGCTTTTTGCCTTTAAATATACGACCAGGAGTTGTTGCAGAACCCATTGAACCGGCTCCTCTATGGTATTTCGAACCGTGAGTTTTTCTTCCTATTGAAAAACCGTGCCTTTTTATTGCACCCTGGAAGCCTTTACCTTTTGAAATACCACTTACGTCAACAACGTCACCTGCTGCAAACATATCACTTACTTTGATTTCCTGTCCTACCTCGTATTTGTCGCAGTCTTCAAACTTGAATTCCTTCAGGTGTTTCTTGTGTGATACATTAATTTTTGCAAATAATCCTTTTTCAGGTTTATTGAGTTTCCTTTCCGGAACATCCTCAAAACCTACTTTTATTGCATTATATCCATCAGTTTCAATTGTTTTTTTCTGCACAACTGTGCACGGACCTGCTTCTATAACTGTAACAGGTATAACCAAACCCTCTTCATCGAATATCTGAGTCATGCCAATCTTTTTTCCGAGTATGGCTTTATTCATTTCTCTTTTTCCCTCCTATGGTTATTGGTTCACAACCGCGTTGAATTCATTGTTTACCGGTATATGAACATGACCTTTTAATAAATCTATGCGCCGTTTATACTTGTTTATAGTTTGATTTCAATATCAACACCGGCAGGTAAATCCAGTCTCATCAAGGCATCAACTGTCTTGGGTGTCGGCATCAGTATGTCAATCAACCTCTTGTGTGTGCGCATTTCGAACTGCTCACGTGAATCCTTATATTTGTGAGGCGCTCTGAGTATAGTGATAATTTCTTTTTCAGTTGGCAGCGGCACCGGCCCCGATACCTGTGCACCTGTTCTTTTTGCAGTATCAACAATCTTTTCAGCCGACTGATCAAGTATCTGATAGTCAAACGCCTTCAACCTGATTCTGATTTTTTGTTTGTTTGCCATACATAAACCTCCTTCTAACGTAAGGATAATTCCTTTTGAAAAGTCAGCATACCTTTTCGTTCAGGAAATCCCTTTTTTGTTGTTACGTACAACAAGCAATTTATCTGTACACTATGCCGGGTGTTTCATAACGAGTTATTTTAAAGCCCAGGTATTCACATATTGACCAAACTGGCCACACTGAACCTGGGCTATACTAACCAATTAGTACACTTATCGTGTATCACGCAGAATGTACAGTGACTTGTCGCCCGGTTTCTCGAATCGGACATTCTCCGCAGAAGTTCCCTATCTCTCAGGATAGCAATCTCCTGCATCATCGTATGCCACGTCACAGCACTCACTATTGTACTATATTGAAAAATTTTTTACAAGTACATTTAAAAAATTTTCGTAAAATTTATCAAAATTTTAGACAAATTTTTTTGTATTTTTCTTATTATTTCTTCTAATAATTTTTTAATGTACTTTTTAATATTTTCTGATATTTTTTTATATTTATTATGTTGCTAAATTTAATTCGTGTCGCACGCTATTTCCCTTTCAAATTATTTCTGCCTGGAACTATCTCTAACTTAAACCTTTCCTTACTTAGACTTTTTTGACTCAAACTTTTACTGAGCCAGACTATTTCTGACACAAATTATTTACGACTCAAACTTTTCTGGCTCAGACTTTACTGACTCAAACTATTACTGAGCTAAACTATTTCTAAGTCAAACTATTTCTAACTCAAACTATCTCTGACCCAAACTCAAATTTACCGGCCTTTACCACAAATACGTCATATTTAATATTTACATATTCATTGGAGGAGAATTTTTTTGCGCAAAGGAGCAATTTTACCTTGAGGAAAGACTTTTTGTGCAAAGGACCAATATTACCTTAAGAAAACACTTTTTTCTGCAAATACGACAAAACCCTGTACTATTCGCACAGGGCTCTGATATAATTCTGGCAGAGACCTACTTTCCCGGGCCGTCTCCAGCCAAGTATCATCGGCACTGAGAAGCTTAACTTCCGTGTTCGGGATGGGAACGGGTGTGTCCTTCTC
>DUMB01000091.1 GCA_012840085.1 Clostridiaceae bacterium
CACATTTTTCTGGGATTACTACAAAACCGTAACGGCGTAAACTTGGGAACCGCCTAGTACGGGACCGTAGGCTAGGTGGTGTGAGAGGTCGGTAGGTGAATTAATCACCTACCTCCTACTCGATTGCTTGTTTTCTTCCATTATATGTTTTATTTCTTCTATTTTTGCTTCTATATCACTTTTTTGAATTGCACTCAGAGGAGAAAATATGAAATTAAGAGCTTTTTCCATATTTTCAAGGGCTTTTTCGTATTCACCGTTCTTAAGCAGTACCAGACCGTAATTATAGTATGCTGAAGGAAATGATGGATTTGTTGGCATAAGCTTTTCATATATCTCAACAGCTTTATCCTGCTCACCCCTCAAATAATAGGTCTGGCCCAGATTGTCCTGGATGATTTGATTTGAACTATTGTAATCAAATGCTTCAAGGTTAAATTCAAGAGCCCTGTCCAGGCCGCCCTTTAGAATGAGCAAATAACCAAGGCTTCCATAAGTTGCCGTTGTCTTATAGCTTTGAGTGACTTCTTCAAGTAAATTTACAGCTGCGTCCAGGTCGCCTTTTTTCCACAGAAGAAGGGCGTAATTGGATTTTGCCAGCATTTTTTCATCCTGACCGAGATTTAATTCAAAAATATGTTTGAATACTTTTTCTGATTCATCAATATTTCCGCCTTTAAGCAGAAGGTATGCGTATGTAATAGCAGTTCCGGCTTTTGATTTATCGGCTTTATAGGCTTTACCGTACCACTGCAGTGTCTTGTCCAAATCCCCTTTTCCGTAATTTATGTTGGCAATTAATTTATAAAAAGTGCTTCGGGAAGCATAACATGTTAATATTATATATGCTATCAAACACACTAATCCCACATATTTATTAAAAATGAATGCAGCTATTATTAACAGGATTGGAAGAATAGTTTTTATTATGTAATTCATGCTTATATTATTCATGGTTAACCTCCAGAAACAAAAGTCTTACTGAAATTATGCTTTTATTATAGTCCTGAAAGGTTTTAAGTGCAAGTGAAGCGATGGAATGAAGATTTTTATTCCACTATTGATTATTGAATAGTAGCATGGTAAAATATAACTGAAACTACTATTTAATAATTAGTACTGGAGGTAAAGTAAATGAAACAGCAAGAATATCTTCGTGAACTGAAAGAAAATCTGGAATCCCGCATATCGCCTGAAGAATTAGAGGATATATTGTCGGATTACGAAAGCTTTTTTGTATCCGGCAGAGAAGAAGGAAAAAGTGATGATGAAATATCTGAAGAGCTTGGTTCTCCTGCTTTTATAGCTAAATTATTATTAGAAGAACACACTGGCAAAAAAACAATACAACAGTGTAAACATATAAGCAATCCCGGACGCCGTTTATGTGCCTACATTATAGATGCGATTATTTCGATACTGCCTGTATTGGTAATAGTGCTAACTATGACCAGGGCTTTTGCAGTTCCATATATAATGTTTTTAACTTATCCAAGTCCTTTACCCGGAGCTTCTATATATTTGAGCTATCCTGCTTATACAGATTTATCAGAACAATCAAGTTCCGGAGTAGTAAAAACATATGTGGTAAAAGAAAATGGCAGTACAAGAGATGTTGGTGAAATCAATTCAACATACAGTGTTAAGTCGAGGCTGCCAAAATATATTCTTGCAAACCTGGGTCTTGCATTTTATCTTTTTTATTCACTGGTATGCTCATTACTTCTTAAAGGACAGACTATAGGGAAAAAACTAATGCGTATAAAGATCCGGAAATCGAATGCAGATCCTGCAACAAGAGGGGCTATCTTTTACCGGGAATTTTTAGGGAAAATTCTCTTGAATTCCATTCCAATAGTTCCTGTTATCTCTGTATTTACAATTTTGTTTACACGGGAGCATAAAGCACTTCATGATATGCTGGCCGATACTATAATAGCGGAAGCATAGGAGGCAATAACATGGATGCTCAAATGAAAAAAGGAGTATTGGAAATGTGTATTCTTTATACGCTTAAGGATAAAGAGCTTTACGGCTACGAACTCATGAAGTCCATAAGACATTTTTTCCCCGATGTTTATGAGGGGTCAATATATACAATTCTTCGCAGATTAAACACCTCAGGCTATACTCAAATTACAAAAAAGAAATCTTTAAATGGACCTCCAAGAAAATATTACAGTATCACCCAGACCGGCTTAATCTATTTAGAGCAAATGTTAGCAGAGTGGAAGGCTATTGTAAATAATGTTGCTGCATTAGGAATTAAGGTAATATGATAAGGGACGTGTGCAAGGAAATGTGTGAAAGTGTGTACAAGGGCAAGTGGTACAAGGCGGATGGTACAAGGGACGGTTCTATGGAAGTGGTACAAGGGACGGCTAGTGGTACAGGGGACGGTTCTATGTCATACTCACATAACATAGAACCGTCAGACTGCGCTAAACATGTTGTTGTCATGCTGCCAAACAGCGAAAGTGCAAAACTGTCCCCATGTTACCATGCGACAGAACCGCCATGACAGTTTCTGAGACAGGAGAATTGATGAAAGCTAATAACTTTCACATTAACCGTCCCCTGTCTCAAACTCACACCCGCTTCAGGACACAGAACCGTCCACTGTCTCATCTCACACCCGCTTCAGGACGAAGAACCGACCCCTATCTCATACTCCCTGTCTCACCCAATCCTGTCCAGGACGAAGAACCGTCCCCTGTCTTACCTGTCTCACATTCAAACCGCCTTCAGGAACCTATACAGAAAGGCAGCAATCACCTGTTGGGTGTAAGGCAGTGTGTTTTTAGCTGCAAAATCGTAATTATAGTATTTAAATAATGAAAAAGAAGCTAAAGCTGCATCTTTATAAGCATATGCATTTTTTGCGGAATCATCTGCAATTTTGCTGCAATAAGTTTCAAAGGAGTCTTCAAGGTAATCGTTATATTTAGAACTGCTTGTAACACCATACTTTATTCTGCGCTGATCGACCCAGAGTTCAAATTCAGCATGGTTGGTAAGTATTGCTACCATATTTGAGGCATGGTGTGGCTGATTCATGTCAGCAATATAGTGAAGAGCTCTTCCTAACTCCTGCCATGCATAAGTTCTGTTCGTGTGAAAATTGTTCACTGCTATTTCAGTGTGCTGCAGAAAATTTGTTTTGGCTGTAGGACTTGTCTGACCCAAAAAATTTACCCCCGTATATGGATTGTAAAAATGTCCGGCAAAAAGTGCTCCTATTTCATCTTCATCCGGCTTGTCGGCATACTCCATTAATGTCGTTGCCCCGTTATTTTCATATAAATGCCTTGCTACATTCCATGTCTTATCGTTTTCTAATATTAAGATGCCTCTTGCGACTAAAAATTGATGAGTGTGGTCAATTCCTCCCCCTTTCCAACGAGGCGGCGCAATATTGCTCTCTTTACACTGGCTTATGCCGTGAAGCATTATTCCGCCACCTACCATTGTATCGCTTCCATTTGCAGTATCCCATACAATTTTCCTTGCTTCCTGCGCATTTTTGTTTAACTCTTCATTAAGCATAAGTAAACCTCCAAACAGGCATTACCAAACAGGTATTACGGCAATTAACTCTCAAAATCAGTATATGTACAGTAGGGAAGCATTTGCGTCAAAAAATAAAAGAATTTATAAAATGAATAGCAAATGGAAAAGATGTATATACATATGAGACTTTTATTGTTTTTATTGCATAATTGTGTTATAATAGCCGCAAAAGTTAATGTTAAAAGCTGTGAAGGAGTAAAGTAGGCGGAGCCGGAACATCACAGAGAGAAAACGCCGCTGGCTGAAAGCGTTTTTATGGAACCGACCGTTGAAGTTCACTCCGGAGCTGCATCCTGAATCGCAGATAAAAACACTTGCGTAGTAGGCGATGCCGGAGCAAACCCGTTAGAGTAAGAAGCAATGAGCCGTGCAGGTAAGTTGCTGTATGAGAGCCCGCAGCATGCTGCGGGAAACTGGGTGGTACCGCGAAGCTTGAACCTTCGTCCCTGTAAGGGATGAAGGTTTTTTTAATTTATAAGGCAAGGGGGACACTTATTATTGAACAAGGGGTATTCCTTTAATGCTGAGAAATGTCCCTGATTATATAAAATGCCCCCGGTGATAGCTGGTTGCACTATCGAAAAGCCAGCAAAACTAGTTAAGGCGAACTATCATATGAAAGGAGAAGTAAATATGAGAGAACAGCTGAACAGCATCAGGGAACGTGCAGAAAAAGAACTCAGTTCAGTAGAGCAAATTCAGGATTTAGAAAACATAAGGGTAAAATATCTTGGCAAGAAAGGCGAACTCACACAGGTGTTAAGAGGCATGGGCACACTTTCGACTGAAGAAAGGCCGATTATCGGTCAGCTTGCAAATGAAGTAAGGAAGCTGTTGGAAAGCAAGATTGAAGAGACCGGAAAGAAACTGGCTGAAATGGAACGGTCCAGGAAAATTGCAAGGGAGGTTATAGATGTTACCATTCCTGGCAGAAGAAAGTTTCTGGGAAGCAGGCATCCATTGACAATTGCAATTGATCAAATCAGGGAAGTATTTATCGGCATGGGTTATGAAATTGCCGAAGGTCCTGAGGTTGAATTGGACTACTACAATTTTGAGGCGCTTAACATACCCAAAGGACACCCTGCAAGAGATACCCAGGATACATTCTACATCAATGAAAACATACTTCTCAGGACACAGACATCACCAGTTCAGATAAGGGTAATGGAGAATAAAAAGCCTCCGATAAAAGTAATATGTCCTGGCAGGGTTTACCGTTCTGACGCAGTTGACGCTACTCATTCTCCCATATTCCATCAGATAGAGGGACTTGTAGTGGACAAGGGAGTGACAATGGGAGACCTGATCGGTACACTGCAGGTTTTTGCAAAGAGCCTGTTTGGTGAAAATTCCAGGATTAGATTAAGACCTCACCACTTCCCATTTACAGAACCCAGCGCGGAGGTGGATGTATCCTGCTGGACATGCGGCGGAAAAGGATGCCGTGTATGCAAGAATGAGGGATGGATAGAAATACTCGGAGCCGGAATGGTACATCCTAAAGTGCTTGAAATCTGCGGAATAGACCCGGAAGTTTACAGCGGATTTGCATTTGGCATAGGAGCAGAAAGAACGGTTATGGGTAAGTTCAATATAGATGATATGAGGCTGCTTTACGAAAATGACATAAGATTTTTGAAGCAGTTTTAACTGATATTTTTGAGACAGTTTTAGCAGATAAAGTGAAATGAAACAATTTATATGTACAGTGAAATGAATCAGTTTTGTTGCGGAATGAATTAGTTATACAGTGAAATGAATGATTTTTAAGATATACTGAAATTAAATATGAATGGAGTGAATGATGATGAAAGTGCCTGTAAATTGGCTAAAGGACTTTGTTGATATAGATGTTGAAGTTGAAGAGCTTGTAGAAGCGATGACCATGTCTGGGTCAAAGGTTGAAGGAGTTGAGAGTCCCGGAGAGGAAATTTCAAAGGTTGTTGCCGGTAAAATTCTTCAAGTGGAGAAACATCCCAATGCAGACAAACTTTTAGTGTGCCAGGTTGATGTAGGAAACGAAACAATTCAGGTCCTGACCGGCGCAAAGAATGTAAAAGCCGGGGATATTGTTCCTGTTGCCCTTGACGGGTCTACTCTTCCAGGTGGAATAAAAATAAAGAAAGGAAAAATGAGAGGACTTGAATCAAATGGTATGATGTGTTCAATAGGTGAATTGAACCTTTCCAAGGATGATTATCCTGAAGCCTGTGAAGACGGAATTTTTATCCTTAATCCCGATGTTGTTCCGGGAACAGATATAAAAGATGTTCTTGGGCTCAATGAGGTGGTAATAGATTTTGAAATAACCTCCAACAGGCCGGATTGCCTGAGCGTATTAGGCATTGCGAGAGAGGCGGCAGTAGCTCTGGAAAAACCCTTCAGAAAGCCTGAGATAATTGTAAAAGAGGAAGATGACAGTGCTGAGAAGTATGCTTCAGTAGAAATCAAGGATACTGACCTTTGCGCAAGATTTGCTGCAAGAATACTTAAAGATGTTAAAATAGAGCCTTCGCCGGAATGGATGAGAAACAGGCTTAAGGCTGCAGGTATCAGACCTATTAACAATATCGTGGATATAACCAACTATGTAATGCTGGAACTTGGGCAGCCTATGCATGCTTATGATCTTGAAAATATCGAAGGCGGCAAAATTATTGTAAGAAGAGCTGCTGACGGAGAAATCCTGAAGACTTTAGACGACCAGGACAGAAAGCTTGATTCCTCAATGCTTGTAATAGCGGATGCTGTTAAACCTCTGGGAGTAGCTGGAGTTATGGGCGGTGCAAATTCTGAAATAAAGGAAACCACCAAAACAATATTATTGGAGTGTGCAAATTTTGACGGTATTTCAGTAAGGCTTACCGCCAAAAAACTTGGTATGAGAACTGAGGCTTCCAGCCGCTTTGAGAAAGGACTGGATGTTGAAAATGTAATTACTGCTATAAACAGAGCTTCCCAGCTTGCTATTGAAATGGGAGCGGCAAAAGTATGCAGCGGAATTATTGACTGCTATCCTCGCAAAGCTGAGAGAAGAAGCATAAAATTGAGACCTGACAGGATTAACGCATTTCTTGGTACATCCATTTCCACGGAATATATGATAAAAATCCTGCGGGCTTTGGAATTTGAAGTTGATGAAGCCAATATGACAGTTACGGTACCGAGTTTCAGGCTTGATGTTGAAAGAGAAGCTGATTTGGCCGAGGAAATTGCGAGGTTCTACGGATATAACAATATTCAGGCAACGCTTCTCGAAGGAAAGTCTGCAACCTTAGGTAAAAAAAGCTATAAACAGAAACTGGAAGACCTTATAAAGGATACCATGATTTCGTGCGGAATGTATGAAATATACACATACTCATTTACAAGTCCGAAAGTTTTAGATGCATTGAATGTACCTGAAGACAGTGAACTGCGTAAGGCAGTGGTTATTTCCAACCCGCTGGGTGAGGATTACAGCATTATGAGAACGACAACCATACCAAGCATGCTTGATGCAATTAGCAGAAACTATAACAGGAGAATAGAGAGCGCAAGGCTGTTTGAAATGTCATTTGTATACATTCCTGAAAGCTTGCCTGTTACAGAGCTGCCGCACGAGAAGGAGATTCTCACTCTTGGTATTTATGGAAACGCTGACTTCTATGATATAAAAGGAGTAGTTGAAGAACTTCTGGATGTTCTGGGGATAAAAAGGGTGAATTTCCAGCCTGAGAGTGATAATCCTACATTCCATCCGGGCAGAACTGCCTCTATTATGATAAAAGGTCAGAAAATAGGAACAATAGGTCAGATACATCCTGAAGTGGCTGAAAAATTTGAATGCCCCGAAGATACTTATATAGGTGTTCTGGAAGTTGAAAAACTTATTGAAAACGCCGATATGGATGTTGAATATAAACCATTGCCCAAATTCCCTGCTGTTACAAGAGATATAGCAATGCTTGTAAAAGATGAGATTCTGGTAAAACAAATTGAAGATGTAATTAGCAGTAATTCAGGCAACATATTGGAAGATATGAAACTGTTTGACGTCTATAAAGGCAAGCAGATACCTGAGGGAATGAAGAGCGTTGCATACTCGATAACATTCAGGGGACAGGACAGAACATTAACTGATGATGAAGTAAATGCTGTAATGCAAAAAATTATAGACGGATTAAAAGACAAATTAGGTGCACAGCTAAGATAAGATTAGTAAAAAAACTTGTTGTGCCAGCATTTCAATAGCAGGAGTTCCGAGCTTAAGAGCTGATAATAACTAGTTCTAAAGCTCTCCGCAATGCTATCTAATTGCATAGCACAACAAGTTAAATCAGTTCTCAATATTTATGTTATGTATGACCCATTTTGCATTAGGGGCAATGCTGGTAACAGTTAATGCCTTCAGTAATGAAAATGGGTCATATTTTTTTATTGTAATTGTTGTTCTGCCATTGCAATCATTTTTTTGACCATTTGACCGCCTATAGGGCCTCCCTGCCGTCCGTTTTCTGCGCAGGTTACGTCTCCTTTATAGTGATCGTTGAATTCCTTGCAGAAATTAAGGCGTCCTATTTCTTCTGCGCATTCCAGTTTGAATCTTGTTAATGCGTCTCTTTTTTCCGGTACTAATGGAGTTTTTGGTCTTGACATCTTATTCACCTCTTTAAGATTTTAGTATTTATTTTGGCAAAATGCATATTTGTAAGATATTTTCTAAGGGAATTTATTTTATTTTGTATCCCCATATATATCTTTCACCATAATAAAAAATTATTTCGTATAAAATAATTCACAAAATAGTTTTTTTATGTTCATATGGATATATATCGAAAAAATGAGCAAGAATAGTGGAGAAAAGCAGATGTATTGTAAAATTATCCTTTAAATTGAAGTGTACAAATGTTATACTATACCAAGTGAGCATTTAATTGCTAATTATTTATTACAAAGCAATATAAAAACTATTTATACGAAATAATACGTAGTTTGTTTCAGGAGGTATAATGATGGAAAAATTGAAGTTTAGTTATTCTGACGCTTTAAATTTTATCAGTGAAAATGAAGTAATATATCTTGAAAGTTTTGTCAGGTCTGCACATGATATGCTTCATAATAAGACTGGTGCAGGAAAGGATTTTACAGGCTGGGTTGACCTTCCTTTAAATTATGATAAAGAGGAGTTTCAAAGGATTAAAGCTGCAGCAGAGAAAATAAGACAGGATTCCGATGCTCTCATCGTAATCGGAATAGGGGGCTCCTATCTTGGAGCAAGAGCTGCTATTGAAGCATTATCCCATTCTTTCTATAATATTCTTCCGAAGGATAAAAGAAAAACACCTGAAATTTATTTTGCAGGAAATCATATAAGCTCTAAATATTTGTCCGATTTGATGGATGTCCTGGAAGAAAAGGATATTTCAATAAATGTAATATCCAAGTCAGGCACTACCACCGAACCTGCCATTGCATTCAGGATTTTCAAGGAATTAATGGAGAGAAAATATGGGAAAGCTGAAGCGGCTAAAAGGATTTATGTAACTACAGATAAATCCAGAGGAGCTTTGAAAAAGCTGTCTGATGAAGAGAAATATGAAACTTTTGTAATACCCGACGATGTAGGAGGCAGGTATTCAGTGCTTACTGCTGTAGGATTACTGCCAATTGCAGTAAGTGGAATCGATATTGATGATATGATGAAAGGTGCAGCTGATGCATATGAGGCTTATAAATGTGTGAATTTGGCAGATAATGACTGCTATCAATATGCAGCTGTAAGAAATGTACTTTACAGAAAAAATAAGATAATTGAAATAATGGTTAACTATGAGCCTTCCATGCATTACTTTACCGAATGGTGGAAGCAGTTATATGGTGAAAGCGAAGGCAAGGACGGCAAAGGTATATTCCCGGCAGGAGTCGATTTTACAACTGATCTTCACTCCATGGGGCAATATATACAGGATGGCCTCAGGAATATTTTCGAAACGGTTCTTAAAATAGAGAAATCCAGTAAATCAATGACGATCCAGGCTGACAAAGACAATATAGACGGCCTCAATTTCCTTGCAGGAATGGAAATTGATCTGGTAAACAAAAAAGCACTTGAGGGAACAATTCTCGCACATACTGACGGCGGTGTTCCCAATCTGGTGTTGAACATTCCTGAGATGAACAGCTATTATTTTGGCAGTCTGGTATATTTCTTTGAGAAAGCCTGCGGAATAAGCGGGTATCTTTTGGGTGTAAACCCATTTGACCAACCTGGAGTTGAAGCATATAAAAAGAACATGTTCGCCCTTCTTGGAAAACCTGGCTTCGAAGCACAGAAAGAAATGCTTGAAAAGCGTCTGCGCAGGTAAAGCGCGGTTCAGGCAGAGTGTTTGCTTCAAGCAAAGTGCGAGCTTAGGCATAGCACATGCGTATGCAAAGTATGTGCTTAGGCAGAATACATGCACATGCAGAGTGCGTGCTTAAGCAGAGTATATGCACAGGTAAAGCGCATGCTTATGGGAGATAATATATGGTTATTTCAGGCCGTGACATGAATCTGAGGGGAACGGTAACGTTCCCCAGGCCACGGCTTATATACAGGTTGATTCCGTTAATTCTGTGCAGTCCTTTCCTTATCCCATTTAAACCAAGTTTATCTTCACGCAGCAATCTGAACTCCAGATTGAAAGGAGCCCATATCTGTCCTCCGTGCAAATGACCGCAGAAGAGATAGTGTATCCCTTTTCCTTTAAGAGAATACACAATGTCCGGATTGTGTGAGACAGCTATATTTATATAAGCATTTTCTTTTTTTGTACTTAAGGCCTTATCAATGTCCGGGTTTCCTTCTCTTAAATCGTCTATGCCGATAATGTTGTAATCCTTTTCGTTCTTGCTAAAGCAAATGGAGCTGTTATCAAGTACGGTAATTCGACGTTTTTCGATTTCACTTATAAACTTGTTAACTTTTTTGCGGTCATATGAAAAAGCTCTGTGATCATGGTTGCCCAGGCACAGGCAAACAGGCGGAGCAAAGTTCAAATAATCAATAAAGTCAAGAAAAATATCCGTATGTTGTTCTTTTTCTATGCAGTCTCCTGTTATTAAAATTAAATCAGGATTTTCCTTTTTCATTATATTTTTTATTTTTCGCCATGACACTTTCAATCTGTTTATGTGTAAATCTGAGATGTGGAGAACCTTTAAATTCCTGCTGCTTCTTGTAAACTTTATATGATTAACTTCAACCCATGAAGCTTCAATTCGCATATAGGTTATAAAAAATATCATAAGTGCTAATAATATGAAATAAATCAACGATTATTCCCCCGGTTGGTGATATCATAATAGTGTATGCAAAACATGCAAATTTTATTTGCTGTCACAGCAGATTTAAATATAATATAACAATAGATAGCCACGCTGGCAACTACAATTGACATGTTTTCTCATAAAAAATATAATGATAATGATATTGAAATACCGTTCAGGTCTGAGATAATTGAATTCAAACCATGGATAATATCATTAACAAGTGAAGGATGTGCTATGGTGAATAATTGTTTCGATAACTGCGAAGAAGTTAATACTAATTATGATAACGTAAGCAAAGTAAAAAACTCCATGCTTGATGAAGAAGAAATAATAATGCTTTCTGAAGTATTCAAGACTCTCGGAGACCCAACCAGGCTGAAAATTATATTTACTCTTTCAAAGTGCGATATGTGTGTCTGTGATATTGCTGAAATTCTTAATATGACCCAGTCAGCTATATCACATCAGCTTCGTATTCTCAGAAATCAGAGGCTTGTAAAATTCAGAAAAGAGGGGAAATCTGCAATCTATTCGCTGGACGATGAACATATTTTACAGCTTTTCAGACAGGGACTGGAGCACGTAAGACATATATAAGCACTTTCCTTATATAAACAATTCTGATATGGATAGTTTTTCAATAATAGTTTACATTTTGATAATTTATGGATATAATATACTTTGGAGTAAAAATTTTAACATATGGAGTAGGATGTTGTCATATTTTGTTTTTTTATGTTTTGTTTTCAGTATAATGCTAATGTCTCACAAGAAAATACTTACTGTGAATGAAGGTGGGGTTGATCCATTTGAGAAAATTTAAAAAGACAAAGGAGATAGAAAAAACTGTCGGAAGATTAAACTTTATGTCGACAGTTAAAGGCAGAATGATTTTTGGATTCACTTCTATCGTAATAGCAATGGGAGCTGTGAGTATTGTATCTTTCTTCTTGCTGCGTTCTTTTATTACAGATCTTGACAACATGGTTCAGACATCAATAGCAGCCAATGAAATTAAAAAGTCAGCAGCAACTATTCCAGAGTACCTTACTAACTACATAATTGACAAGGAAAACAAGTCACATACGGAAAATGTATCAACTGAAACCAAGAAAATTGAAAACAATATTTTAACTCTTAGGAGATTTACTACAGATAGTGAAGTAATTGACAGGATCAACTCTGTTGAAAGGCTTAATCAGACATTTAACGATTACATAAAAAAAGTTTATGACAGTGAATCTGTAAGCAAAGCTATAGAGGAAAGAGACAATGCAAAAAAAGTTGCAGGTTTTATCCAGAGTGAGATTGACGAATTAATCTCGGCAGAGTTAAACAGCCAGTTGGTTTTAAAGGAAATCCTCAGCAGGAAGGCTGATATCACAGGAATTGTAGTATTTGTATTGATTATAACTGTTAGTGTAATAAGCCTGACTGCTTCTACAATATACTCGCACAAAACCGGCGGTACTATCCACAAGCTTTCTTTCTCTGCTCAAAATATTGCAGATGGAAACCTCAGTGTAGAGAACATAAAAATAAACTCAAAAGACGATGTTGCAGTGTTAGCACAGGCATTCAATAAAATGGTAGCAAATCTCCGGGCTATAATCAGCAAGATTGGCAATACGAGTGAAAATGTAGCTCAATCTGCGGAATCACTAAAAGCCGGAGCCGAGCAGAGTACAAAGGCTATCGAGCAAATTGCGGTTGCAATACAACAGGTCTCAAACGGTGCTGTAGACCAATCAGAAAAATCAGAAAAGACTGTAGAAGTCATAAAGAACCAGATGGAAAGAAATAAGAGAATTTATGATAATTCACGTGTTGTATTGTCTACATCCCTGAGAGCAAGTGAAGCTGCTGAAGTAGGTAATGAAAAAGTAAGACAATTAATGAATCAAATAGAGACTATTCAGAGAAAGATTATCAATACACAGGAAATTACCCAAGTATTGAATAAGCAGACTGCAGATATTAGAGTAATTCTTGATTCAATAACCAACATTGCATCACAGACTAATCTTCTTGCTCTTAATGCAGCAATAGAAGCTGCAAGAGCCGGAGAACACGGGAAAGGTTTTGCAGTTGTAGCAGATGAGATACGCAAGCTGGCAGAGGGTTCTGCAAGTGCGGCAAAGAAAATTACAGAAATATTAAAGGAAATACAAAGCCAGGCAGAGCTGGTTGCTGAAAGTATGACTGAAGGGGTTAACGAGGTTATTGAAGGCACACAAATGGCAGAAGAAGCAAGGAAATCTTTTGAAGAAATTGTCAGCACCAGCAAGGATGTAGATGCTCAGGTAAAAGAAATAAATGATGAAATAGAAAAAGCAGTTGAAGAAATTAAGAAAGTAGAGGAAATGAGCAGAATTATATACAATGTTGCAAGGCAGTCAATGTCGGGAAGCCAGGAAGTTGCGGCAGCTATTGAAGAACAGACTGCAGGTCAGGAGGAGATATCCTCATCTGCCTCAATGCTTGCAGAATTGGCTGAAGAGTTAAATAATATGATAAGCAATTTCAAACTGTAGTATTGATTTTTTATAAGATTGTGTTATAATCATCTAGTAGCTTTTGAAGCTATTCTGAATTGATTGGCTTGTTTTATATGTGCGGACATGGCGGAATTGGCAGACGCGCTAGATTTAGGATCTAGTGGCAACCCCGTGCAGGTTCAAGTCCTGTTGTCCGCACCAGTTACCAATAGGGTTTTGGGATATATCCCCAAAGCCCTTATTTTATGGCAATATAGATATTTGTCTATGGTTTTAATTCCATTGTTTGTTTAATGCTGTGTTATTGTTGGTATATATTACATATTTGGAAGGTGGATCTACTAATGACAGAAAAAACTCCATTTAAAGGTATTTTGCTGGTCTGTGACATGGATGGCACACTTCTTGACAGCAAAAAACAAATTAGCAGACAAAACAGGGAAGCTGTAAAATATTTTGTAGAAAAAGGAGGGCGTTTTACTATTGCCACGGGCAGGATGGACCTGGGGATTGCACAGTATATGCCTCAGCTTCCTGTAAATGCTCCTGTTATATTATATAATGGCAGCCTTATATATGATTTTGACAAGAAAGAAAGGCTTTGGTACAAGTTACTCCCAACAGATGTCAGGAATGTTTTAATTCATTTGATGGAAAAGTTTCCGCAAATGGGGATAGAGGTATTTCATGGGGGACAAATGATTCTTCTGAAGGAAAATGACATCACAGATATGCACCTGAAAAGAGCGGAATTTTTTCCCCGTCGTGCTACCATTGAAGAAGTACCTGACGGTTGGTATAAAGTAATACTTGCCTGGGAGCATGAGAAACTGGAAGAAGTAGAAAAGTATATCCTGGAAAATATTATAAATGAGGAAAGCCCTTTTTACGTAGTATATTCAGAACCGTTTTTTCTTGAAATACTCAGCAAAGAGGCTTCAAAAGGCAGGGCATTGAAAGAGCTGATACAAATGTTGCAGATTTCTCGCTCAAAGGTTATAGCAGTAGGGGACAACATGAATGATATAGATATGATAGAAGTTGCAGGAATAGGAATAGCGGTGGAGAATGCGCATGAACAACTGAAAAAAGTGGCGGATTATTGTTTTCCGGATAATGATAACCATGCTGTTTCAAAAATTGTAGAGTGGCTTGATAAAAAAGTAACAAATTATTCGCAAATTATTTGCAAATAATTAGCATTTACAGTAAATTTATGATATTATTATATATGATTTTACAAAAAAATTATTATGGATTTACGATCTACTCTATAATCTGAGTGGAGGGATTAATATTAGTAAGAAATATTGTCTTTGTTCACTGCCGTTTTTGCCATACATAAAGGTAAGAGACAATATAATTTACGAAATCAGTTATGCATTTATAAACCTGACAGGATATTTAAAAGAAGATCTTATAAATAACAACATTGAATTGGTATTTAAAAATTTGTTTAAAGCTAGTATTGAATATTCCAGCATTTCAAGTGATATAGAAAAGAGTATGTATTTGTTTACCAGATCATTTCATGCAAGACTTGTAAATGTGATTAGGTTGCCTGGGATTATGCCTGATGAAGCAATAATAGTTTTTAATGAAGTACCAAATTCAAGAATTGAGGACAAGCTTGCCGGCATAGAACATATTTCAAACGGCACTGATATTGGAATTGCTATTTTTGGCGTGCCTGATATGATTTTGTTGGAGGCAAACGGTAATTTTCTTAGCCTGTTAAAGTCTCCATATGATATCAGGAAAAACAGTGTGGGAGTTTCTCTTAGTAAAATTGCAGCGGAATGGGTTAATGAGGATGGTAGTTTCGTATGGAAGGAAGTGTTTTCCTGCGGAATTGTCATAAAAATACCTGAATTTATGGTAAAACGGGATACTGACGATGAAACGTATGTTGATATCACCTTTGTTCCGATTAAGGAAAACGAAACAATAAAATATGTTTTGTGTATTACATATGATGTTACAGACAAGGTGCTTAACAGACAGCTTGCTGATGAATATTCCATGGCAATTGAGCATCAGAGGAACGAATATGAAAAGTTGCTCAAAACCAAGGATGAATTTTTTAACTTTATATCTCATGAATTCAAGGTTCCCCTTACCGTAATATGCGCTGCAATTCAGACTATAGAGAATATGTACAGAAATTCAGTGCCTCCGAAGGTAAGAAAACTTATTCATCAGATAAAACAAAATTCTCTAAGACAGCTTAGACTTGTTAATAACCTGCTTGATATATCCAAGGCCGAGAACGGATATATGAAGATTCATAAGAAAAATATTGATATTGTCTGGTTCACCAAATCTATTATAGACTCAGTAATGCTCTATGCAGTTGACAGAGGCGTTGAAATAAAATTCATATCTGACTTTGAACGAAAAATCATAGCAATTGATGAAGAAAAATATGAACGTGTATTATTGAATCTACTCTCAAATGCAATAAAATTCACTCCATGTGGCAGATCAATAGAAGTAAAAATCTTTCCTGACCGTGATAAGATTTGTGTGATGGTAAAAGACGAAGGTGAAGGCATACCTGAAGATAAAATTGAGCTGGTGTTCAATAGATTTGTACAGGCAGATAATACTCTGTCCAGAGAACGTGTGGGTACCGGTCTTGGACTTACGCTGGTCAGATTACTTGTAAATGCAATGGGAGGGGAAGTATTCGTCGAAAGCAAGGTGGATGTAGGCAGCATCTTCACCATTGTATTTCCTATGGATGAAGTTGAGGAAGACGAAGCTTACAATAAGGAAATATCCTTTGGAATTCCCGATAATAATCTCGTATATGCTGCAGCAATAGAATTTTCAGATATATATTTGCAATACCCTGAAGATAATGCACAAGATAACGATGGCACGGTATACCAATCCCAGATTGAAAAGAAAACAATATAACTCAATCCTTGAAAAATGCAGATATTAATATAGAATATATTAATAAAGAATATATTAATATAAAAATAATAAAGTTTGAGTGAATATAATCGTTTGAATTAATAAAAAGGCAGGGTTGAGCTATGAAAAAGAGACTTGCTGTAAAATGGGTAGCACTTATTACTGCGATAACTTTTATAATAACAACATTTGGAGTAATAGTATTTTCAGTTGCTGCAGGAAGGTAGTGATATAATGGGTAAAATTACCGGAGCATATATATTTCCGCATCCACCGATTGTAATACCTGAAATCGGCCGGGGTGAGGAGGAAAGTGCGTACAGGACGATTCAAGCTATGAAAAAGGCTGCTCAGGATATTAAATCTGACAGACCTGACACCATAATTGTTACCACACCCCACGGACCGGTATTTCAAGATTATATATATATTTCAACTTCCAGCAATCTGGCCGGTGATATGGGCAGGTTTGGAAGAAGCGATGTGAGCCTGGAGTTTTCCAATAATACTGAACTTGTCCAGAAAATTATTGATTATTCAAATGATGCCGGAATCCCATGCGGGGGCCTTGAAAATAGAGAGCTGAGAAGATATGGCTTTTCACGGAATCTGGACCATGGAGCATTCGTACCGCTTTATTTTGTAAACAAAGAATTCAGCTCATTTAAGCTTGTCCATATCTCAATTGCAGGCCTTCCATTTAACGATTTGTACAGGTTTGGAAGATGCATTGCAAAGGCCGTTGAAGATTCACAGGAAAATGTTGTTTTTTTAGCAAGCGGTGACCTTTCCCACAGGTTATCTCATGATGCTCCTTATGGCTACAATAAGCATGGCAAGGAGTTCGACGAACTTCTGGTAAATAGTGTAAAAACTCTTGATATAGAAAGACTGCTGGAACTGGATGAAGATTTTTGCGAACAGGCAGGAGAGTGTGGCCTAAGATCTTTTATTATGATGTTTGGTGCTTTGGACGGGCATCAGTTGAAATCTGAGGTATATTCATATGAAGGTCCTTTTGGAGTAGGGTATGCTATAGCAAAGATTAGAGTTGGTGAGGAAAAGACTGAGAGCAACATACTGGAAAGAGTAGAAAACAGAAAAAAGCAAAGGATAGAACAGCTGAGGGAGAATGAAGATGCTTATGTAGAACTTGCACGGATTTCACTGGAGACATATGTGAAAGATAAAAAAATTATAAAGGTGCCTGATGATTTGCCTTCAGAAATGCTGGAAAACAGAGCAGGTGTATTCGTGTCAATCAAGAAAAACGGGCAGCTCAGGGGATGTATCGGGACGATAGCTCCTGTAAGAAAAAATATTGCTGAAGAGATTATATATAACGCTATTAGTTCAGGTACGGAGGATCCAAGGTTTTACCCCGTTGAGGAAGATGAACTTGGTGAACTGGTATATTCCGTTGATGTGCTGAAAGAGCCTGAGCCCATAAATTCACTTGATGAGCTTGACGTTGTAAAATACGGTGTAATCGTGAGATCAGGGCGCAGATCAGGTTTGCTTTTGCCAAACCTGGAAGGCGTTGATACGCCTGAAGAGCAGGTTTCAATTGCATTGAAAAAAGCGGGTATAGCACCGAACGAGGAATATAAAATGGAAAGGTTTGAAGTGGTGAGACACAAGTGAAACTTGCGCTTTATTACAACAAAATTGAGGATTCAAAAGTTCAATGCTATTTATGTCCGCACAACTGCATAATAAAACCGGGGAGCACTGGCGTATGCAGAGCTCGTGCTAATATGAAAGGTGAACTGTATTCTCTGAATTACGGCAAAATTACCGCTATAGCACTTGACCCAATTGGGAAGAAGCCGCTGAAAAATTTCCACCCGGGGTCAATGATACTTTCTGTCGGTACTTTTGGCTGCAATTTAAAGTGTTCCTTCTGTCAAAACTGGACAATTGCCCATGAAAGTTTCGATGAAAGTTCAGATATATTTGATGTTGAACCTGAGAAGCTGGTGGAAAAGGCTTTGGAACTTGTTCCATCCGGTAATATCGGTATAGCCTACACCTATAACGAGCCTTCCATCTGGTATGAATTTGTATATGACACTGCAAAACTTGCCAGGGAAAAAGGTCTCAGGAATGTGCTTGTAACAAACGGTTTTATAAGCAGGGAGCCATTGGAAGAGCTTCTGCCTTATATAGACGCGATGAATATAGATGTAAAGGCTTATACCTCTTCTTTTTACAGCAGCATATGCCGTTCTTCACTGGACGATGTAAAAAGAACGGTTGAAATTTCAGCGGAAAAATGCCATGTTGAGGTTACCAATCTCATTATTCCGGGATTAAATGATTCAATGGAGGAGATTGAAGAACTGGCCAAATGGCTTGCATCTGTTTCCCATGAAATTCCACTTCATCTTTCCAGATTTTTTCCGAGATATAAAATGAGAGATGTTTCACCTACACCCCGAGAAACACTTTTTGAAGCAAAAGATGTAGCTGAAAGGTACTTAAAACATGTTTACCTGGGAAATATATAGTAATTCGTCCCTTGTTTTGCTGTAAATATACAAAGAAACCTGAACTTTTTGTAACAAAAATCTCAAATAGGTTTACATGGAAATTAAAAACAGGGTATAATTCTTATATGGGGAATTGGTGTGCGATATTTATGTGAATAAATGTAATAACCGTATAAAAACGGTTATTCAATTCTCACTATGGATAAAACATCTTAACAGATGTCAAGGGTGTGAGGTTTGTTGAATATATTTGGTAATATTAATTTTAATGACTTAATCAACAATTTTGCAGGTTATATAGGCATTGAAGGCCCTTTGGATGTAATCAAGTCTATAATTGATATAAGTATAGTTTCCTATGCGGTCTATAAAGTTATCGTGCTTGTGAAGGAAACGAGAGCCTGGCAGCTAATCAAGGGTATCATATTCATACTTATAGCTTCTGAGTTAAGTAAGTGGCTTGGCTTGCGGACTATTGCATTTATTCTAAACAATATAATAACAATTGCTGCAATTGCTTTGGTTGTTCTTTTCCAGCCGGAACTCAGAAGAGGTCTTGAACATATTGGCAGAAGCAGATTCAGGGATCTTTTTAATTTTGATGAGCCCAGTACCAGAATAAAGGTTACAGCCGCAATTGAGGAAATAGTAAAAGCGTGTACCGAAATGTCCAGGGCATACGTAGGTGCACTTATTGTAATAGAAAGAGACACCAAAATAGGAGAAATTATCAATACCGGTACTCAGCTTGATTCAAATATAAGTTCAGAACTGTTAATAAATATTTTTACACCAAATACACCACTGCATGACGGAGCAGTCATAATACGGGACGGCAAAGTTAAGGCCGCAGCTTGTTTTCTTCCCCTGACGGACAATCCCAACCTTAGCAAGGAGCTTGGCACCAGGCACAGGGCTGCTCTGGGAATAACCGAAGTTTCGGATTCTGTAGCCGTTGTCGTATCTGAAGAGTCAGGGAAGATATCGCTGGCATACAATGGAGGGTTAACAAGAAATCTGACACCTGATATATTGAGAAAAGCCTTGAACAAACACCTGCTTGAAGGCGGTACCTCCAGTAAAATGCTGTCTTTATGGAAGGTGAGGTCCAAATGAAAGATTTCTTGTCAAAGGATACTACAATTAAAATTTTTTCAGTTGTAATTGCAATCCTGCTGTGGCTTTATGCCTTGAACACCAGCGATCCTTTTGATACCAGGAAGTTTTATGTCAGTTTAAGAATACAAAATGAAGATACACTTGAAGAAAAAGGATTGGTTCTAAAAAACAAGGATTATAGGAAAAATATTGAGGTGCTTGTTCGTGGAAGGACAGAAGCTCTAAGAAATCTAACTTCTGACGATTTTACTGCTATTCTTGACTTTAGCAAGGTTGAATCTGAAAAGGATACAAAAATAAGAATAGAAGGCCCATATTATAATACAAATGAAATAACAATTCTGGATGTAAATCCTAAAGTAATTGAGGTTGAGCTGGAAAAGCTGAAGAAAAAGTCATTTCCTGTTGATGTACAGGTTGAAGGAGAGTTGCAAGCTGGATTTAAACTTGTAGGCCTGTCATATGCTCCTGAATTTGTGGAAATTGACAATATGGAATCTGTTATAGATACTGTTGCATCTATTAAAACAACAGTTAATATAAGCAATTATACAGGGACTGTGGATATAAATAAGGAGTGTAAAGTCTATAATAAGGATGGAAAAGAAATTCCATCTCTGGGTAAGAACATAAGTGTCAACATAAGAATAGAAATTGCGAAAGAAGTTCCAATCAGGCTTGAGGTTAAAGGAAGTCCAGCAAAAGAGCATTTTGAAGAAAAAAGAAGCATAACTCCCAGTAAAGCATTAATTAAAGGGTCACCGGAAGTTTTGGCCAAGATTACCGAGCTGAAAACCGAGCCGGTGGATATATCAAATGCAACGGAGAGTATTAATGTTACAAGTCCTCTTGTTTTGCCACAGGGTGTGACACTTGTAGATACTCCTCAGGATATAAAAGTGAATATTTCTATTGAAAATAATGAAATAAGGGAATTTTCTTTTACACGAGACGAGATAGCTTTAACCAATACTCTTGAGGACAATTCATTAGAATATCAAATAAAAAATGATACAGTCACTGTTCGTGTAAAAGGAAGGCAAAGCTTGTTAAATAGCTTGAGGAAAAGCGATATAAAGCTTCGTGTGAATGTGGCGGGTTACAAAGAAGGAATCCACAGAGTGCCGCTGGATGTCTCTTTGCCTAGTGGATTCAGCCGTGTGGATGAACAATTTGTTGAGGTTAATATTAAAAAGGTATTTAACGAAGAAGCAGAGACTGAATAATCAGATTTTTTTGCATGAGAGCTGAATGCGTTAATAATCGTATTTTTCAGCTTTTTTTTCTGGTTACAAATTTAAGACATTATTAAATTTTCTTGAAGGTTTTATTGTGTACATTTATAATAGATAGCATATAAATGTATTACCGGGAAAAATTTTTGCAAAACGAAAAGGAAAATGTTTTGAAAAACAAAATTTAGCTAGATGAATAAACGGGGGTATTAAATAATGGGTCGACTTTTTGGGACAGATGGAGTTAGGGGAATTGCTAACTATGAGTTAACGGCAGAGCTTGCATATAATCTGGGCAGAGCAGGTGCTTATGTACTAAGTGCCAGCACAAAACATACCCCAAGAATACTTGTGGGAATGGATACGAGAATTTCAGGGCAAATGCTTGAATCAGCACTTGTTGCAGGTATATGTTCTGTCGGAGCCCAATGCATATGTCTTGGTGTATTGCCTACTCCTGCTATTGCTTATCTTACACGCTTGTACAAAGCTGATGCAGGAGTTGTTATTTCAGCTTCGCACAACCCATATGAATTTAACGGAATAAAGTTTTTCAATGGTGATGGATATAAGCTGCCGGATGAAATAGAGGAAAGGATAGAAGCAATAATTCTTGATGGCAGTGAGGAATTGCCAAGACCCACAGGAAAGCAAGTAGGTGCCAGAATCACAAAAGATGATGCAATAGACGATTACATATCATTTTTAAAGGGCAGCATTAGTTGCGACCTTAAAGGCTTAAAGATTGCTGTTGACTGTTCAAACGGTGCTGCTTATAAAGTTGCTCCTAAAGTCCTTTCAGATCTTGGAGCGGATATAACAGTAATAAATAACGAACCTGATGGTATAAATATTAATTCCAACTGCGGTTCTACCCATATGGAAGGTCTCAAGAAGTTTGTCATTGAAAGCGGTTCTGATCTGGGTATTGCTTTTGATGGTGATGCAGACAGGATGCTTGCAGTAGATGAAATGGGAAATCTTGTAGACGGCGACCAGATAATGACTATCCTGGGGCTTGAACTTAAAAATAAGGGCAAACTCAAGGACAATACTATTGTAGTCACTGTAATGAGCAATATGGGAATGGATATAGCAGCTAAAAGAGAAGGCTTGAACCTGGTGAAAACCAAGGTCGGTGACAGATATGTCCTTGAAGAAATGCTGGCTAAAGGATATTCATTAGGCGGTGAGCAGTCAGGACATATTATTTTATTAGACTCGAATACTACAGGAGACGGGCTTCTGACAGCGGTTAAACTGCTGGAGGTAGTTAAAACATCCGATAAGAAACTTTCGGAACTTGCTTCAGTTATGCAGGTATTGCCGCAGGTTTTGGTTAATGCTAAAGTAAGTAATGAAAATAAATATAGATACATGGAAGATGAAGAAATATCGAAGATGTGCAAAGAGCTGGAAGATGAGTTCAACGGCGAAGGCAGGGTTCTAATAAGGCCTTCCGGTACTGAGCCGCTGGTAAGGGTTATGATTGAAGGCAAGGACCAGGCATACATAGCTAAAAGGGCATCAGAACTGGCCAATTTAATTGAGCAAAGGCTTACAAAGGTGGGCTAAGGCAAATTTCAACTTACTGAGACAAATTAAAAAAATAAATAAAGGTAAACTTAAAAAGTAGGTAAAGGCAAGCATAAAAACAAGCTGAGCCAAACTTCAAAATAACTAAGGCAAATTTCAAAAATAAGCCAAGGCCGCTTTCAGAAGTATGCTTAGGTAAATCACAAAAATAAGCTGAGGAAAACAGAGTGACAGGACAAAAGGATGGATTCCCTGTTCCTGTCACCCTGAAGAATATAGCAAGCATAAGTGAAGAATAGCAAGCATAAGAAAGATAAAACATACATAAGAAGATATAGTAAACATAAGAAGATATGGCTTATATAAGGAAAGATGTGCCTTACATAAGAAAGATATAGCAAACATAAGAAGATATAGTAGACATAAGCTGGACAACTTAATTAATTAAGGAATCAAAAAGGAACTGTTACGAGTAATTCAACGTCTAAGACAATACGTGACTCTACATAAGTTCTGTATAAGTAACATAAGTAAGTTGTCCGTTTATGATAAAATTATCAGCTGGCAAGGAAATGCAAGCTGAGCAGTGAAAACGCAAGCAAAGGAAGCATAAGGCCGATATGGGCATGTTGTGGCTGAAATGTATGAGTTAAGAGAAAATGTATGATTTATCAGAATTATGTATGAGTCAACATAATTTATCATGAAAGGAGATGATGCGAGAGATTTCCATAGCAGTGAAAAAGTGAATATGTTGACAGGAAGAGAATGACAGGGTTGTAATGGATAAAAAGCGCCAGGACAAGAGCGAAAGCTTTTGTTGACGAGGGGAAGGAGGTCACAGCAAACGTTGCTGTGAGTTATCGAAAGATTCGGCGGAAACCTTCCGGTTTGCCATGATCGTTAAGACTCTACAAAAACTGCAGGCGACTGCAGAACAAAGTGAGTCGGAATGGCCGCTCTGATGTATCATTTCTCTTTAGATATTTGCTGCTTCATTTCATGGATATTCTGTTACTTTATTTGTTGCAGCAGTATGCAGTTTTTGTGCCAAAGTTGCAGTAAAGGAGAATTTTGTGCTGAAGTTGCAGTGTTATGGAACTTTTTATGTCAAAAGCTTAACGAGGCAGCAGATATTTCCAATGAAAAATTCAATGCTAAAAATTATTTTAATTGAATTTCCATTATTTAAGACTAAATCTTATGTACCAGCATTGAAGACTGATTTCCAATGCCGGTAATTAAGGCTTAATTTTCTATGCCAGCAATGAAGAGTAATTTTAATGCCTTTTAGGAAGGCTAGGTTTTCAATGTATTTGAAGATTAAAATTTCAATGTTTATAAAGGAGGAAATCTAATAATGTGTGGAATAGTTGGCTATATTGGAGATAAAAATTGTACACCCATACTTTTAAATGGTTTAAAAAAGCTTGAATACAGAGGATATGATTCCGCTGGAATTGCGATATATAATACACATGGTTTGAAAGTTGTCAAGTGCAAAGGAAGACTCTCATGCCTGGAAGACAGGATAAATGAGGAAAAACCCTATGGATGTTTGGGTATAGGGCACACAAGATGGGCGACACACGGGGAGCCTAATGATGTAAATTCCCATCCTCACATCAGCAAATCAGGTAATATTGCTGTTGTTCATAACGGTATTATTGAAAACTACTTAAAATTAAAGGAGTTTTTAATTCTTCAGGGCTATGAATTCGTATCTGATACCGATACGGAAGTTATTGCGCATCTTGTGGAATATCACTATAAAGGTGATTTGGTGCAGGCTGTGATTAACACAATATCAGAGCTGGAAGGTTCATATGCTCTGGGAGTAATATCCCGTGACAGCAATGAAGAGTTTGTTGCTGCAAGAAAAGACAGTCCGCTTATTGTGGGCCTTGGTGACGGCGAGAACTTCATTGCTTCAGATATTCCTGCCATACTGGAATATACAAGGGATGTATATATTCTTGAAGACAGGGAAATTGCCGTGCTGCGCAAAGACGGCGTCAAAGTATTCAACCACTTTGGTACTGAAGTTAAAAAGGAAGTATTCCACGTGAACTGGGACGTCAGTGCTGCAGAAAAATCAGGTTATGAGCACTTTATGATCAAAGAGATTTTCGAAGAGCCGAAAGTGGTAAGGGATACAATCAATCCAAGAATTAAAGATAACAGTATTGTACTGGATGATATTCATATTTCACCGCAGGACCTGGAAAATATCGATAAGATATTTATTGTGGCATGCGGTACAGCATACCATGCCGGAATTGTCGGGAAGTATATAATTGAGAAACTTGCGGGAATACCAGTCGAGGTGGATTTGGCTTCAGAATTCAGATACCGTGATCCGATTATTAACGATAGAAATCTTGTGATAATAATAAGCCAGTCGGGAGAGACCATAGACACGCTTTTTGCTCTCAGAGAGGCCAAAAGCAAGGGAGCGAAGGTACTGTCAATAGTTAATGTAGTTGGAAGCTCTATTGCAAGAGAGTCTGATAATGTACTTTATACCTGGGCAGGACCTGAAATTGCAGTTGCTTCAACAAAGGCATACAATACGCAGCTTGCGGCACTTTATCTGATTGCTCTTGATTTTGCGGCAAAGAAAGGTACTATAGACGCTCAGGCTCTTGACAGGCACATACAGAGTCTCAGAGCCCTGCCTGAAGCAATTGAAAAGGTTTTATCAAACAGAGAAAATATACAGAAATTTGCAGCAGGACATTATAATGCAAGGAGCATATTCTATATAGGTAGAGGCCTTGATTATGCACTGTCCATGGAAGGCTCACTGAAGCTGAAGGAAATCTCATATATACATTCCGAAGCATATGCAGGCGGCGAACTGAAACATGGCACAATCGCACTGATAGAGGATGGCACTCTGGTCGTATGCTCTATGACACAGGATTCTCTCTTTGAGAAAACGGTTAGCAATGTGAAGGAAGTAAAGGCCAGAGGTGCAGTGGTCATGGCTATAACACAGGAAAAGAACAAGCGCATAGACGATATTGTGGATATGGTGATAACCATTCCTGATGTTGATCCCTTTGTGGCACCGATAGTAGCAATCACAGCCATGCAGCTTTTCGCATACTATATGGCAGTACAGAAGGGGTGCGACGTAGATAAGCCGCGCAACCTGGCAAAGAGCGTGACGGTGGAGTAGGCAGCAAAAATCCAGTAAGCAGCTGTTGTATAATACAAATAAACTCCACTCCATGAAAATAAAGTTCGCTCTATAAAAATAAAGTTCGTTCCAAAATCCCGTAGTCGAAGCAGGAAAAATCCTGAACGGCTGCGGGATTTTTGATTTTTAGGGGGAGAGGGATAAGGTGTATGTTAGGATTAAGGAATACGGCTAAAGGCATTGATTTTAAAGAGATTGAGAGTACTATATTGATTTAAATATTGATACCAGGA
>DUMB01000092.1 GCA_012840085.1 Clostridiaceae bacterium
TATAATATTATCCACAGAGATCTTCCCTCCTTTGTGTTGTTGTTTTTGTGTTTATAAAAATTTTAACACAGGAGAGTTGATCTCTGTTTTTTGTTTTAAAAACTCCACAATTATTTTACGCTATCTTCGACAAAACTATTGACAGAGGAACACCTGTTCGAGTATAATTATTCCAGAACATAAGTTCGAACGGGAGTGAGGTTATGAAAAAGAGATACTATTTAAAAAATAAAAAAAGATTTGCTACCAGCATATTATTAGCAATTCTTGTTGTATTTGCTTTTTTGTGTGTCACTTCAGTTTACGGGTATAAAGAGACATCCTATGATAATGTTTACGTAAAAAAGGGAGATACTTTATGGGATATAGCCGAGAAATATAAACAAAGAGGAGATATCAGAGAATACATAAAAGAAATAAAAAAGATTAATAATTTGGAAAGCGACATTATTTTTGAAGGAGATGTACTGATAATTCCAAATTGAATCTATCGATCACCACCAGAGAATCCCTTAGTTTAGCCCGGGGAATGTCAATTCCATGAATTCCATCGTATTATTTCCATGAAAATGAATTAAAAGAATATAAAAGTCAATAACTATTGAATAATCCAACATTATGTAATATAATAAGAAATAAATATAAACTGACAAATTCTGCAACTATTCGAACTACATTTCTTAAAAGCACTCGCACCTTACTGTCATGTAATACTTGGAATTGATACCCAACTGTATTATATCTTTTTAAGGGGTGGTGGAATGGAAAAGTACAATCTTGACGACAAAGGCGGCCTGTTCAAGTTCAGTGTTAAAAGTCCTTCAAAGTTGGTTAAGCCGGGAGACGATGTAGAGTTTAAGCATTTCTCAAGTAATAATTTTTTGAAATCAAAGATACTTAATGTGACAGAAAGTACCATTAAAATTCAGGTTATGGAAAAGGTACCGGATGGTTCAATTTCTGTAGGTGACCATGTTGTACTTCACTATGGACAACCTGGCAATATATTCGTTATACCTGCAAATATATCTTCAATAAATTCTACTAATCCTTTTGAAGCGACTCTCATGACAGGCAAAATTGAAAAAATGAAAGATATGATAAAAGAAAGAAGGCACTGTGTGAGTTTCCCTTCAATGGTTAAAATTATCGGTTTGAAAGACGCCATTCCAGCAGTAGTTAAGTATATCAGTTTTGGTGGAATAAAAATGAACTGTGGAGAGGATATACTGTTAGAAGATGTAGTGGATGTTACAATTTCATTGGACAAAATTAATAAGTTAAACTTTAAAGGCAGAGTTGTTAGAAAGAATAAACTTGACAGTGAGATAGAATATGGCATTGAGTATACAGGTTTTACCGAGACAAATAATAAGTTGCTGACTCGTTGCTTATATGACTTTGAAACAATGTACGGATAATTAATGTACAGAAAATTAAGAAAAGAGCTCTCATTTTGAAGAGCTCTTTCAGTTTGCGTGTGCCACGCATGGCACGTAGCTAGGCGGTGAAAGTCCGCTGTGGGGGCAGGCAGTTGCCAACCACTAGCAGACGGCAAGGGTGTCCATCGCGAGGTGGAATCTGAAGGAAGCCGGAAGCA
>DUMB01000093.1 GCA_012840085.1 Clostridiaceae bacterium
ATTGATTTTAAAGGGATTGAAGACTATATTGAAGATAATATTGATAAAGCAATGGAAAAGTGAAATGAACTCTTATCCCTTAACCCTTGAAACTTTACCCTGTTCATCTTGCACCTTACCCCTATTTGGAACCGACTTTATTTTAAAAATTACTACAAGAATTAAGGAAGAAATGTTATTAAATGGAATGAAAATATGGAATTTTAGAACCGATTTTATTATATGGAAAGAATTAGGAAAATGGGCATAAGGCGAGAAGGGATAAGGGTTTGAGGGAAAGTCGTTTGGAGCGGAGTTTATTTTAAATATACATAGTTAGGGGTATGGATTTTTAGGGAAAAGGAATAAGGAAAATGTTATGAAATAATAAAGTTAATTCTATGATAATAAAGTTGGTTCTGTAATAATGTACTACCCATAATATAATGAATTTATAAGGTAAAAATGTGCATATAAGTGGGAATATTTAAAAGTGATAAGGGAAAAGGTAGTAAGGAAAATATGTGGCATCTAGTTTATTATACTCTAGGGAGGATAGTTAAATGACCATTTATGAGAAATTGCTAATTAGGGGTAGCGAGATTTTTTTATATCCTAACGAAGAATATCCTGCATCTGAAATTATCTCTGGGGTTAATGTCTATTATGGAAATAAAGAAAAAACGATGTATGCAATTGACGGGAATACATATAGAGGGTTTCATAGGATTGACAGATTATTAATAGGACCGAAGAAGATAACAGAAACATTTATTAATTCCAAACTTTCATGGATTATAGATTACCTAAAAACAGTACAGGATAAACAAGAATATGATAATTTGTGTATGACAATAACTGAGGAACTTAGAGAAGAATTAAAAAAGAATGTTAAACACCCTATGCTTAAACCGTATAATAAAGTAAGAAAACTAGTCGACCTGCTATTTGAACATCTAGTTAGTATGGCTTCAGAATTGAGGGAATATAGAAAATCATTGGTACCATATCTGGCTGTACCCTTGGACAGTCATATACTGAAATCAGATGTTATCTTTAAGCCTGATTTAAAGTCATCATTAGGAATTAAAAGACGTGCAACATATAAGGATATTTCAGATCCGGAGCAATATAATGACATACAAGACTTTCTTCGACAAAAGGCAATGGAAATTAGTAAAACTTATAATCAGGATTTTTACCCAATATATTTTGATTTATTATGGAATAATAGATACGAAAAGGATGGAGGTAATTTATTTAAAACAAACCCATATAGCAAAATAAAGTGTAAAGAAAATAGGTGCCATTAGTATAATACAAATAAACAAACAATAGACTTCTAAAAGTTCGTTTCAAAATCCCGTAACAGGTGCAAGAGAAATCTTTATTTGCTGCGGGGTTTGCTTTTGTTGAGGTTAGGATTAGTGGATAAAGAATAAGTGGAATGTTATAAAAATAATAAGGTTATTCCTTAAATTAGATTTTCATGTAAAATATAAAAAAGAATTAAATATTGATGGTATTTTTACATCGAAGGGACAACCTAGCTTTTTATGCAACGAGAAATAAAAAAATTACGCAACAAGATCAATTAAAAAGTAAGATAGTAATGATATGTTTTGAATTTAGCCAATTGGGAGGTATCTATGTTTATAGAAAAAATTATAGAAGAGATGAAAGAGGTCTTTAAAGAAATTCCCTTAGGAATTGAGCATACCCTTAAAGTATTGAAAAATGCAGAGGATATAATGGAAGGTGAAAAAATCCAGGAAGAAAAAGAATTAATTAGAATTGTTGCTATACTCCATGACATTGGTGCTGTTGAAGCACTAAAGAAATATGGTTCTATAGATGGAGTGTATCAAGAAAAAGAAGGACCGGCAGTAGCACGAAGGATACTGGAAAAGGCAGGTTATAACAAAAATGTTGACAGAATATGCTTCATTATTGGAAATCATCATACTCCTTCCAAAATTGACGGAATAGATTTTCAAATACAATGGGAAGCAGATTTATTGGAAAATCTAACAGTAATGGATAAACAAAAACAACAGCAGGAAATAAAGAAATGTATTGAGGAAAATTTTAAAACAGCTACAGGAAGAGAAATTGCATATAAACGCTTTATATTGCCGTGAAGAAGAATATTTGAATGGGAGGGTACAATGAAACAAAACGAATACGATGCTGCTTGTGGCTGTACTATTAAATTCTGAAAATTCCGTTACTTTATATTCAAATGAAATTAAGTTATATTCATTATATAGCATAAGGCATTGACTAAAACTAAAATTGCTGTAATGATAAAAATTAGAAATAGATATAGAAACAGATTACGGGGAGGATTTAGGTTATTTCTCTCTAAAGGAAGTATGAGGTGAAACATGTCAGAAAAAACTTTAACAATGAAATTATTAAAAGGGAAATATGGGGTTTGCAGATTAGATAAAACTGATTTAATTCCTGAATGGGCACAAAATAGTGACTTTATTTCTATTACACGAACATTAGATGAACTGTCAATTGTTTGTGCTGAAGAGAGTATTCCTGGTCATGTTAAGTGTGAAAAAGACTGGAGAATTTTAAAGATTGAAGGACCATTAGACTTTTCACTAATTGGGATACTCGCTAAAATCAGTACAATATTATCTGAAAAGAGAATAAGCATATTTGCTGTTTCAACTTATGATACAGACTATATTCTTGTAAAAAACAAGGATATTGATAGTGCGATAGCGGCATTGGTTAATGAAGGAAATGAGATTATGGATTACGTTAACAGTGATGGGTTTATGGAACAATAAGTCAATTTGCCCGTCTATATAAATAGGATTTTGAAAAGGGAATGCTTGATGATGGATAAAAAATTGTTCATTGTTGTCTGTATATTAGTTCTTGGGATTTTGACAGTTATTTTATTTAATACATTTGGAAGAAAACCTTTTGCAAAACTATCTGCTGATGAGATTGTATCTGCGGAATTATTCATTGTACCACCTGATGAAACTGTAAGACTAACCGACAAAGAAGACATATTAGAACTGACGGATATTTTAAATGAAGTTACTATTTATCGGGAAGATAATTCCGGAAGAGAATATGAGGGTCAATTAGTACAGGTGACCATTGAATTAAAAAACGGTGAAACCCATACTATTGGCGCATATAATCCCTTCCTGTTCTTAAACGGAAAATGCTATCGCACAAAATACGAGCCTTGCCAGGAACTTAATGCCTTCGGGAACCGAATTTTGAATGAGAAGTGATTTTATTTGCCGGCTTTTTATTTTCCGCTTGCTCTAATAATGTTGTTCCAGTAATACCGTTATTGATATTGTTTATTTTATCGGTAATCAGAATTATATGCTATAATGAATTTTGACATATTATTGCTGCGGAAAGGAGTAATTATGGAAAAAAATAAGCATTTTTGTACATGTGCCGATTTAAGTTGTAAGCTGAATCCTCATAACAATGCTAAAGGATGTGACCTTTGCGTAAAGAAAAACCTTAATGCAAGAGAAATTCCAAGTTGTTTTTTCAGATTAATAAATAATGATATATCTGAACTTAAAGAGTTTACGATTGAAAGTTTTGTTGATTTTTATATAAGGAATAAGAAACAATAATTTAACTGGGTGCGTTAAGCACGTATTCAAGTCTCATAATTCTTCTAATTAGTAATTGTATACCACAAAAATTGTATACCACACTCTATAAATTTACTCTATTAAAATAAATTTCATTCCAAAATCCTGTAGCAGGTGTAGGAAGAAATCTTCAGTTACTGCGGGATTCGCTTTTATTTCTGGGAGAAAGGGACATCGGGTAAGGGTTAGGATTGTTAGATCAAGGTTGCAGGAAATAAGGACAAAGGTATTGATTTCAAAGGAGTTGAGAAAGGCTGCGAAAAAATTTTTATTAAAATAGTTTATGGAATAGAAAAAAGAGTAGTTTAGAAAAAGAGTATTAATATATAGGAGGGATTTTCTTGGAAAAAACGTTGCATGGTACATAGACAAGAAGATTGAAAGAACAATAGGGGGCTTAAGAAAACGCAACATGGAAGGATATGTTGTTAATAATGAAGCAGAATTGATCGAATTGCTGACAAAACTAATTCCTCACAATTCTTTAGTAGGTGTAGGAGATTCTATGACGCTTTTTGAAACAGGGGTAATAGATTTTCTTTCTAAAGGCAATTTCATTTTTCTTGACAAATATAGAGATGGTATAACAAGTGAAGAAAAAAGGGAGTTATATATAAAAAACTTTTCTGCTGATACCTTTATGTGTAGTACAAATGCTATAACCGAAAGTGGTGAATTGTATAATATTGATGGTAATGGAAGCAGAGTTGCACCTATGCTGTATGGACCTGGACAGGTTATTTTAGTTGTAGGTGTCAATAAAATAGTTCGTGATATTGAGGAAGCTGAAAAAAGAGTTAGACAATATGCTGCTCCAATAGATGCAAAAAGATTGGGCAAGGATACGCCTTGCACTACTTTAGGCTACTGCATAGATTGCAAAAGTCCAGATAGGATATGTAATGATTTTGTAGTCATTAAGGGTCAATTCATTAAAGGCAGGATAAAAGTAATTATTGTTAGAAAACATCTGGGGTATTAGCAAATTGGTTTATACAATCCCATAGTAAATGCGGCAAAGATTTTTTTCTGCCGCTACCCCGGAAAACTTGTGTGCAGAAAGCAGATTTGCTTGTATTATATTAGCTATTGGATAAATGTGTGATAGAATATCAACATCATTCGGTAACTATAACACTGGAAAGTTCTTCGATTTGTTATTTTGTCATCGGCATCAATTATGACAGCAAACAGGCTTAAGGATGCATGGCCTCAGATCACGAGAGAAATGGATAAGGCACCGCACCTTTTTGCAACGGAGGAAGATGGAGATTGCTTTCCTACGCGAAAACTGGGGTGCTACAGTCCTATAATCCATTTGCAGCAGACCAATGGTGCACAATCTATACACTTGCCCTTTACAGAAGAAGAAAACAGAAAGGGCATCATTACTGCAGAAAAAGTGCTTCAAGCGCTGAAAGAAAGCTACGACATGCCAGATGAAGAGGGAATGCCGGAAAAGTGTCAAGAAATTTATTTAACTCTGGAGATATTCTCCCAAACGATTTCAATTATGCATTAAGTCTTGGATGAGTTTGCAGAAAGTGTTCGTTAGCAGAAAGTGTTCGTTATTGGAGAAGATATATTCCTGAGGATGGTATACCGTTGGATCAACTGGTGTAGTAAAGTTAATGGCGTTAAAGCAACGTGGTAGTGAAAAGAGAGTACTGGCATTCGATCCCCTTTAATGTTATTATGTCATTGAGCATTTGCTGTGGGAGGATGGAGCATTGTCAAATAAAAGAACTAAGCCGGCTATAGTTATAATATTTGCCATATGTGTGTTTTCGTTTATAATAATCTGGTACAACCAGCCCAAAACTCCATTAACTGTCCTGGAAAAAGGGTACATGAGTAAACAGGAAAAAATACTCAGATATTCAGGATTAATTGAACAAATAGACATAAACCCAAAAGAAAGTTTACTCTTTTATTTTAATGGAAACGGGAATGTGAATTGTGCAGTTGCAGAAAAAAGGCTCACCGGATATAAGATTGTTGACGTAAATGCAGAATTGGCACCGTACCGGGAAGACCTGAGGGTAGGATTATATGGCTCAACATACAATAAGGGAAGTAAGTGGGTCTACTTTGGAATTATTTATGATGATTCTGTAGAAAAAATAGTATGGAATGATACAGAAGGCATTAGATTAAACTCATCTGATATGGACTTGGTTTATGCTGTTGGAGACGGAGAATTTAAAGGTAATGAATATTATCTTTATGATGTTAATGGTAATCAATTAGAGCACCATAGGTAGGTTTCAGGTTTATCCATACAGTTTGGGATTTCCTGTTTATCTGAAAAGCTATCGGAAAATGGGGTATAACAAAAATGAAAAAGGTATTTATTATAGCTGCAGCAAGCATTATTATCTTTTTCGTTGGATACCATATAGTTTCTAATATTTTTAATGAACATACGAGAATTAATGCCGGTGAAGTACAATCGATAACAATAAACAATATAACCCTTGAAGCGGAAAGCAATCCAAAAGAAATTGCTGAATTTATGCAAATATACAATAAAGCAAGAGCATCTGATAAAATTGGTGATACCACTCCATCATATTTTATTGTAATAAATCTTAAAAACGGTAAAAAAATTGATATGCTAGGAACTACTCAGGGATTTCATTATGTAAATAATGGTGAAAAATCATATAAAATATCAAGCGCTGATATGACTTACTATTTAAAAGATATAGTAAAGCAAAGCAGGAATAACGAACAGTAAATAAAAAACATGCTAAAAAAATATGAATCAAGAAATTATGAATATTTACAGGTGGTGATTGTTTGGCAAAGCATGAGTTTGGAATAATTGATTACTTCGAAGAAAACAAATGGTATAGTAATTATGAACCGGAAAAATACAACTGTATTTCTGTCAGCGATGACTTAATTGAAGAATTGATTACAAGAACTTAGCCGAAAGCCCACGACTTTAGTCGTTGGGATGAAGGCTTATCTTGATCCTAAATAAATTAGATACTTGACATTTATCTAATATTGCACCATATTATAAGTAGGCAGTTAGTGTA
>DUMB01000094.1 GCA_012840085.1 Clostridiaceae bacterium
CATGTTACAGGTTTCAATCCACGCACCCGTGCAGGGTGCGACGTTTGAGGTAAGATGGAAAAACTCGGGCTTGAGGTTTCAATCCACGCACCCGTGCAGGGTGCGACAGCAAGAACAATACGATGATGGATTCTATCCGGGTTTCAATCCACGCACCCGTGCAGGGTGCGACTCGCCATTGGCGGAATATAATATAATTGGTTATTGTTTCAATCCACGCACCCGTGCAGGGTGCGACATGTTATGAATGTGAGCAAAATCATCTATACGGGTTTCAATCCACGCACCCGTGCAGGGTGCGACGTGAAACTGTTTGTAAGGTTTTCATTAGGAAACTTGTTTCAATCCACGCACCCGTGCAGGGTGCGACATTTGCTGCCGCTTGATGTGGTAGGGGGAATAATTGTTTCAATCCACGCACCCGTGCAGGGTGCGACCCCGGCAGCTTCGATGTTGAAATGGATTCCGCCGGTTTCAATCCACGCACCCGTGCAGGGTGCGACAGTTTTTGCATGTTCACATTTTGCCATGTTACAGGTTTCAATCCACGCACCCGTGCAGGGTGCGACGTTTGAGGTAAGATGGAAAAACTCGGGCTTGAGGTTTCAATCCACGCACCCGTGCAGGGTGCGACTTTCGTCTAGTATCGTGGCAAAATTCAAAAAGAATGTTTCAATCCACGCACCCGTGCAGGGTGCGACATTAACGCAAACACTTAAAGAAACTCAGGCAGAGGTTTCAATCCACGCACCCGTGCAGGGTGCGACAACCCATTTTTTAAAATCCTCATAATCTTCTTTTGTTTCAATCCACGCACCCGTGCAGGGTGCGACAATTATTGCAAAGAAGCTTGGTAGAACGCTGGATGTTTCAATCCACGCACCCGTGCAGGGTGCGACAGTACATGGTAACTGACCCTTTGACCGGCAAGACTGTTTCAATCCACGCACCCGTGCAGGGTGCGACTGGATTGGGGGAGTAAGGATGATTGATAAATTCAACGGTTTCAATCCACGCACCCGTGCAGGGTGCGACAGGAGATTTATCAGATGTATATAAAATGACAGTGGTTTCAATCCACGCACCCGTGCAGGGTGCGACGCAAATGACTAAAAAATATCAGCACATTTTAAAGGTTTCAATCCACGCACCCGTGCAGGGTGCGACTTCAAACTGCTCAGGATATTTTTGTGCAAGTATTAGTTTCAATCCACGCACCCGTGCAGGGTGCGACTGTTATTTTGCATATACCCCCTTTTTTATGGGGAGTTTCAATCCACGCACCCGTGCAGGGTGCGACTTCCGATACAGCACTAGCCATAATCAAGCAAAATTGTTTCAATCCACGCACCCGTGCAGGGTGCGACTCACTCTAAGCGGATATTAACAACGTTTATCGGAGTTTCAATCCACGCACCCGTGCAGGGTGCGACTATACAAGGGTGTTTGAGATTATACAGTCCAGAGGTTTCAATCCACGCACCCGTGCAGGGTGCGACTATCTTGTGTCAAGCTGTCCGCCTTTTAACGTACAGTTTCAATCCACGCACCCGTGCAGGGTGCGACATTCAATACCTCTGGCAGATTCTCTGCCCTGCGCTAGTTTCAATCCACGCACCCGTGCAGGGTGCGACTTGATTTCACATTTTAAGGACAATGTGCACAACAAGTTTCAATCCACGCACCCGTGCAGGGTGCGACAAAGAGAGAGATACAGAGGATAGAGAGAGCACTGGTTTCAATCCACGCACCCGTGCAGGGTGCGACATAGCAGGATTTCTCCTTTCTGTGGCGAATTATGGTTTCAATCCACGCACCCGTGCAGGGTGCGACAAATATAATTTATACCTATCCGCTTTGCTATCGAGTTTCAATCCACGCACCCGTGCAGGGTGCGACTTACATAATATACTTGAGCATATTTTATCACAATGTTTCAATCCACGCACCCGTGCAGGGTGCGACATTTTTACATTACGGATGATGAGTTTGAAAAAATGTTTCAATCCACGCACCCGTGCAGGGTGCGACTTTATGGCTGATTCAATTATGCCTGTGTATGAAGTTTCAATCCACGCACCCGTGCAGGGTGCGACTATTATATTTATCTAATTCTTCCTGAGTTATGTTCGTTTCAATCCACGCACCCGTGCAGGGTGCGACACTAACAAATTTCAGATTAGAGCAGCTTGAGAAGTTTCAATCCACGCACCCGTGCAGGGTGCGACTCTAAGTTCCGGATCAGCCGTCATGCGACCCATCAGTTTCAATCCACGCACCCGTGCAGGGTGCGACCTTATCTTAGGTTATGCCGGAAAAACACTATTTGTTTCAATCCACGCACCCGTGCAGGGTGCGACTTGCCCCTGGTATTGATTGGCTGATGCGTCCAGAGTTTCAATCCACGCACCCGTGCAGGGTGCGACTAATGTCAACATGTTTGCCAGAGATGTTGGCGAGTTTCAATCCACGCACCCGTGCAGGGTGCGACATTGTAGATGGGGTACTTGCAATTGCGAATAGTAGGTTTCAATCCACGCACCCGTGCAGGGTGCGACGAGAATGTGGGAAAATTTTTGTATTAGGAGAAAAGGTTTCAATCCACGCACCCGTGCAGGGTGCGACCAAGGGTCAGGAGGTAAACTATAAGCAAAAAATTGTTTCAATCCACGCACCCGTGCAGGGTGCGACAAGACTATCAGGCTTCATTAAAGTGCCTTTTTCAGTTTCAATCCACGCACCCGTGCAGGGTGCGACCTTGCTACGACACACCAAATATCGGCGCATTTATGTTTCAATCCACGCACCCGTGCAGGGTGCGACTCTATGATAACATTACCAACTGGAACAAATACCGTTTCAATCCACGCACCCGTGCAGGGTGCGACGTGTAATTAATCTATGTTGGAAGCATCATCACGGTTTCAATCCACGCACCCGTGCAGGGTGCGACTTATGTTTACAATTTTATTGGCCAGGTCCGTATAGGTTTCAATCCACGCACCCGTGCAGGGTGCGACAGGCGAGGTTATTTTACTAAAACGAGAACAGGTAGTTTCAATCCACGCACCCGTGCAGGGTGCGACTTGCTTGGTGTCGTATGTTGAGCTTCCAAAGTACAGTTTCAATCCACGCACCCGTGCAGGGTGCGACCCGCTTTCCTTAGCTGGTGCCTGGAGCATAAGCCTGTTTCAATCCACGCACCCGTGCAGGGTGCGACTTGTTATTATGTAGCGCTTGACGATCACGTCGGTGTTTCAATCCACGCACCCGTGCAGGGTGCGACGTTCCGCTCGGAGCATTATCCAGCGCCCATAGCCAGTTTCAATCCACGCACCCGTGCAGGGTGCGACCCACAATTTGAAATTTCAATTAATCCAAAATATTTGTTTCAATCCACGCACCCGTGCAGGGTGCGACCCCGCATTGATGATTGAATATAACTTTATCAGTAGTTTCAATCCACGCACCCGTGCAGGGTGCGACGATGTTCGGACAGATCCGGCCAATAGTCATAGATGTTTCAATCCACGCACCCGTGCAGGGTGCGACCCATATCATTCACCGCCTTTAATATCATCAAACAGTTTCAATCCACGCACCCGTGCAGGGTGCGACCATCCGCAACTTCAACGATTACATACTTAATTTTGTTTCAATCCACGCACCCGTGCAGGGTGCGACCTGGCTGGTGAGTACAAGGGAAGTATGATTTTCATGTTTCAATCCACGCACCCGTGCAGGGTGCGACTCGTATTAAATTCCACTTATGGTGCAATGAAAGATGTTTCAATCCACGCACCCGTGCAGGGTGCGACATCCGCAACTTCAACGATTACATACTTAATTTTAGTTTCAATCCACGCACCCGTGCAGGGTGCGACTGCCTATCTACATACACACCATCTTTGTATATATGTTTCAATCCACGCACCCGTGCAGGGTGCGACATGCACTTTTTGTTTCTTGTTTCCACATACCCTTTGTTTCAATCCACGCACCCGTGCAGGGTGCGACATGATGTTATTCTAATTGATATTGATGATGCTGAAGTTTCAATCCACGCACCCGTGCAGGGTGCGACTTCTTCAGGGGTAAGCTTCCTGTCTATGTCAAAAGTTTCAATCCACGCACCCGTGCAGGGTGCGACTGTTATGCCTAAAAAAAGCTTAAACACGTAGGTTTGCAGCGCCCTTTTGCGCGGACCTATTTATTTTGAAGAATTTAATTACGATATTTTAGGCGGAAATTGCTCGATAGGCCTTGAAAATACTCATTTCGCGGATGGCCTAGCAAATTAATGTTCACTTTGGGTTCGCGCTGTCAGGTTATTATTACACCTTCCGGATCATATGTCTGCTTTGCACCTACATGCTCAATTCTGTTTTTCCAGTTGCTACCCAGATAGTAGTATCTTAAACTGTCCTTTTTTGGGTCAATTATAGATTCAAGAATTTTTTTTAGCTCGGCAAACTGTTGCGGTTCAATCAAGCATTCAAAAACAGAATTTTGTACTCTCTGTCCCCAGTTTTGGCAATGTTTTGCAACCTTATTGAGCCGTTTTTGTCCTGATGGTGAGGAAGTGTTTACATCATATGTAATTAAAACCATCATATCAATCACCTACTTCCATAAAAATGGCGGGTAATCCTCCATGTCTCCTCTTATAAACCTCGACAACAGCATTGACTGTACGTAAGGTAAAAGTCCTATTGGTATTTTCTCTTCAAGATATGGATGTATGATCTCGTTCTGTTTTCTTTTTTGCCATTCACTTAATACTGTTTTACGTGTATCTTCATCCATAATAACCGCTCCGGATTCCTTTTTTACAAAACCCTTGGCTTCAACTTGTTTTCGGTTTATCAATGACAATACCAGTCTATCTGCCAAATATGGTCTTAATTCCTCCATAATATCTAAGGCAAGGCTTACTCTTCCTGGTCTGTCCCTATGTAAAAAGCCAACCTGAGGGTCAAGTCCTACGGACTCTAATGCTGCTGTAACGTCATGAGCAAGCAAAGTATATACAAAAGACAGCATTGCATTCACATTATCTTTAGGTGGGCGTCGAATACGCTCGTGCATAGAAAATGACTCGCGCTGTGTTGTAATCATCTGATTAAAACAACTAAAATATTCTCTTGCTGCTTCTCCTTCAATGCCTCTTACTCTTTCAAGACTCACTGCATCTTGCAACTCCAGCACTCTATCTTCAAGAAGATTGATAACATGTCTTACAAACTCATTATTCATAATTGATCCATGCTCCCTTAGGGAACGCAGCAGCGAAACTCTACAATTTAATATCTTGCCTGTAATAAACCTCTTGGCTAGTCCTAGTGATTTTTCTTCACTATCAGACCACCTATATTGCGCCCTTCTTAGAAGTACATTTCCATGAACCCCACCTGTAACCCTTCCGAGAAATCTTCCGCTTTCGCTTAAAAAACAGAGCGAAACACCCCTATCGCAACAAAGTCGCATGAGTCCGGGACTTGCTCCTGTATAACCAAAAGTAATTATACTTTCAAGGTTATGAATAGGAAAGCGTAAGCGTGTTTCGTCATTTATCTTGACAAGAACATTTTCTCCCTCACAAGCAAGATATGCATCAGGTGAAGTAACATATAATGTGTTCAGCAATCTCCGCATAGTTACCCCCTACTTGTTTTTATCTCTTCCAGGGCTGTCCCTAAGTAGTTCTTTACTGACCGGCTTTTATAGGTTAGCCTGGGTTGACATTGTTCTATCAATGAGCATAAACTGCAGTGTTTTCCCGAAGTAGCTCTTGGAGTTTTCCCCTGAGCAAACATCTCATGCATTCTCTTGGAAAGCTCTTCTACACGCATTCTTAAGTTACTGTCAAAGAATATCTCTTCCCTATGCCTTATCTGTGCATAATAGAGCGCACCCTTGCAAACTTCAGTTCCCAGCATTTCTTCGAGACATATTGCTTGAGCACAAAGCTGTACCGCATCTCTATCGTCCTTTTTAGGTTTTCCTCTTTTATACTCAACCGGATACGCTCTCCACCATCCATCTCTTCCATCAAGCTTAATTGCTCGGTGTGTCTTCTCTTCGCTACGATAAAATTCTACTACATCAGCAATTCCTTGAAGTCCAAGCTTCATTGAAACAATCGGCATGCCTCTAATAATGAGGCGTCCACCTCTACTGTCATTGAAAAATGGATCATCCACTTGCTCATGTAAATGTCTTCCTTCAACTGTTCTTACATTTTCAGCCCAATATTGCTCTATATGAATCAAAGCCCACTGCCTTTCGCAAAACGCAAAGTGCTGTATGCCAGAGAGCAACAGCAAGTCCTCTTCATTTTGATGCATTATAGTAACTCCAATAGTGTTATACCTTCAGGTACATTTTCTCTGTCTATTATAATTTCATAATCGTTAAAAGCTCGTGGACTTTTCTCCATGTCTTTACGTTTTACTTCAATAAGATCGAAAAGTTTTTGAGCAGGGGCATTTCCCAGAGCAAACTTATGTTCAAAAACAATGAGCTTACGTGCAGACATTTTGCCATGTGATGCGGATCGGTCATGCTCAAATAAGTTAATAAGCGCATTCCACAATAGTTCTAAATCATCTGTATTGAATCCTGTTTTTTGCGCTAAATGAGCTGAAATGTATCCTTCCATTCTATATAATCCATATGGTACAAAACTTTTTCTTCCCATTGTTCTTTCCTTTTCAGCATCCTTTTCATTTGTAACCGCCATACGGGTAATAGTAACTTCTTGAGGGACAATTGGGTCAATGCTTTTAGCAAAATTCATCTGTACCGGTCCCCGTACCTGTCCACAATTAATTTCTGTAGTCATAACCGCACCAAAAGCTCTTATATCAAAAAAGTGGCTGCACATAAATTTCGTTAGTTTTTGCTGTTGCTCCCGGGTTTTTTTCCCATCAACACTTATTCCCAGATTGTCATAGGCTTTTTTGTTTTCATTATTCAATACTGCACCCTCGCGAACATAAATATCATAGCCGATTTCTTGATTTCCTTCTTTGTCCTTCTTTACAAGTTCAACATAATTACGTATTTTGCGCTTAATACATACATCTGTTACCAATCCAACACTGGTTTCCGGATCAAATCTTGGCAAGTTTCCGGCATCCGGGTCTCCATTTGGATTTCCATTTTCCACATCAAAAAGGTAAACAAATTCATAGCGGTTACTTATAATTTTCTTTTCCATTAATATTACCTCCCTCATTTACTTTTCTTCTTTATCTTCTTTAGCTTTATATAGAGCTTCTCTTTGATGATAATACCCAAGAATAAAAAGGCCTTGTTCATCCAACGACAGATGTGCAGGGAAATCACTTATCCCGGACATGACTTTCTCCATAAGCTTATCAAGCCATAAGCTTTGTTCAGCTTTAGATAAATGGTGCTGAGATAGTCTTAGGAGTATTGGGAACACAGCTGCAGGTGTAGATGAGGCTGAGTTAAAATACCTATCCTTAATTGTAGTGTTTAAATCACCTCCAAGAGCATTTCTTTGCGCTTTTTCAAGTAGTGCAAATAATCTTCCCAGTCTATATGCTGTGTTGGTAGATTCTTCATTTAAGCTCACACTAATAACCTCCTCCATTTTTTTATTTCCACTGGCTCTATATTTACGCAGCAGGCAAGCCTTAATAAAACCCGCACGATACCGGTTTATTTTTAGTTGTTTATTATCTTTATCGCTGTCAGCACGGACACGCAATATTAATTGTGTCAGAAGTGAGTTGGGATAAGGTTGTCCGGTTAAAACAGCTCTCATTATCTGTCCTTCAGCAATTCGAGGTATATTATCATATTTATGTTCCGGAGCAAGTTCAATTAATAGGCGCGTTACTGTAGGAAATTTATCCATCCCATCTACCTGCATATCCAGATAGTGCTGCATTATTTTTTCTGCTACTTTTCCAAATGTGTCAACATGCCAAAATCGTACTGATAGTCTGGCATTATTGGGAGATAAACCTAAAATGTAAAATTTGGTATCCAACATGTCTGAAGGAAGTAAATTCTTCAATGGCATTCCCTTTTTAACATTCTCGAACGCATTCTTGATTGCCAAAACCGTCTGGTAATCAATTGACCATTTCCCCTCATTATTTTTGTCATCGTCCTTTTCAACAGATTCTTCAGGGTTTAAAAGGAATGCTAACCAATCTTCCTCGGCACAACAGCTTTTCTTTTCGGCCCAAAACACAGTTGTAGTCTCACCAATCAGCACCTTATTCCTTTGACTTGCCAAGAGGTAGTTTAGAGCTGTACTATAGCCAAATGCAGCTTTTTGAGAAACCGGAGAATTATAAGATTGCTTTTTTCCGTAAGAACAAAAAGATTCCTGATTAAAAGAAACAATACTTGCACCGGAGCTGTTAGCTCCTTTTACTCCTTTAATATCAGGATGTAATCTTTCAACTTTTGCTTGTTCACCGGTAATAAGACATTGAGAGTATATATTTTCACCTTCTGCAGACTGCATACTTTGCTCCCAAGCTTTTTTTATCTCAGGAATCTCATGCACTAAAGTGTAATCCGGATCATATCTGAAAACAAAATTTCCTCCGGTTACAATATCTTTTATATTATTTCTTATTAGCGGCACGTCTTCCCAACTTTTTGGAGACCACTTTTCAAAAAATTTTATCACAGCTTTTGCAGCTGGGTTATCTACTGAACTCAATAAGCTTTTATGTAGCTCATACGACAATTTATATCTTGTAAGGTTAACAGATGTTTTTATTTCTTTATTATTCTTGGTTTTTTTCTCGTCCGATTTATCCTTTTCAAGTCCCAATAAATACGATGAATTGTCGCAAAGAAAATATGCTTTGTCACCACTGGATCGTTTCTTCTGTTCCGGAACAAGCATGGTTTTAGATCCAGTCTTGTTATTTTCTTTTAGAAAAATAATATCAAGGAGGTCTCCTTCTTTTGATATTAAAAGTTCAAAGCCTATTTTTGCAACGCTGTAACCTGGAGGTGCTATCCCGGAATCAGGATCGTTAAAAAGAGTTTGATAATGCTGATAGAGCGCTTGCAAGATCAATTTTTTACACCTCCTTCCACAAATCAGGTACTTCTATTATGCCATTTTTCATTATCGGTCTAAAAAACTTTGGAGATATTTCATTGCCAAATTCCATATCCCAAAGCATGTATCCAAGGTCCTTCTCTCCAGTAATTGGAGATGCCGGAACCTCACCTTCCAATAACTGAAAAAATGCAGGGAACTCACGGCATCCAAGGTATGGTTGATAGAAACATTGACCGTTCCTGGCTCTTCTTATAAAAATGTTATAATGCTTTTCAGGAGTTTCATCGTTTTTAACGATTGTTCTATCCGTAATTCTCATTTCAAAATGAGCTTCAATAACATACTCTACATTGCGCAATACAACAGACGCTCGCTGCTGACGGTCCTCAGTTGTATATTGGTGTAAATCTACCACTTTACCTTTTGCAGCACTCAATACATTGTTTATTGGTATCTTCCCTCCCACCTCATTTCTTCTGATATTTTCAAATCGAATAGGCTTAAGCACATGAATTCTGTCTATGACCCAACGAATAGTGGGTTTCCAGTGTATAGCTTCCAATATACCTCTGGCAGCAGAAGGTGTAATAACATCATAGCTGACTCGTTCAGCTTTCATTTCAGGCCGGGTAAAACATGCATAATCTCCCCAAACCCTTAACTTTATTCCATATCCCAATTTTATTCCCTCCTTTCTTGAATGCTTTCTAAAATATAAGAATTTCATTTTCAATTTCATTGGAATCAGCTTGCAAAAGACCTGTTTTATCACTGTAGTAGCGCATATCGTTTAATACTGGAAAATAGTCCGCTACCCAGGTAATCAACTTTTTATCAACATAGGATTTAAACTCATATGGGTAAATCTGTACTGTATAAGCTTGCAGCCTTCTCGCAAAACCCAAAGGACTGTTGCTCCATTTAGCTTTTTCCAGTAAACTTTCCGCCTTTTCATCCCATGGAATGATTATAGATTTCATATCCTGCTCTATAAATATAAGTCTGTGGTCTTCTTTTGATGGATTCCAATTGTAATCCCAATCAGCAAATTGAAATAAAGGAAATGGTAATCCTGCCTTCACTCCCTCTTCATATGTTTTTAAAATATCCTTCTCGTCAAGACTTCCTTCTCCGTTATAAAGACGTGAAAAATATTTCTCAATAGCCTCAAGAGAAAGTAGTTCATTATCGTAATTTCGTATTACACTTCGAGTGACGGATGCAGTCCTTGAAATCCACCCTTTTGGCATACCATGGCTCTCAGGTTCAAATACAATAACGCTACCTGTACTTCTTTTACCTTCTCTATTACATCTTCCTGCTGCTTGTGCAATCGAATCCAACCCCGCCATTGCTCTGTAAACTACCGGAAAATCTACATCTACGCCGGCTTCTATAAGCTGTGTGGATATTAACCTGCACACAAGGCCTCTTGAAAGCACATGACGGATCTCGCTAAGAACATTTGAGCGATGTTTCGGACACATTCGAGCACTTAGATGATATGAACCTTCAAGTCCATGAATTTGATTATACAATTTTTGTGCATGTCGCCTTGTATTAACGATACAAAGTACCTGCTTTTCTGCTGAAATTCTTTCACATAATTCCTCATCTAACGTAATTTGAGAGTTTTCGCTATTGTGACCTTTTGATAGTACAACGTTTACTCGCTTAAAATGTTTCATAAGAAGTTTCGGATTATCCATCAGCTCGACAGGGCGTATATTAACGTATTCCCAAGCAGGCTGTGTTGCTGTACACAATACCGCGCTGCAGTTATATCCTCTTATAAGTTCTTGAAGAACAGCTACACACGGTTTCAAATATCCGACGGGAATGCTTTGGGCTTCATCAAGTACAATAACAGATTTGGCAATGTTATGAAGTTTCCTGCATCGGCTCCTGCGACTGGAAAAAAGAGACTCAAAGAACTGCACTGAAGTTGTCACTATTATAGGTGCATCCCAATTCTCAGCCATAAGGCGATATTTTATGCCTTCTATCGTATCATCATCGAAAGTTTCATCAACTTGAAAATTACTATGATGTTCCAGAATTACATCGTCGCCTAATGCTTTCCTGAATTGATCTGCAATTTGCTCAATAATGCTTGTAAATGGTATAACATAAATTACTCTTTCCATTCCATAATGAACTGCATGTTTTAAAGCAAAAGACAGAGAAGAAAATGTCTTGCCTCCTCCAGTAGGAACATTAAGTGAAAACAGACCTGGGGGCAAAACAGACTTATCTCTGCATTCCTGTAAAATCTTTGCCCTATATTTATTAATTAAAGTTGCCTCAGCTGTCTTCATTTTATTTTCCATGTAATTGTAAAGTCTTTCCTCTAACACCTTTAAATGTGGAAAGGACGGCCGAAGAGCAGCTGTTTCAGGATCTATAAAATTCTGCGTATCTAATGAATCAGCATCAACAAGGCATGAGTAAAGCATGCGAATGAGAAAAGCACAACTAAGTCCAGGTTGTTTAGGATTAATACCAAACGGTAATCCGACTTTTTCCGGCTGAATATTTATTTCCTTATCCCAACCATCTATATCAGGTATATCTTCCTTATTTAAGCGTGATATCATTGAACTACCATCATTAAGTGATCCGGCATTTGGTAAGCCACCATGATGTCCAATAATAATATATGCTAATAGGTGCCCTAAAGGCCTCTTCAAAAGTTCCACCGCTTTCTTAGCTCCTACAGTCGAGTGATCCACTCTGACAGCTTTACCCTCAAGCCTCTTCTGAAACTCAACTGAATATTTTCCTATATCGTGAAGAATACCTGCAACATTAGCCATCTCTTGGGCATTAAATGAGCTTGCAAATTTGCTTGTTAAATATGCAGTTTGATTTAAATGCTCTTTTAGCAACTGCCATTCTTCTTTATTTAAATTCTCTTTTGAATGTGCATAAAATTGCATAAATGTCTTTTTATCTCCTATAAAAATTCATTTGTTGCAATTAAATTCTAAATTACAACTATATTATATATTTCTATACAATTCTTCAATATCCTTCTAATAAAAGTATCTTACTTATAGCTTAAATTACTTTTATATATGAAAAAGTTGATGTATTGTTGCAACCATTGCCCTTGGCTAATGGTTCCTGCCATCAACCCCGTATCAGACTTTCACCCGCTAGATTGTTCCCATTCTGGGAGCAGCATTATAAGAAAGGTGACGTGTAAGTTTCACACACATGCATCACGCTCATACTTCGCGCATAAACTTTATGTGCAAACTATGTACAAAAAAGAGCCCAAAACCTATATATCTCAACGGTTTCGGGCTTTTCTAAACTCATTTCCTGCAGAACCAGTATATTTTATAATTCGTTCTACAGTCCACTCCTTGTAATGGTCTCAACAAACAATATTATCATTTTTTCATAGAAGTTATTGCATTTCAAGAATCAAATATAATTATATTTCGAATCACTTAATCGGGGAGTTTATTTTGGCAAGGATATTATAGCTAGTGGAATAACTATAATATCCTACTACCTGTAAAACTGTAACTATCAGGATAAACCAAAGTTGCTGGTAATCAAGTTGTACAATACCTGTGCCATTTCAGCTCTTGTAGTCGTATCCTTTGGTGAAAGTTTGTTGAGGCTTCCATTTATTATTCCTGCTTCAACAAATGTTGACATTGCAGGCCTTGCCCATTCACCTATATCATCAGCATCACTAAATTCATTCAGGCTCTTTCCTGTATTCCTTTCAGGCAATTCACCTATCAACATCAATGTGTTGTACAGGAGTGTACACATATCCTCTCTGGTGATTTCTTTGTCCGGTGCGAACATGTTGTTTCCAATTCCCTTGGATATACCGAGCCTCTTTGCAGCTGCCAGATAACCGGTATAGTATTTTTCACCTGCATCTGCAAAGTTATCTGTCGGATTTTCATCAGGTTTTATACCATATGCTCTCATAATCATTGTCAGGAATTGGCCTCTGGTCAGCTTTTCATCAGGGCTGAAATTGCCGTTTCCAGTACCTACTGTAATACCTCTTGCAGCTATAAAGCTAACTGCTTTAGAATACCATGCACCTTCCGCTACATCATTGAAGCTTATCTTGTTGTAGCCTACTGCGTATTTTGAGAAATGATTTGTCTTAAAGCTTATCATTCCTGTCTCTTTGTTATATGCACAGTTGCTTACCAGTTCAAGCTGACCCTGCGAATTAATATAATATATGACAATTGCTTCGATATCTTCTCCTTCTTTTGGAGTATACGGAATAGATACTGTTACGTCTCCTGTAAACTGTGATATAGTCTTGTCACCGCTGGCCACAGTAAAGCTGAGTACCGGCCTGTCACCTACAATCTGTACTGCTTCATCGGACAAGCTTGCACTGTCAACCTTGGTAACTATGATCTTTATATCTTCCCCAGCTTCCTGAGAAATTGTTTCTACAGAATCTTTATCAAAAGTTATACTTGCAATTGGTAACGAAACAGTCACAGTATCTAATTCGTTGTCAATAACATTGTCAACTGCTGCTTTTGGCAAGTTAATCTCAACAGTTTCTGAATCTGCCGGAGCTGATACCTTTATTTCCAGATTTGCTGCTGCATCCTCACCCATGTTTTCCACAGCTTCATTTAACTTATTTATAGCCTCTGTAATTTCACTTTCTGTAACAATTGCTATTGTCTTTCCATCCTCATCTGTTTTTGAGTCTACTGTAATTGTACTTGTAGCAGAGTCACGAGCTTCTGTGGATGTATAAGAAACTGAAACATTTGGTGCGGTATCAGTATCATCAGTATCCGTTTCAGTATCTACAGGAATGACGATGACACCCGGTCCTGCCGGCTTCGGTGCTTTTACCAAACTATTTATAGCTTCATTTAATTCGGCAATGATAGAATCTACTTCTTCCTGTGTAGCATATTCATCAAAGTATAATGAATCAGCATCAGCAAGTAACTTCTCAATGTTGGCATTTTTCCAGCTTTCAGCCGTATAATCTGTTTGTTTCAAAGATTTCACTTGCGATATTATTTCTACTAAAGAATCCTTATTTGCTTTTTTCACTAATACACTCATTGCATTCTTCAGTTCTTCTATTACACTGTCAACCTGCCGTTGTGTTGCAGTCTCATCAATTAGCAGAATATTGGCATTTATTAAAATATTATCTATATTTGAGTCGCTCCAGGTTGAAGAAATATAGTCATTTTGGTCAAGCTGTGATGCTATATCGTAAAGTGCCTGTAAATCATCTTTATACGTATTCACTTTAACTGTGCATAAATCGTATTCAGGACCATCTGAATGGCGAACTATAACAACTGAACTTCCGCCGGAAACAGCCTCCAGTGTAACAGTAAATATTCCTTCCCCTTCTACTTCAGGATTCTCAATAGCTGTCGTAGCTCCAACAGTTACTGCATCTGTATTATAGGATTTAAATTCTGCAACGTCTGTTTCTACATATGGGAATATATAAGCATTCAAATCAATGGTGTCTCCCTTGTTTAATGCTATTGTATTCTTGTCCAGCTTAAATGAGTAATCCCCATAAACCTCAATCTCATAAAGAGACAATCCATATTTTGTGGCCATTACTCCTCTGACCTGTATATATCGAGCTGTGGTTGGTGCGAATTTTACGACATCCTGCTCATTACCTTTGTATATATCTCTCTTAACCTCAGCTAAAGGTAACCATGGTTCACTCAGATCATTAGTATATTCTATAATTACATGCTGAGTATTTACTTCCCAGAAAAGCTTTATTTCATTTACTGTTAAAGGTTCACCCAAATCCACGTATAAGGAGCGTTCTGTAATTCCTGCGTCTCCTCTGCCCGTACTCAATCTTGTTCCATAATTTCCATCTGTAGGAATAGTAGTTTCTATTGGTCCGTCAACATTTTTTGATCCATTATAAGTTGAATCATATATGACTGTTTTACCAAAAGCTAAATTCGTTCTTCCTCCGTAATTTGGCAATGGAGCTGGTACACCGGCTTCTTCAAACACTTCGAACTCAAAGAACGATATACCATAATTATTAACCTTGGTTATGCTCTGCAACCTTATATATCTGGCATCAATGCTTCCTTCCGGGAAGTATAATATTTGAACACCTGCTTTGTCATTGGAAAAAGTATCTACGTCTGTCCAGGTACTTCCATCATCTGAAGTCTGAATTTTAAAGCTGGTTGAATATGAGCTTTCCCAAGAAATTCTGATCGTCCTGACCTTTGTTTTCCTTAGCAGGTCAACCTGCCACCATGCATTGGCTGCAGACCTGGGTCCGGACCATCTTGTGTTTTCATCTCCATCATTTGCATAAACTGCCGCTCTGCTTTCATCCTGTCCACTTGCCAATGAAGGTTTGTTTAGTGCCACATTTACATAATTATTAATACTGAGATTTTTGATTTCATATCCATTTTTATTACTGCTTGAGAGCATCAATATGCGGATATAGTTTGCTTTAACATACGGCAATTCAATTACTTCTTCACCGCCGGTTCCATTCCACTGTAACTTTCCGTCTGTCCAATTAATATTATCCATGGAATATTGAACTATATACTCTTTTGCATAGTCGTCGCCCCAATTAATGGTGACTTTATCAACAAGAGAATTTGGAGCGTCGATGCTATAGATAATATATTGGCTTTCATCAGGCTCTGAACGCCATGAGCTATCCATATCATCATCTACTGCATTGAGAGGAGCAAATCCTGGTAAGAAGGAACTTGCTTTGATATTGCTGGCAGAAAGAGGAACATTCGATAATTTCTGAGTGAGCGATTGTCCCATATAAATTCCGCTTCCAAGATTATACCTTCCATATAATGTGTCTTCATCTGTGCGTTCAATCTTTACATCAACTACCAAGCCGTTAATCTCAGGATTTGCCACCGTTACTTCCGGCTCTCCGGAACTTTCATCAATAATTACCAGACATGGTTGATTGACTGTTATTGTCGCACCGTTTCTGTATTCTAAACTTCCGGCTTCGTAGAAGATTATTTGTGTCTGCTTTAATCCTTCATGTCTTACAGCCTGTATTTCAGATGTATTTGATAAAATCTGGACCGGAATATTTTTTGAATACTCTTCAACTTCTTCCGCATCTTTTCCGGGAACAACAATATACTCATATGATGCGTCTGACGGTTGAATACCATGGTTAAAATAAAGTGTAAAGGCCTGTTTTGTTACTGCCGGGTTATCTATCCAGTTTGATGTCTGGTCAATATTTAGAACAGTAACAGTACTGTCGGTTGGGAATACATAACCAATCTGATCATTATATGCCCATTTTGGATTTGTATATGTCACTGGTTCTGTACCCTTTGGCACCGGAACTCCATCAACTGATGCATTATCCTTTGCAATTCCCTGATTGATTGTGGTATGAACTTCAACAGGACGAGTTGATGTTATTCCTGCTCCTAAAGCCACCATTTCATCATCAAAGTAGAAATAACCTTTACGTGCAAGAGTACTATTCATATTCTGAGTAAATACCGATGCACCATACATGCCGTTGGATACGCCGCCTACAAAGCTTGAACTTGCATTAAACCTGCATTCCAGTGAATACGGCATTTTTTCATAAGGAGCCGTTGTTCCAGGATAATGAGACCAATCAAAGGCAGGAACCAAATCAGTATACTCACGTCCATTGACAAAAATTGCTGTTGTACCTGCTGCATTCCAATAGATTTCATTTCCTATAGACGAACGGTAAGTAGATCTGTATTCACCGCCGTTAATCCTGCTTGAACTCATTTTGGTCATAATTCCGTAGTCAGGCCTCATATGAGAGGTATAATCAGATCTCCAGAAATGCTTGTTGCCTACCAATCCGTTTGTTGCTGATTCACCTTTTATGTTGTCAACCAGTTGCTGGTATTTAGCTCTACGCTCCGGACTTGAATCATATTTTGCCATCATGATCATTCCTGGCAGAATATCAGCTGCGTAACTGGTGACTCCTTCAATAGTATTATACTTTCTATATCCAAGGTACAGGAATCCAAATTCTCCGCGAATCATCCATCTTGTACCATCAAGTATGTAAAACTCCAATTTCTGTAAAGCTTCTTCCGGGAAAGCAAAATTAGTTCCACTTGTATACATGACCCAGTTGGCAACCATGTTAAACTGAGCCATTCCATATCCTTCACTGTATAACTTTGCGCCATGGCAGTAAAAGCTTCCGTCTGCCTGAACAGCTTCACTTGATGTTCCTGTTTCATCAACTGCAAGAGTCTCTGCAAGGGTTAAAATTCCTTTTCTTATCTCAGCATAATTATTCTGTACAAGCATTTTATATAAATAATCCTGAGTTCTCCAAACACCATTTGCACCTACTGTATCAAGGCGGCCGCGATTGTAGTTAATACATACATCAAGCGCCTGTTTGCTAATGATGCCTTCCATAAATATGCCTGTCACACCAAGACACATAGCCTGGCCAATTTCGTTTTCCCACCAGTTTGTAGATGAAGGCTTGACGCTATCCCAATAAATCAATGCTTTCTCAATAGCATCCTTTACTTTAGGATTGCGGTACGCTGGATTGCCCTCCTGATTATATCCCATCGCCATTGATGTTATACGGTATAAAGCATAGTATGGGCTCCAGAACTTGCCATTTGCACTGCTGGTTCTGTCTGCATAATTTACATCCGCCCAACTTCCATCAGGTTGGATGGACTCCGCATACTCCATCGCTTTTGATGTATAGCTGTATATTTCTGCTCCGCTGACAACTCTGTATGCATCACTTTCCAGGAACTTTGCCTTAATCCTGTCCTTTACAATTTGAATGCTTTCAGCATCCGTCATAGTTTCAGCATACACTGTCGAGGCCGAGAGCGTTGGCAATGCTGTAAATATTAGTGCAAATGCCAATAAAAAAACCGTCAACTTTTTAAGTGTAGCATTTTTTATCATGTGCTTTCCTCCTTGTATTTGTAATAAAAATAATAACTGACTATGATTTCCAGTCAGCAATTCATTATTAACTGACTATTTGCTTGACATAATCAAACTTCAAACTATAAAAGAATAAAATCGGCGATAAAATTTGAAAATAAAATGAGATAATCTAAAAATCCGCACTTAAAATTATGTATACAGAGCGGATGACAAAGTCATTATAATATTGGCACCTCCTCTTATTTCAGGCTTTTTAGTCAGAAATATCATAATATTTTCTTTTCTGTTAGTCCTTTAATCCCAGTGAAATCATGATATCCTCTATCGGTATCTCTGCATAACACGTATAGGTATCAGCTGCTCCGTAATAGACTTTTACAAGATCATTCTCAAACAATACACCACAGCTGAATACTACGTTTCCAAAGAAGCCATTTACTTCGTAATCTTCAAGGGGTTCCATAACAGGTTTCTCGCTTCTTGCAATTACTTTCCACGGTTTGTCGTAGTCCAGCAGCATTGCTCCAAGGCAGTATTTATGGTCTTTAGTAGCTCCATGGTATATCTCGAGCCATCCCTCCTTCACCCTGAAGGGAACGGCACTTGCACCAACTCTGCCATTATCCCAGTAATTCTCCCTTGTACCTGTCAAATATCTATGGTTTCCCCATGAAATCAGATCAGGAGATTCAGCTATCCAGATATCCGGGTTACCAAAATGCGATATGGATGGCCTATGAAGTGCATAATACTTACCGTTTATCTTTTCAGGAAATATCACAACATCTTTATTATCCGGATGAAATATGACACCATGCCGTTGAAAATTAACAAAGTCCTTTGTAGATGCAACACAAGTTGTTATACCCAAATCAGAAACAGCACTGTAACTTATATAAAACGTGTCGTCTATACGGGTTATTCTGGGATCTTCTACTCCATAGATTTCATATATATTCTCAGGTGAAATAGCCGGCTTATCTTCAATTTTAAAATGAATTCCATCCGTACTGCGTGCAACTCTAAAATGAGAAATAGACGTTATGTAATTAGTTGAGGGAGTCCTGATCCATCGTGAATCTGAAAAATCACAATCGGGATCATTGGAATAAAAACACTTTTTAATAATTGTAGCTTTTTCGGCATCGTAAATCGGAGCTATATGAATATCATTATCATGGTTAATTGGCCTTTCAGCTACTCTAAGCAATAAAATTACCTCATCACCTAATCTGGCAACTCCGGCATTAAAGACACATATAACTTCAAAATCCGCTCTTGATGGTTTTACATCCTGAGGTTTAATTATTGGATTATGTACATATCTTTGTACCATTGTTTCCTCCACAAAGAATAGATTATTTGTATAAATTCATTAAAATTTTATTAGTACATAATTTCAATTTCCACTATTGAATTTAAATATTACTCAAGATTCTATTTATTTTGCTACTTCACATTTTAAAGCTGTCCTACTATTTTAAATAATTCCGTTAATTTTGTTCTTATTTCTGAATTGAGTAGGAGTAAGGCCGTTATATTTTTTAAAGAAAGTATAGAAATGATTCTCCGAATTCATTCCAATCATTTCGCTTATGGCTGAAATGGTTAAATTGGAATTTATGAGTAAATCTACGGCTTTTTCATATCTGTATTTATTTATGTAATTAGTCAATGAGATTCCCAACGATTCTTTAAAGATAGCTCTAAGATAATTGACTGATAATCCTACCCGTTCAGCAATGCTTTCAATATTCAAGCCTGAATTATTATATTCGTCATGAATTATCGTTAAAACCTTGTCAATATATTCTTTCTTTGTATCTTTTTGAGTATTCTCTACATTTTCTATTTCCTTCTTATATATACAAAGCAGCCACTCTTTTATTTCCTTCAATGTATCAAAGTTCTCCATTTGGTCTCTCATAACCTTAAAGGAATATAAATTTCCGGAATTATTATATTGATTCATTAAGTTAATTGTAGTAACTGAATCATGTATTAATTGTGAAAGTATGATTATAATATCATCATATTCCATTTGCTCCATCCTACTGAAAAACTTATCAACTTGTTCCTCCACAAGACTGTATTTGCGCAATTTCAAATTATTCAGTATAGGCATAAAAATATCTTCAGAATAACAGTACCTTTGAACATCATCCAGCTTCACCATTTCCTGAGTTATTATAGATTTCTTGCCATATTTTAATCTGTAGTTCAAATTTAAAAGAGCCTTTTTATACGATTCATCAATATTTTTAATATTTTTCTGCAATTCACTGATACTACTGCTTAAAGAAAATTTTAAATATTTCTGTACCGCGTCTTGAACCTGCTTTATAATTGTTTTCAAATTAGCTTCAATAGTGCCATAATCTTCATCCCCGGTTTTTACAATTACACAAACAGTATCCTCACCCATATCTACAGTTTCATTGGGATAAACCTTTTCAGTCAATTCCTTTGCTATATTAGCTATGGCGAACCTGTAAAGAGATAAATCCTCTGCTGAATAATTTAATTTTACTTCTTTATTATAGTTATCAATTTTCAAGATATAGATGACAACGTTTTTAAAGTCAGATACCAAGTCTTTAAAGCGGTTTTCAAAATCTGCTCTGTACTCGCCCAAAAGAAGTTCTTTAAGCAATTTATTTCTGATTAATCCCAGGTAATTCAAAGACTGTTTTTTTGCCTCTAACAACTCATCTTTCATATTTGACATAACATCCGAAATATACTCTAATTCATGTTTATCAGACTCTTTAATCGTAATGGAGCCTTCCGTAATATCATTTACTTCACTAACAAGCTTTCGAATAGGCGAATAGAATTTTTTGGATATGAAAAATGATATAATAACTCCAAAAATGAATAGAATTATGCAAAATACTATAATCAGATTTCGCATATTATAAGCCTTTGAAACTATTTTTTCATAAGGTGTTATCTGTACTATTTTCCACTTTGTTCTACCGGATGAAATGTAGGTTACAAGCGACTTTTTGCCGTCTACGTTCTCCGTGAACTGTCCTAAAGTATCCTTTGATTCAATTATATTTTGTATGTATTTTTCAGAAGCCAAATCCTTAAGGAATATATTTGGGTCATTATCAGAAATGACTCTTCCCTTTTCATCTATCAGCATTGTAACATCATCTGAAAATGGGATCAGTGATTTTAGAATATTTCTAATATAGCTCTCCTTAACATTTATTATTAAAGCACCTTCCAGATATCCTTCTTTATTGGGTGATTCACTTAAAATCAAAGTAAGTAAGTTCTCTTGAAATTCAATACCATTTATATCATACTTCACTTTTCTGGGAATAAAGTGCAGTGTTCTTAATTCATTTCCATTATTTATAAGTTCTAATATGTCTTGATCATAAAATTCTTCCAAACTAGAAGTGCTTCCTTTAGTAGAAAACACCTTTTTCATTAAACCGTTATATAGATAAATAGATTCTAAATACACACTGTTAGGCATAGACATAGCCTTAGTTATTTTCAGGCTGGCATTTATTGCTTCGGTAACAGAAACATCTCCACTATGAATACAACTATATACATCTCCATCTCCATATAATTCGTAAAGAATGTTACTGGACAAGTCCCAGACAAAATCTACAGCTAATGCAGTTTGGGTAAGGATTTGCTTAGATGAGGCACTTGCTTGCTGAATAGTTTGTTTTTCATAATTATTATAGAATACCATAGAAAAAGTACATAGTATTATAGATAAAAGAATTATCAATGAATAGAATAGTTTTATAAATGAACTCTTCTTATTAAACACTTTTAACATATTTCCACCTTCATCTGCTTATTAGCGCAAAATTCATCTATTTATATATATTAGCAATATTATATCAACAAATCCAGACATTTTTCACGCCTATGAGCACATTTTTCCGTATAACCCAAAAAGCTTAACTATAATAAAAATTGCCTGCCTGTACTGCTTGCTGTAGGACAATTTTATGTCTATCTTCTGAACCTTACTATCTATGAAAAACCTCTTTGTTAATAAATCTTGTATTCCCTGTTACCTTTATTGCTTTCAATACAATTCCATGATTGGCAGCTTTAGTAGTTAATTTATTCCTTTAACTGGAAATGCAAAAGTCAAAAGTAAGCCCAAAATTCTGGACTTACTTTTGGAATTTTGCAATAAAATCTGGAATAATTACTGGTAAAATCTTTATTTTTTATTTGCTAAAAATTCGCTAACTTGTTTCTTAGCTTCTTCTACGATTTTCAGATATCCTGCATCTTCAAGTTTTTTCTGAGCTTTTGGCAATTCAGAAATGTCTACTGATCCATTCAATATCGGCAACATTGTTGAAGGCCAAATAGCTGATACTTTTGCAATTTCATTTTTAACCGGTTCCAGATCCGGAGTAAAACCTGTCAGCATTGAAGGAACAAGCATATTTTCGTCTCTTAACTTTTTGTAATAGAACTTGTCATCTTCAGATGAAGTAGCTAAGGTTCTTTCAAAGTTTGGATTCCACATTAGAGTATATCCTGGGAAGTTATAGTTCTTTGAAGCATCTATTCCCTGAGGCAGATCGTACATCTTATCACCTGCATCTACCCAGTGAACATCTTTAATACCATACCTTAATAAGTCATAATTTGCCTGATCTTCATACATCCAATTCAGGAATTTTACAACTCTTACAGGATCTTTTGCGTTGGCATTTACACAAATGAAGTTCCATTGTGCAAAGTTTGTTACATGCTTATCGTTCTTACCTTCAAAACTTATAAACTCAACTTTTGCACCTGGTATTATTGATTCTATCTGATTTTGTATCGTACCAACAATATAATCACCTTTTATAGATGCAACCTTACCTGACTTAAATGCTCCGGTTTCATCCTTCTGAGTCATTTGGTCTTTTTCTATCAATCCAGCTAAGTACCATTTTCTAACCATGTTTATCCATTCTAAAACATGTGGATTCTCATATATCGGTACAATTTCTTCAACTTCATCAGCTGTTGCGAAAATATCTACTTCAGCGTTGTTTCCGCCAAATAACACAACGTCATATCCTGCATCGTAGAAACCATTAGGGCCAATACAATAGTTTCCAAGCCAGGTTAAAGGAATCATGCCCGCTTCATTTTCTTTAACCTTCATAAGATACTGCTCATACTGTTCAATAGTTTCAATTGGAGGCATTCCATATTTTTCTCTAAGATCTCCACGTATCCATAAACCATGGTAACTGGATAATACGTCACCCAGAGGAATACCCATTATTTTGCCATTTTGGCGGTTAGCATCAATCATCAGTTTTGGAAATGCCTTTAATAAATCCGGAGCATGCTCATTCAATAATTGCTCTAAGTCAAGATATGCTCCTGCTGAAATCATCTGTGGCAAATGCATCCATGGTGCGTCAAAAATAAGATCTGTTTCATCTCCGGCTGCAATCATAACCTGTGCTTTGTTCGGGAAATCGGTCCATGATGCAAAGTTAATGCTTAATGTTACATTAAGTGCATCTTTTAACTTCTTATTAGCTTCTTCTAATACTTCATCCAGATGAAGAGGGGTATCTCCAGGCAAAAAGGCTGAAATTGCATAGGGTGCTAATTCTTCAGAACCGGATTTTTCAGAACCTGATTTTGCTTCATCTGAACTTTCATTTGTAGAATTTGTTGTTGTTGAGTCATTTGTTTTTGAACCGCAGGCAGTAAATATGGATACAAACATAATACCTGCAAGTAACAAACAGATCAACTTTTTAAACATTCAAAATTCCTCCTTTAAGTATTTTTTATATGCTAACCGGATTTCCGGCGATAGCCAGTCGTGCTTAACCTTTAACTGCTCCAACCGTCAAGCCTTTAACAAAATACTTCTGAACAAACGGGTAAAACAACACAATAGGGCCGATTGTAATTATACTTGTTGCCATTCGCACTGAATATGCGGGAGGTATTATACCCTGCTTTGAGTTAGGATTAAGCGCTTGCACCTCAGAGGAAAGATTTGATACCAAAGCTCTGAGAAGCAACTGTAATGGTTGAAGACGTCTGTCGTTTACAAAAAGCAAACCAAGCCACCAATCATTCCAGAAAAACAGACTGTAAAAGAGACCTATTGTAGCCAGTGCAGGGAGAGACAGGGGAAGTGCAATTTTTACAAATATGTAAAAATCATTTGCCCCGTCAATTTTAGCAGATTCTATCAATGATTCAGGTATTGTGGTAAAGAATTTTCTTAACAAAAACATATACCAGGGATTTATAAGGTATGGCACAAACAAAACCCAAATGGTATCCTGGAGCTTCAGGTACTGGGTAATCAGAATATACCACGGTACCAGTCCTCCGGAAAACAGCATTGTAAATACTACATAAAATGATATTTGATTTCTGTATTTAATAGTTTTGAGAGAAAGTCCGTAAGCCATCATTGACGTCAAAATCATCGCCAATGTAGTTCCCATTATAGTGACTAAAACTGTGACTTTATATGCATTCAACACCCTGTTTCCTGCAAAAATTGTATCAAACGCATCCAATGAAAACTTCTTTGGAATTAACTGATATCCATTTTGAATTATTGCTGATTCATCTGTAAAAGCTCCTGCTACCATTAACCAAAAAGGTAAAAGGCAGAAAACAGAAAAGAGAATAATTGATGAATAAGCTACAATATTATATACAAGATTACTTTTATTATTTAATATTTTTGAGCGTTTCATTGCAATTCCACCTTCTTTTAAAATAAAGCTGCATCACTTTGATACTTTCTTACCAGCAGATTAGATCCAAATACCATTACAAAGCACATTAGAGATTGGTACAGTCCAACGGCGGAAGCCATTCCAAAATCGGACATAAGTCTGAGTGCTCTGTAAACATATGTATCAATAACGTCTGTAGTGGCATATAAAATTCCGTTATCGCCGATTATTGAATAGAACATTCCGAAGTCTCCATAAAAGATTTTACCTATCTGGAGTAATGTTAAGATTATTATTGTTGGCATCAAAAGCGGAATCGTAATATATCTTATTTGTTGAAACTTGCTGGCACCATCGATTGCTGCAGCTTCAAAGCATTCCGTATCGAACCCTGTAATAGTTGCAAGGTATATTACAACATTATAGCCACACCATTTCCACAAATAGAAAATAACTAATATAAATGGCCATAATTCCGGGGAACTATTCCAGCTTACCGGCTCCATATTTATGCTTTTCAGGAAGCTGTTTATTGCTCCATTTTCACTTGCAAAAAAGCCTTGAGTAATAATTCCGACAATAGCCCATGATACAAAATAGGGCAAAAACATTACTGACTGTGTTACTTTCTTAAAAACTTTTTTTGTAACTCCATTTAAAAATATTGCCAGAGCAACTGAAATGACTGTACTGAATATTAAGAACAATAAATTCATATAAACTGTATTAAATGTAATTCTAAAAGCATCTCCTGAAGAAAAGAAGAATTTAAAATTATCAAGGCCATTCCAGCTGCTGCCGAAAATACCTTTTTTGATATTATAGTCCTTAAAAGCCATGATTACACCGACCATGGGAATATATGCAAAAATAAAGAAAAAGAGTATTCCTGGCAGCATCATTAAATATATGGTTTTATTTTTTAATAGCTCATGTAATATTCCATTCTTTCTTAGTCTTACTTTTTTTCCCGAATGACCTGTTTCACATAGTACTTTAGACATTAATGAACATTCCCCCTAAAATAAAAATGGTTTTCATATGTGATGCCGAATCTGGTGCTGAATATGATGCTTAAACTATAGCATTAGAGCATATATTTTTTAAACTTCTCATTTTAACATTTACTTCAAATGATAAATGTTTTACACCTATTTAAGTTTAATTAACCTCACAAATTTAACTACTTGGAAGTATTTGTATAATTGATGGGTTTTAAATCCATTGATTCTTGATTTTAAGTAAGTCAGAATACTGTGCCAATACTTTCTGGTAAATTTTACTATATAAATAAAATATCGAATCATTAGGAACTTGATAATAAAATAAAAATAAGAAGTTAAATAAAAAATGAAGGGCAGCTTATTTGCCCCTCATATTATTCCGGCTTACGTCTGCTTTATTCAGTTAACTGAATTCATATTTTATATCGCATTATGAACAAATGATACAATTGAGTCAATCGGTATATCCGTTACGGAACCTACTGTTGCTACAGGATAGCCATCCCATCCGCCTGCCGTAAATGCTCCGGTTTTACTTGCAGGCAGTATTGGTCCGCCTGACCAGCCATCATAGCCTCCGTCACTGCCCCATTGCCCGCTGTGCTTGCCGTATCCGTCTCCATAGCATCCATAACCATATTTATCAACGTTAAATCCGGTACAAGCATTTCCAAGCGAGCATCCCGGAGGAGGCCCTATTCTGGTGATAAGGCGTACAAAACAATCATTTACCGACAATATCACACCGGTAAAGCCGGCTCCGGACTGTCCACCGCTTGCTGTGAATATGGTTACAGTCTCACCTATATATTTTGAAAGAAGTGCTGCAAGATTTCCACCGCAGAATCCACTAGACATACTTTTCACACCTTTCCCAATAACAAAAATAATGCATCTTGCTACATATTATGTAAATTAATTACGTATTGTTACAATCTGCTTAAATCTCATGGAATTCAGCTTTAGAATATGCATAAATCTAATGGAGTTTATCTTTAGAATCTGCTTAAAACTAATGGAGTTCAGCTTTAGCAAGTTTAAAGTTTGAATTGGGCAGATGGTTTATTTACATAAGTTATATAAGAAGAGAATAAAGGAAAGCACATTCAAACCTTGTTTTACTGAAGTGTGCATTTTAAGCTGTTATTCTTCATGCGTAACCAGGCAGTTGCCTTGACGTTTCAATCCTTATTTGCTGGAGTACGCATTTTAACTATTAAGGTGGATTTGACAGAGGAATTCAGTCTATCGTTTCTATCCTTGTTGTCCTAGATTGAGCATTTCAGCTTAGACAGAAGAACCGTCCCCACTGTCTCGATTTGGAGTTTCAATCCTTGTTTTACTGGAGTATGCATTTTATTAAAAGGTAACGACCTATATTGGGGACGTGTAATCGTGTTTCAATCCTTGTTTTGCTGGACTGTTCATCAAAATTCTGGGTTGTATACGATTTTCTCGTACTAACCTATTTGTTTCAATTCTTGTTCTGCTGGAACATGCATTCAGTGGTAGAGGATACACAAGCACTGGTTCGGCAATAATATTCCAATCCTTATTGTCTTGGATTGAGCATCTCAGCTCAGACAGAAGAACCGTCCCTGTTGTCCATGTTGTCTAAATCCTTCTTCTATTGAAACTATTTTTCATAGCCTTTATTTGTTCCTCAAGTGATAAGCCGCTGATATCAATCTCTTCCTTCTTTCCCTCCTTAGTAATACTGCCCCTAAATGGATTTTTATCATATAAACCTTTTTCATCTCGACTGACTAACTCTTCCCTTTTGGCTATTCTTCTTGCCCAACCCAGCACATAATTCAACTCATCCATGGAAAGACTTGATAACTCATTACTCTGCCATAAAACCTGGCCATTATTTGCAAACCTGATTTTAAGGCCATTTTCTATAAAACTCTTGAACTCTCTCTCACCTTTTTTTCCTGTACCGAGTATCCCGGTCTGGTTATAATAGAGCCTTATCATGGTAAGAAACTCGTTTTTACTTTCCTGCTCCGGCAAATTCTTTGAAGCCGTCTTCTGAACTATCTGCTGAACTTTGCTGATAACCCTGTCATCGCCCTGCTCTGACAACCGGGATGCAAGCTCAAGAAATTCCCTTTTCTTTATCATACTTGTCCTCCTTACAGCGACTTGACCATATTTCGGAAATCAAGTATTTCTGAAAGCTTGTTTTTATTGTTCTCAATCTTTCTGTCACCCTTGCCATAATTCTTAGCATATTCTTCCGGTCTGAACACGCTTCCATTCAGCATGGCCTTTTTAACTTCCACTTTGCAGCTCCCAAAAAAACCCGACTTATTATTCCCTATCTTCAGCTGAAAAGAATTATCCAATCCCAATGAGTAGCAAAGAAGTTCAAGCTGCTTTTGATGCAGGTCTTCAAAAAACAATTCACCTTCAAATATTGCTCCCTCTTTTACAGCCTCCACGGGAATTTTGGCTTTTTCAATAATCCTGTAATCCCCATGCCTGTAGAACTTGATGCCTTTCAGCTTTCCGTTTTTATAGTATATCTGTCTGATATTCACATTCGGACCCATCTGAATGGGGATTCGGATAATTTCCATCTGTCCCTGAACAAGTTTTTGGTCTTCTACTCTCACTTTAGCTTTCTTTCCCATCTTTCCAAAGGTGCTGCATACAATGCAACTACAATCAAAATATTGGAATGGAAGATCTTTTTTGATTTTCCTGTCAACTTCCACACAACTGTATGAAACAGCCTGGCTTATAGTCCTCAGCACGCCTTTTAACGAACTTCCCGGTATTACAGGTGTTGAACCAAACCTCTCAAAGCACCTGAACAGCACTTTTCCGTCTCTGTCTTCATAACCTGACGCGATAAAAAGCGGTGTCAGTGTCTTTATATTTAAAACCATTTTTCCGCTGAGGTTTCCTTGCTCATTAAATGATTTGGCAGGACCTAGAAATTCAACAAAGTCATAGAATATGCTCATTAAAATCTACCTTTCTCATTTCTTTATCGTCCAGCGAAATTTTCATTAGCTTGTCCTTAATTTCTTCAAGAGAAAGCTCTTTCTCCATAAAGAACTCTCCGGCCACCTCTCTGCCGTACTCCCTCACAAACAACTGAACCTGGTCAGCTGACATTCTTCCGAATCCTCTTGATGTCAACCCTCCGAAAGTTACAAAACCTTCGTTTATGTCATCAATAACCTGCAATATAGTCTTTAGCTGCCACAAAAAGAAATTCTTCATGTAAATATTAACTTCAAATGTTCCCTGCTCAAGCACTTCAGGCTGATATAAAGCACCGGTCATTGCCGAGCCGGTAACTCTGTTGATACCGACATTATGTCTCCTTGCAAGTACTACTGTATCCTTCAGAGGATATGCATCCTTGAATTCAATTCTGCTCTTTAGGGACATACTGCCAAAAAGCCTGCATGCTGGGCAATTTTCAACATATCTTTTTTTGATGTCCTCTATTCCTTTTGTGCGTTTAAAGCAGCTGTTATCAAATACCCTGCACGAACCTTTAAGATATTTTTCTGCTCGGTTGCGGAAAACCCCCTTAATACTGCTTCCGGGTATAACCACGTTCATTTCACCGTTATGCATACTGCGAATAAATTGAATATCAGATAAGGATGGATCCAGTTCCACATTTTCACCTGAGCGTATACACACAGGACTTTGTGCACTTAACAGGAATTTGATTCTGCACTCGTTGTATAAGGTCTTAAACACACTATTTCCCCCTTAACCCAGTCCGTAATAGCTGGCAATGTTATTCTTATCTATTTCATCAATCTTCTCATCTATAAGTTTGATTTGCCCCAGTCCTCTGGAGGCATAACCTCCAACTGATATTTCGCCGTCTCTGAGAAGTTTCAGCATTAAATTTAATAATTTCCGCTGCTTTTCCTCCAGGTTCTCAGCCACCATGTAAAAATCAAACAAAGCGCCTGCAGGCACTATTTCGAAATTATATTTTGCACGGGGGTATGCAGTTCCGGAATCTCTGTCTATACCCACACCGTCCCGGCGCTCATATTCCAGCCTTTCCCCTATGTACATCATATCCTTGATCTGTAATCTGGAAGACATCTGCTTATTGCCAAACAGCTTGCATACATCACAGCTCTTTTGATATATTTCTTCCGCAATTGCCCGGTAATTGTCCTTATTGCGTTCTTTTATGTCATCTATATACTTTTCAATACATGATTCATCGTCATTGATTACATTGCAGCTGGACCAGCTTCCTTTCAGGGCAGGATTTCTAAGTATTGCTTCCAGCCGGCTTCTCAATACACCTTTTAGTGAAGATCCCGGTATCAACGGCCTTCTGTCTCTATCCTTCAAAACAGGTAAATCCACCTGAACAGGGTCTATTCCGTTATCACTGGCACCAATATGAAGAGGTTTGGATGCAATAATTTTTCCTCTTACTATTATCCGGTTCTCAAACACGTCAAACAACATTTATTTAACCCCCCTTGCTTACGATGCTTGATTTTCGCTCACAAGCACTGTAGCCTTCCAATACAAGTATCCAAAAAACAGCTGCAGCATTTGCATTAAGTCTTTTTCATCTGACTGTGACCTGATCTTTTCCATATAATCAATTATTACATCGCCGCATTTTTTATCTCCCAATATTTTTTGGTCCCACCCGTTTCCTTTGGCAGTTTTGTATTCAATCAAGAGCTTTATTTCTTCATAAAACTGAGCTTTTTCACAAACCTCAGCAAGAGTTCTGAACTGGGATTTACCTATAGAGTTTTTCGTCCCCTCTTTTTCTGATAAATGTTTTCTCAACGTAGTCTTCTCCGCAATCTCATTAACCATATTTATTAGAGTCTTTTTATCCATTCACTATCTCCCCCTTCAGGTGTAGTTCATTACATATCTCTATCTGTCCGAAACCATTGTTTTTATCTCTTCCTACGCCTTCAGCTTCCATTTGTTCCAGTCTTCCTATAACGCTCTCAATATAGTTTTTTGTAGACAATAGAAGTGTTGTGCCCCTGAGAGTCAGTATCTCAGGCTTCTTTTCCCATCTGCCCCATTCTCTTGAAGTATCATAGCCTCTCACAATTTCTTGTTCAGTATATACCTGCTCTATATCAAAGCCATCATCTTCCGTCCCCATGACCATCCTTTTCCAAATATTTCGGTATTCGGCATCACTTATAGCTTTGCTAAGGTCAAATTCTTCAATTCCCAGCTTTGCATCACTTTTAAAAAGGATTGGTATAAAATATTTATCCTGCTTTCCTTCCTTCTCCTGCTTCCTTTCGTTAAATTCTCTCAGAAGAGGCAACAGGTCCTGTCTTTTCTTATCAGGCGTAACAGAAATAACTTTAACTCTTCCAAAACCTACCGAACAATAGCCTCCAATATGATATATCTGGCCTTCTTTTACTCCAAGGGCTTCGGTATCCCCAATATGCCCTTCGAATACCGTACCCTGCCGTATGGCGTAAATAGAGTACAGGCTTCCGTCAAGAGCTGTCTGGGTGTAGGAATTGATGGCTGTCTTGGTATACAGTTCTTTATCAATTGAAACCCTTGCCTTGCCTTTTCTGTATCCTTTAACTGATTCCAGCCTTCCTGCCAGACCTCTCATTACGCTATCCATACCGCTTTCATTTATACAATGCCTGCATTTATGTTCACCGTCATTAACGAGCATGTCTCTAAATCCATGTTCCCTGTTGGTTTTACATCCTTTTGCTGTTAAAGGCAATATGTCACAGCCCTCAGGATAGAAGAACGAAAACTTAATATCTCCAAATGTGCTGCATGCCTTATAAAAGGTACATGATATACATTTTGATTCGTCTCTGACATATACATAATTGTATCTTCCCTGTGCATCCGGTTCCTGGGGATTATACAAAGGACAGTTCATCAATATATGCTTTGCAAACGCTGCCCTCACTACATGACCTGGTATATAATCAATAGATTCATAGACATTATCCTTAAGCCTTCTGCCTCCTATAAGCATGGGACTTTCCAGTCTGAAAACAACTCTACTCAATATCTTTCACCTCCACATGGACAAATCCCAATCCGCGGCTCTTACCCGTACCAATAGCTTCTATCATCTTGAAGCTTAACTTTAATTCTTTCTCAAACTGTATGGTTTCAGGTGTAAAATATACCTGCACCCTGCCGTGAAATACTCCTTTGCTCAGAACTTCATTAAATACAAGCGCTTGATCCTTCGCTACTTTCCTGTATCTGTCTATTGCCACGTTTGGACGAATAGAAATGGGTACGTCAGCATTATCCTGCTTTACAAATAAAAAGTCCTCAATTATTATCCTTGCAGGTTGATAGCCTGTACCTCCGAAAATACTGCACACCGGGCATGTACAATACTTATTCCCGCTTTTGCTTTCACACTTGCTTTGTACAAGCTTTGAGAAATTATCCCGCGCCTTTCCCTTAATAGCTGATGCAGGGACGATAGGTCCTGAGCTTGTCCTTAGAATTGCATTATAGCCCCCTTGTCGGGTACCTGATGATATATGCATGGGGGATTTTAATATCAGCTGTATATCATACTCTTTTTTCAATGTTCCTATCAACCTCATCACCTCCCCCAAAATCCCATATATCCAGTATATCTCTCCATGGAGAAATCAATATTGAATTCAGCTTATCAACATAAAATCCGCTATCCCACTCAAGTCCCCTGATATTGTTTGCTTTAAAAAGTTTCTCCAGCCTGTTTTTATGTCTTGCCTGATTATAGCTGTAAAATAGTCTGGCCTCCGCAGCATCTGCATTTTCAGCGGCGTTTTCCATCTGATACAGGCTGGTTTTTCTGACACCGGACCCTTTGGCTTTCATAGAGTTCACAAGTGCCATCATGGCCTTTATCCTGTCCAGGGTATAAGGCCGCAGTGTATGTAATACTTCAGTTTCGTTTTTTCCAGCACTCATACCAGCAATTTCGGCTCCCAACCCTTCCAGAATCACAAAATCCATGCTGCCGTTATCCGTCCCTTGCAGCATGCTTTTCCTTGCCGTCAGCTTCGCATTTTCCAATGCTTTCTCCGCATATTCCTGCATGAGTCTTACAGGAGATCTGTACTTGCCAATACACAGCCCGACAGACAGTGTGGCACGATAACGGCATTCTCCTTCAGAAGCGCTCATATTTCTGAATTCTTCATTAAATAATTCAATCAATCTTGCACAAAATTCTATGGATCCACGGGCGGGTACTATCAGGAATATATCATCGCCCCCGACCGCAATAATTTCGAACTGGCTGAAATTAGTCTGCTCCAGTGCCTTGTATACCGAATTCTGTGCGGCCATACTGATTTTGCGGCTGAAGTACATCATATCGCTTAGCGAGTTTATGTTCTGGACTATACCGCCCATATTGTTTCCGTCACCGTAAATTACAGCAATATACTTGTTTTCATCCTTTATATCACTTAAATTTTCGGCAGCAATATCAACTTTTCTGCCCGTGTATTTTTCAAAATTATCAACATACTCCTGTTTTGTGCTTTTCCCAACCAAATTCTTATGAAGGCAGCTGCCACAGACAACCTCTCCGCTTCCTGTGTTCAGCCTGTAAATTGCTTCTCTCACTCTGCACTGCCTGCAGGTTCCCGGATGGTTAAGCTCACTGGCATCAATTGCTATGCGATTACCGTCAATGGTAATTTCTCTAATATCCCAGAAAGGAGAAGCGGGGCATGTATCATTATAAATTTTTAGTTTTTTTCTTTCATCGAGTCTTTCTTGTACAGCTGCCATGGCCTCTTTGTAATTTCCAAGCAACCTGTCCAGAACCACGTCAACCATGCAAAATGCATTTTGCAGGCTTAACGTATATTTATGAAATTCATCTTCAAGCTCAAATATCAGGCTTTCGTCTGCCCATTCAGGAAGAACGCACAGAATATTTCCACCACCGGCATAAATGATACACTCCGGAATAAACAAATTGGATATAATGCCGGGTATATGCTTCTCACTTACATATGAAAGCAGCTTGCTTGCTCCCCTCATATCCTTTAATCCGTTGGTTTCAAGATAGTATTTTTTGATCTTATAAGCTCCTCCTTTTAGAACTCTGACATTAAGCTTGCTTTTCAGGGTTCCTTCAGGGTTTAACAGCAATTCCAAAGCATTCCATGCCTCTGCGTGAACATTTTTGTCCTCTGCGAAAAAGGCTTTATAAGCTGATTGCCTGAGCTTATTCTTATCTTTCGCTTGTTTACCTTCATAGAGATATGCAAACAATACAAAAAGGCGGGCTACATCTCTGACTGTACAGATTCTGTTCTTTCCATCAACTATATAGGGAAGGGTGCTTTGAAAGCCTGGCTTGTCCAGGTAATCTGTTATATATGAAACACTCAACTCTCTTACTTGTATCTGTATTTCAGAATAAAGCGCAGAATATTCATCATTTCTAAGGAAAAAACCTGTTCCACTGACAGGGTCAACCCAGGATGTGCTATCCTTTGGCAGTGAGGATACAAGGGTTATGGTCCCATCCTGCATAAAATCTTTCCAATGTATGAATCTCATCCTGCAACCCCCTACTATTTCAATTCGATAAATTCCATAGCTGAGAACAGACCATCTTTATCAACCTTATATTTGTCAAATAACCTGTTTATGAATTCTTCTACAACATTTTTAAACTCAGCATATCTCTTTTTATCAATAAACTCAAAGCCATGTGCAAAAATGCTGTTGTTACGGACATCAACATTTTTCTTCAAATTTTCAAGCAGTTTTAGTTTGTCAACTGATTTGTCTCCTTTCATTATGTCATCATCTATTGCCGCAAGAGTAACAAACCCTGCCATGAGACCTATAGTATGAGGCAATTCGGCAATTAATCCGTATCCTCTTATTTTTTTCCTTATTTCATTTATTTTCAAACGAAGAGCTTCAGGAGTCCCCAGTTTGGTATAATCCGGTTTTTCGGTACTAATGCCGTAATCCCACAGGCACTTTTGCTCAACCATTTCAAGTGCCCTGTAAAGAAGGAGGGATGCCATTTCATACTTTTCCTGCTTTTCTCGTCTCAGAGCATTATTATATAAATTACCAATCACATAATATACATTGTTAAATACAGTTTCCTTTTCGCTTGGCTGATTATGGATTGCCTCCAGCTTTTCAAGGCATTTCAGTTGCACTTTTATCTTATCTTCATAAGGAGCCAGTATAAAACGCATGTCCAGCTTTTTCTCTCTCAGGATAATATCATAACATGCTTGTAAATCTGCCCTTGCATTTTTTATATTGAGGCTGTCCCAGGCATTGTATGCACTTGCAAGATAACTTAAGGCTTCATATTGCCTTGTCCCGGGAACCTTTTGATCAAGCTCCATAAAAATTATTCCTGCGGAAGTATAGTCCATGTTATTGAAAAGGTATATAGCTTGTGCCCTTTCCAGATCACCGAATACTGTGTAAGGATTATCGATAAAATATAATTTTTCCGACCCCGGCCTGGGCTTCCTTAAAGTAGGTATGTAATCACCTGCCACGTATATAAGCTGAGCTCCTATGGCATGGCCTGCCATTGCGCACCCGGCAGCCATTGATTTAGTGCCTCCGGTAAAATCTACGTATATATTTTTAGGACGTTTCCATTCTTCATATGCGGTTTTAATTGTCTGATACAGCTTCAATGGATTTTCGGAATCAATTTCAGCAAAAGTGTACTGGCTTGGCCTAAGTTGAGTGAATTCTATGACATTGTCAAGCAATTTCCTGGTTTCTTCTGTGAATAGAATTAAAACTTTTTCAGGGTTTAAAGCAGATATTGATAATACGAGAGGTTCATACGAAGTTCCGAGAGTAAGGATAAGTCCATCACAACTATCAGGCTGGGAATACAGGCGAACAAATTTTTCTTTTACTAAAGGCATTATGTAATCTTTGTAATAATCTTCAGTCTCTCTTCTGCTTTCTTCGGAAGACCTGTCCATGCTCTCCCAAACTTTGCTTCTTTTTTGCATTTCTTCAATGATGTTTTGCATTTTGACTCTCCTCTATAAAAAAATAATTTTAAATATTTTCATATATATCTTTGTATCTCTTTGCATCTATAGTCTATTGATTTGGGCAACTAATCTGGACAAAAACAAACGGCACTGAAGCTTCATTTATCTGAATAAATGCAATAAATATCAGGATATCCGTCTAGATATCTGTTTTTCTCAAAAAAGCAATAATTTTCTATTTGGTCGACATAATTATACTATTTTTTTCACCGGCCTACAAGCGCAGTTAACAGCGCCATGTGAAAATTGGTGCAGCTTCAATCCTTGTTGTACTGGACTATATTACCAATAAGTTTTCAAAACATAATTTTTCATTCCTTGTTCTTCTGGAGCAAATAATTAATCCTCTAAAAAAGAAACATCTTGAAGCTACGTTTCAATCCTTGTTATGCTGGAATGAGCATTTCAAACTCGTAAAGCCAATGAAAAAGCGATATTTAGAAGCGTTTCAATCCTTGTTTTAATAGAATGGTTATTTAATAAATTATTTTTCACAAACTTGACAGCACAAAACATATTATTGCAAGCGTTGTTTTAAAGGAATGGTCATTCAGCAAAATGCCTTTCACAAGCTTTGCCGTACAATCCGTATTGTGGCAGTCATTGCTATTTTAGATTGTGCATATCAATAACTATTCTGTTTGTACTGTCGTATTTCCCTGAGTTTTACCCAATATTAACCAGACTGCTTTTTAGATTACTTCTTTCTGCTCTAACAACAGTTCCAAGCCCCCTTGAAACTGCCTTGCCTAATCCCAGATACTCCGGGATAAGAAAATTAACCTTAAACCGTCCTTTAAATGCCTTCATATCAATGTTCTTAAACTTGACATGGCACTCCTCAACATCAAGCCAGGCATGCAGCATACAGTCAACTTTATACCCAAACCCCTTTGACATTGAAAGTATGTTGCCTATAAGTATTCTTTTAAGTATATCCTCTTTTTCAAAGTCGGTAGCTTTTATATATCTTCCTATATTTTTTTGATTCAACGCCATCCAGGGTGTAATAAACCTGTACTCCACATAATTATCACAAACACCAAATTCAACTGGTTTGCGTATGATTTTTGTCTGGCTTACATTTATCTTTTCACCGTCAATATCTATTTCATTTGTATTGAATCCTATTTGCGATATAAGTGATGAACCTTCGCAAATACCGCATATTATAGGCTGTCCGTCAATTACCTTGTACTGTACTTTTGGATAATTATAAACAAATTTGTCACCACTATGATTGCTTATAATTTCTTCGTCAGGGAATTTGTTTGCAAAGTATCCTCTTAACTTGGTCGCCTGTCTTGCTTGTAAAAATATATTTTCAAATCTTACAAGTGTGTAGTCTATTTTCATTTTGACCTCTTTAATGCAATAATTTTTTAATGCAATAATTTTTTGTTTTATATCTCTTTTTTCTTTATAGACAGAAAGTTTTTGAGTAATTTTTTTAAAATTAATGATATTATATCATAAAATTCCATATAATTCTCTAACGTGTGACAAATTGTGTGATTCCTTTGTGGCAGTAAAAAAGCAGCCAAATAATATTGGCTGCTTAAATTCTTGTTATTCCGGAGCGATCATTTCAGTAAAGTAATTAGCATTAGGAATAAAGGTTTTGAATATGAGTTCCAATCCTTGTTTTGCTGGATCGTGCACTTCAACGCCCAGGTAAGGGCCATAAGCGAGTAGCGAAAAGCAGTTTCAATCCTTGTTTTACTGGATTGTGCACTTCAACAGCTATTTTGCCTGAAATGCCCTATTTATCTGAGTTATATGCAATTCTAGAACGGGTTTTTTTGAGTCATTTTTTATGAAAAAATAGCCTAAAATACGCTCAAACGAACTTTTTTCTTTCATCAACATCACCCTCAAACACAGTAATATCAATGCCTGGACGGTAATGTTCTGAATTTTCGCAATAATTTTGTAACAACAAAAGTATTACTCATCTATATTTATTAAATAATTTCATCTTGTACTATTAAATTACCATATTTTGCTACACATTTCAACATAAACAAGCGGAAATATAATTAATTTGCGATAATGTTTTGTATGTTCAATCCTTGTTTTGCTGGAATGGCCACTTCAACCGTCTGGCATTGACACAATGCTGGAAGTGCCTGGGCTGGTTTCAATCCTTGTTCTACTGGAATAATCGCTTCAACAGCTATTTTACCCATAATGCCATATTTTTTTAAATTTCACTCAATTTAAGAACGGACTTTTTTCACCGTTTTTTATAATATGCCTTTCAATATTCATTAATCCATCAATCGTTTGACTCTTACACCGCTAATCCTCTCAAAAACTCACCAGCCAGCCGGTCATACATTCTCCTCGGAATTCTATGACCATAATCCTGCTTACTCATATTACTTCCTTCTATTTTCCATAAACTTTCTCCAATTTCCATCCGGTATCAGAATTCCGTTTTCCTTTGCATATCTCTCATCTGTGTAGATATATATCCAACAGGTCACCTTTTCCCCGTCCTCTGTCAATATCTCCCTTATTTTTCTCTCGTATAGATTACTGCTTCTTCCTTCGACATAATCCTCCAGTCTGTCCAGAGCTTTCAAAAGTTTTTTATCAACAGGCTCTATTATTTCACCTTCAACTATTTCATTTCCTTCCAACAAAGCCGGATAACCTTCCGGCAGATGGTAAAGCAGGCCATATGTTTTCCCTGGTGTTATGCGGCTTATCCGGCCTTCAAGATATCTTTTATAGTTCCGGAAATTTTTCATTAGTGTTCCATATACGAATACCTTGTCTAAATGAGTCTCGCCGGTTGCTGATTCATTTTTGTTTGTCGCCACTTTAACCCTCCTTTACATTTCTATACAAAGAATGCGCAGTGTTTAAGAAAAAACTCTTTTCTTTTTGCCTGTATCTCTCGTATTGTTATGAGAATATTTTAACACAACAAAAAGAAAAGAGCCGTAAAGCAGAGTTATTCAATTTTATCAAGCAAACTTAACATACAGCTAAAATACCATGCATGCCCTTTTGCTGAATTTCATACACTTTTTCAATCAGTTTATCTTATAAAACCAGTTTATCTTATAAAATTTGTAGTAACTCTTTCCTCTTTTTCCGGTAAACCAAACTCCTTCTTTCCAAGTTCAATACTCTTCATAAGGAACACCATGTTTCTTGCAAGAGTTCTCATGGTCTGTTTTCCTTCCTCATCCTGATCGGCTTCGCCAGGCAGACGGCCGTGAATTGAATTCCAGTATTGGCTGGACGCAACCGGCATACCGGAAATTGTGAAGTATTTGTTCAGTTGGTCAAAAGTTGCAGTACATCCGCTTCTTCTGGCGCATGCAATACTTGCTCCAACCTTCATAGTCTTATCAAAGTGGGTACTGTAAAAAAGTCTGTCAAGAAGTGCTATAAGAGTAGCATTTGCAGATGCATAGTAGACAGGACTTGCTATAACAAGCCCATCTGCTTCCTCAAGTAATGGAGCCAATTTGTTAACTTCATCATCAAATACGCATTTAGCGGTTTTAGCACAAGAATTGCAGGCAATGCATCCTCTAATGTCTTTATTACCTACCACTACCTCTGTGCATTCAATACCGGCTTCTTCAAATATTTTCTTCATTTCTCCCAATGCTACACCACAATTGCTTCCTTGCCTTGGGCTTCCGTTAATCATTAAAACCTTCATTTTATAAGTCACCACCCCTGTATAATATTTTCAATCAACAAGCCAAACCCATAACCAAAACCCGGGCAAATAATCAATTATCCTCTTAATCAATTATCTTAAATTATTATAATATCTTTTATCGTTTTAGTTGACACTCTCTATGACTGAAGTCAGGGAATTCTTTGATGGTAGTCGGAAGTCCATTTCTGGTATCCTTAGTTCCCCAAATTTTAAGGTGTGCCATCACCCCTCCTAAGACAGTGCATATAGCATCTTAGGCTGGCAGATTATCGCTTACGCTACATCATCTGCCACAGGTACATTCATTATATTTATTGCACCTAATCTATCTCTGTGTGTACTAAATCCACATTCTTTACATATATATTTTCTATCTTTTGCTTTGTTTGAACTTCCACAATGTGGACATCTTTGGCTCGTATATTCAGGATTTACATATTCTACTCTTATACCTTCTAATCTTGCCTTGTATTCTATATATCTTGCAAGACGATTGCTCTTGCTCTTTAGCTGGAAGTATTTTGAATTTTACTGCTATTTGCATAACTTACCATGTTTCTAGCTCATGTGCTTTTTGTAAAAATCTTTAATTTTTCAAAAAAAGCACTTGACTTTAATTAGCTGGTCTTTCTATACATTCTTCTGATTTTCTATATATTTTTGTATTGCCTCTTCATTTACACAACCAACGGTACAACAAAAATAACTACGTGTCCAAAGTGAAGGTATTCTACTTTTTAATTCCGGGTATTTATTTCTTAATATTCTGCTACTTGTTCCTTTAAAATATCGTATTAATTCATGCAATGGCTGCCGTGGGTCAAAGCTTATAAACATTTGAACATGATCAGGCATTATTTCTAATGCTTTTATTTCAGCATTTTTTTCTTGTGCTATATCATAAAATATTTGTCTTAAATCTTTTTCAATATCTCCAACTAATACTTTACGTCTATATTTAGGACAAAATACTATATGATATTGATTGAAATATACAATTCTATTCTTATGAGTATATTTATCATTCATTAGATATACACCACCTATCTAATTATAATATGGCGCAATATTAAATAAATGTCAAGTATATAATTTATTTAGGATCAAGATGAGCCTTCATCTCAACGACTAAAGTCGTGGGCTTTCTGCTAAGTTCTTTTAAAGCATTACGAAAAACAAAAAAGCGTGTTGATGATGAACGCCTGATTGTATCTGAATTTCATCCTGTTCTATTGGATTGTGCATTTCAACTTTCCAAAGAAGACCGCAGCTACAGTTGCATCGCTCTGGTTTCAATCCTTGTTATTTTGGAATAGTCACTTCAATAAGGAAAAACTATTCATCATTGTGTAGCGTCTTATATGTTTCAATCCTTGTTCTATTGGATTGTGCTTTTCAACTAAAAATGACAGAGAGCTTACCACGCCCGACCGATTTCGTTTCAATCCTTATTATTATGGATTTAGCCTTTTAATCAAAATGGACTTCCTTGGATTACGTAACATGGGTATTATGTTTCAATCCTTGTTTTATTGGACTAATCACATCAACTTTGTGATGTTTTCGGCATCGATGAAATACAGTTTTTTAAGTTTCAATCCATGTTCTGATTGAACATCCATTTAAATATTGTAAGGTCATTTTTCTATGGTCTGGAACCGTCCCCACTGTCTCCACTGTCTTTCCCACTGTCTTTTTCTTTCTTAATCATACATCATTTCAACTATTCTGTCCACCTCTGCCCGTAACTTCGGATTGTTACCGGTCAGCCAGCTGGCAGGTATCCGGAAGCTTAAAATATCATTTTTCCTGCTCTTCAGATACGAATATATTATCTGAGCTTCATCTATCTCCTGCCGGGTTAGAATCTCACTGATATCAATATTTGTGTTTTTAAAATTGTCTATAATCAGGTTATAAAAATATTCTTCAGCACTTGTCCTGTCTGTATTTCCGGCATAAAATGCCTCACTGCTTATGAGCCTGTTGCCCTTGAAAAGGAACACCTTGTAACTGCGCTCTCCTGTTGCCTCAATAGCCACGACATTCCTTCTTTTTGCCGATAACCTGATCAGGTTTTGTTTGTTCAAAATATGCTTAAGAGCTCTTAAATCGTCCCTGTATTTTGCAGCCTTTTCAAATTCCAGCTTTTCAGCGGCCTGATTTATCTTCTCTGTTAAAGATTCAATGATTGAATTGTCCTTTCCCTCCAGGAACAGCGCTACATTATCAACGCATTTTCTATATGCGTCATAATCGGCATCCCCCCTGCAAACTCCCATACACGTACCCAGGCTGTAATTCAGGCATCCTGAAGACCTCTTGAAAAGCCCATTACTGCACTTCCTTATTAAAAAATTCTCTTTTATGACGGATACCGCCCTTTCAACACTATTCAAGCTCGTATAAGGGCCGAAGAAAAGTGAATCTGTTTCATCCTTATCAGTAACAACAGATATCCCGGGATACTTTTCATTAATGCTGATCTTTATATATGTGTATCTGCCGTCATTTTTCATTTGACTGTTATACCTGGGCTTGATTTCTTTAATCAGCCTGCATTCTGTAAGAAATGCATCCAGTTCAGTATCCGTAAGAATATATTCTATTGAATGGATATTGTCAACCATGACATCTATTTTGGGAGCTCTGTCCTTTCTTTGATAAAAGTATTGCAATACTCTGTTTTTTAGTTTTTTAGCCTTGCCCACATATATAACATTTCCTAATGAGTCTTTCATGATATATACTCCGGGTTTTGAAGGAAAAAGCTTTACCTGTTCAATCAAATTCATTTGTACACAAAACCTTTCAACTATCCGTTTATATTTCGGTTTATTTCTCCGCTGATGCAAAAACCCTATCTCAGTTTATTCTAATTATATATCAGCTTATATAACATTATATAACTCAATATATATCTAATTGTATTTCTCATTGTATATCCTATTGCAATCTCACATTCAGATACAGTCCTGCTGCAGACCTTTGTGACTCCATGATTTCCATAAATCATGCATTTTCTATATTATAGCAAATGTAGAAGTTAAAATCACAGACCGCCATAAATCCGTTTTGACTTACTTTTTGGCCTGCATTTTTATTTACTATTTGACTTACCATAAAAATAAATCCATCAAAAAAGCGATGCGGAAAATCCCGTATCGCTCATCAGTTGCTCTATCCACTAAATTGCTCTGTGTCACTTCGGTCTCTATGCCATTATATTCTCTATGTCACTGCACTCTCTATGTCACTACGTTCTGTCACAACATCTTGTTATGATACATTATACTGCTGCACTTTCTTTATTCAGCGTACCGCAAAGGAACAGCTCTATTGCCTTTGTCGGGCACACTTTGGCACACTCGCCGCAGTTCTGGCACAATGCAGGATTAATCTTGGCCAGATTATTCTCCATCTTTATTGCATTGTGCGGGCAGACTTTTGCACATCTACCGCAGCCAATACATCCGACATCACAATTCTGTCTAACAACTTTTCCGCTGTCAAAACTGCTGCACCTTACAGTATATTCACTGGTTACAGGCACCATTTCTATGATTTTCTTGGGGCACGCAGCAACACACTTTGTACATCCTGTACACTTAGTTGCAATCACTTTGGCAAGCCCGTCTTCAATCACAATTGCTCCGAAGGGACATGCCCTTACACAGTTGCCCATACCTACACATCCATATGTGCATGACGAAGGCCCGCCATAAAGGCTGGCGGCTGCAGCGCAGTCCTCTATACCCGAGTAGCTGTACTTGCTTCTGCAGGTCTTGGAACTTCCACCGCACATTACCCTTGCAACTTTTGCTTCGAATTTTTCAGCGGACTTGCCCATTATGTTGGCGACTTTTTCCGCTACTGCAGCTCCTCCGACAGGGCAACCGTTCACTTCAGCCACACCTGCCACAACTGCCTCCGCAAAAGCATCGCAGCCGGTCTGTCCGCATGCAGCGCAGTTTGCGCCTGGTAAGACATCTCGTATCAGCGAAACCCTCTCATCAACTTTAACTTCAAACTTTTTTGAAGCATATGCGAGTCCAAAACCAAATATCAGGCCAAGGCCTCCTATTATAAAAACAGGTAATAAAATTTGCATAATACTCTTAACTACTCCTTTCCCATCTTACTGGAACAATCCCTGGAATCCAAAGAATGCAAGGGATACAAGGGATGCTGCAATAAGAGTTATGGGCATACCTTTAAGAGATTCAGGTATATCACAATTCTCAAGACGTTCCCTTACACCGGCAAACAGTACCAGCGCAAGTGTAAATCCTAACCCTGCACCGAAACTGTACAAAACTGCCTCTCCAAAATTATATTCCCTTTGCACATTGAGGAGAGCTACACCGAGTACCGCACAGTTTGTAGTAATAAGCGGCAGGTATATACCGAGAGCTTTATAAAGCGAAGGTACCAACTTTTTCAAAACTGTCTCAATAAACTGTACGAGTGCTGCAATAACAAGTATAAAAGCAATCGTCTGAAGATATTCAAGCCCATACCTTACAAGTATAAAGTTATTAACAGCCCATGTAAATGCTGATGCAACCGTCATAACAAAGATAACCGCACCGCTCATGCCCAGAGCAGTATCCAGTTTCTTGGAGACACCCAGGAAGGGACATATTCCCAGGAACTTAGCAAGCACAAAGTTTTCAACGAGAATTGCACCCAGCATCAAACTCAATAATTCTCTCACTGCGCACCTACCTCCTTATTTGAAGAAGAGACGCCGCATTGCATACTACATCCCTGGCAGCCTGTCTTCCTTATCTTCACATTGGTAAATTTATTTAATAGCCCTATCAGAATACCAAATGTCAAAAATCCTCCCGGTGGCAGTATCATTATTATTGCCGGGTCAAAAAGATTTGCCGTCACAGTAAAACCGAAAATTGTTCCGTTTCCGATTAATTCCCTTACAGAACCCATAATTACAAGTGCGAGGGTAAAACCTATTCCCATGCCCAATCCGTCCAGAATTGAAAGAAATACGGTATTCTTGCAGGCGAACATTTCAGCTCTTGCGAGTATAATACAGTTTACAACAATGAGGGGAATATATATTCCAAGAGTCTCATTCAGAGCGGGTAAATAAGCCTGAAGTAAAAACTGTACTATCGTCACAAACCCTGCTATTATTGTAATAAAGGCAGGTATTCTAACCTTATCCGGAATAAGCTTTCTCGTAAGCGCTATAACAGCATTTGATCCGACCAGGACCGCTGTAGTGGCAAGCCCCATACCAAGTCCGTTTATTGCCATTGTAGTTATGGCGAGAGTGGGACATGTTCCCAGTACAAGCCTGAAAGTCGGGTTTTCTTTTAACAAGCCGTTTGCCAATGTCTTTAATGCCTTCACTTGGAACTTCCCCCTTCATTCATAAGCTCAGATGCCACATCTACCGCTGCCTGAACCGCACTGGTAACAGCCCTTGAAGTTATTGTGGCACTGCTTATGGCATCAATTTCCTCTGTCTTTGTTTTGTTATCTTTAACTACTTTAAATGGTTCCTTTGGAACAATGTTCTGGAACTGTGAGAGGAACTCAGGATTTTCTGCTTTGGCTCCCAACCCTGGTGTCTCACTGTGTTCCACTATTTTAACTCCTGTTATTTTTTTGTTGCCGTCAACACCAACTATTACTTTTACGTCTCCGCCATAACCCTTGCTTACAGCGGTAAGAACATAACCTTCAATTGTTTCTCCCTTCATGCCTTTATAGGCTTCCTTTACCAGATTAAGTTCCGGTTTGCTTTTAACTATATCATCAAGCTCCTCAATTTCTACAAAAGTTTCGGCGGTGCTCAGAACTTCTTGTCTGGCAGCGATCTCATCAATCCTCTTACGTTCTTCAATAACATCCTTTGTTCCGGAATATGTGAACCCCAGAGCCGCTGAAACCACAATACATATTACAAAAAGAGAAATGGCTGGTTTTAATATCTCACGCAACTTTCTTTTCACCTCCGAAACTTCTGGGTATGGTATATCTATCAATAAGAGGCACCATTATATTCATAAGAAGAATTGCAAATGATACACCTTCCGGATAATTAGTATAAAGCCTTATTATCGAAGTTATAATACCACAGCCCACACCCATGATTATTTTCCCCTTGAGAGTCATTGGAGAAGTGGAATAGTCTGTAGCCATGAAAAATGCTGCAAGTATCAAGCCTCCGGAGAGTATGTGATACAAAAAGTCTCCTCTGAACAGCCCGTCGCCGCCAAATATCCATGTAAAAAGCGCTACAGTTCCTATGAAAGTCAGCGGTATTTCCGGTGTAATAACTCTTCTGTAAAAAAGATATGCCGCACCAATTAAAAGGGCAAGTACTGATGTCTCACCTATACATCCGGCTATATTACCTATAAAGAGTTCCTTATAACCGGGAAGTGTACTTTCCCCTAATTTAAGCATTGAAAGAGGTGTTGCAGAAGTAATAGCGTCCGACTGGTCCGGTAATACCCATGCAGTCATTTGCATCGGCCACGAAATCAGTATGAATACCCTTGCCGCCATCGCCGGATTCATAAAATTCTGACCAATTCCCCCAAAAAGCTGTTTTACTATGACTATAGCCACAACCCCGCCAACTGCCGCAATCCACAATGGTATCGTTGACGGCAGGTTCAATGCCAGAAGAAGACCTGTAACAACAGCGCTTAAATCGCCAATCGTGGGCTTTTTTCCTAAAGCCTTTGTTGCAATATATTCAGATATAACACAGGATAATACCGTCGCTAGTATTACAAGCAAAACTCTTGCTCCAAAAAAGTAAGCACCAAAAGCTGCAGCTGGTATAAGCGCAATCACAACATCCAGCATTATTCTACTTGTAGTACTGCTATCCTTTAAATGTGGTGAGGAAGATACAAGTAATTTGCTGTCTCCCAAAGTTTGTTTCCCCCTTTACAAGCATGCGTGCTTATTGAACACATGCTTTTCTGATGTTAATTCCCGTAAGTTTACTTTGCCGCTGCCTTTCTCAGCTGTGCCTTCGCAAGTCTTATTGATTGCACCAGATGTCTTTTGGCAGGACATACATATGAACAGCTTCCGCATTCAATACAATCATTGGGTTTGTATTTTTCCAACTCGTCTATATTCTCCTTCAGTGCGTGAAGGTTAATATACAGAGGCATCAGATTCATTGGGCATGCATAAACACAGCGTCCACACCTGATGCAAGGACTTTCCTCGCCTGTCTCTGTCTCTTCTTTGCCAAAGGCCAGCAGCGCATTTGTGTATTTCATTACAGGAAGATTCAATGAGTGCTGTGCGATTCCCATCATAGGACCGCCCATAAGCACTTTATGAACTTCACTATTAAAACCGCCGCAGAAATCAAACACGTCTTTTAGAGGAGTTCCTATAAGAATCTCCACATTAGACGGATTCTTTACTGCAGAGCCGTCTACAGTAACTCTCTTTTTAATCAATGGCATTCCTGTTTTTATATATTCACTAACAAACGAGACACTGTTTACATTCATCACAATAACGCCCACATCAAGCGGCAGTTTTCCTGGCGGAACTTTCCTTCCGGTAATGGAATATATCAGCATCTTTTCTGCGCCTTGCGGATAACGTGATCTGAGCTTTATTACCTTGATATCATCAATTTTCTCAGCAAGATGTGTCATCACCTTTATAGCCTCAGGCTTGTTGTCTTCTATCCCGATATAGACGTTTTTAACCTTCAAAAGCTCTTTGAGTATATTTATTCCGCCTATTATATTCCCTGAATTTTCAATGATTTCCCTGTAGTCGGAAGTGATATAAGGCTCACACTCAGCAGCGTTGATTATCAGCGTGTCAACAGGTTTGTCCGGCGGAGGTGAGAGCTTTACATGCGTAGGAAAACCTGCGCCGCCGAGTCCGACAAGTCCTGACTGTCTGATAGCTTCAAGCAGCTCCTTATTGCTGGAATATGAAATAGGCTTTACACTCTCATGAACTTCCTGCATTCCGTCTGTTGTGATTTCTACTGAAGTAACCTGCATCCCTCCGGGAAAGAGCACTGGAACAATATTTGTAACAGTACCTGAGACACTGGAATGTACCGGAGCTGAGACAAACTTATCGGAGTTACCGATGATTTGCCCTACCTTAACCGTGTCTCCTTTTTTTACAAGAGGCTCACAGGGTGCTCCAATGTGCTGCAACATGGGAATAATTACTTTTTCAGGAACATTCATCTTTAGAGTTTCTTTTTGTGCAGTGTTTTTTCTGTGGGGTACTGCAGCCCCGCCCTTAAATATGTTTCTCAAAAGCGCCATATTTATAACCTCATTTATCTAATAGTCTTTAAATTTCTGCACAATGAACCTGAAGCAAGTATAAAACAAAGAAATCCTTTCTCGTGTAAGACAATTAAGCAGACCTTACGGAATACTTTTTAGCAGACCAATGTCAAAATCATAAAAATATTGTCAGTTTTTCTGTAAGTTAATTTAAAGCATGTTAAAATTAATATAATTTTCTAGCACGTACCACAAAATATTAATATTACTTTGCACATAAAATTATATTCGCAAGCATATTAGTTAGTCAAACAATGCAGGACTAAAATATCTCGTTTTAACCCTGTTTATCGTATTAATACCCTTATTTATTACGCATATTTAATGTTTTTATAATTTCGAAAAGAACCGCAGAATTCACTTGTAGAGATGATTTGAGTATGTGTAAAGTGTATGTTGTATACAATGTTCGAGAAAATGTATACAATGTACAAAAAAATGTTAAGAATGTACAATTGACTTTTTAAATTTCCCTTATCAATATATTTACCTAAAATTAATATATATTTACCAATATTTATTGTGTTGTAATATAAACATATGTAATGATAAAAATTAACAAAACGAGGGTCCTATCTTATTATCTAAACTTACCTCTGCTGCCTCGTTATTAAAAAATTTACACAGAAGATAATTTAACTTGTTGTGCTAGATAATGAGATAGCATTGTGGAGAGCTTTAGAGCTAGTTAGCGAAGTGGAGGATAAGGCAAATCACCTGAGTGAAGCGAATTGATTTGCCCCGTAACGAGCTTATTAGCTCTTGAGCTCGGAACTCCTGCTATCGAAATGCTAGCACAACAAGTTAATTTAATTTTTTTATATTTTATTTTATTTATTTTCATTTAACTTTAGAAATACTACTCTGATAAAACCTGCAAAAGATATCAGCGCCATACTTGGAGGCAGAAGGCCTAATAACCTTCCATAAGGCATGGATTTGGATATATCCCCTAACGCAAGTACTCCATAAGTTTTGTACACAAGTATTATTGCAATTATGAACAGTGTGCTGCCTATCAGATTTAAATAAAGAAGTTGTACTGCATTCACATCGTCCATCTTTCCGCTGACGTGTAATACAAGAAGATATGTGCAAAGGGTCGTCACTCCCCAGAAAGGATACAGCCACAATATATTATCAGATGTGACCATGCTGTTTAGAACTCCTGAGAATATGAAAATTAATGATATAAATGCGGCCTGTGCCCTGCCCTTAATCCCGAGTTTTTTCTCAAGCAAGTCCATATATCTTGCAATAAGAAAAACCACAAAAGTTAAAACAGTTGCAAACAAAAACATTATAGAAGCAGACATGTAGCTGGCAGTGACGGTAATTACAGGATTTTTTATATCGCTGAAAACCTCAAATAGAATCATAGCCAAAATCTGCAATACCGCCAAAACACATACAGGTATTTTTTTAATCTTAATACCCACATAAATGAAATATGTAGGCAAAAGAATGCTCACCAGCCCTATAATCCGGTTAATATTAAAGGGCGGGTTCATTACAATAATAGCGATTTTCCCTCGTGAATTTGCCAACTGCTGAATTATGATTACAATAGATACAAGCAGCACAAATGAGGTAATCCTCCCAATCAGGCTGCATATCTTTATATTATTTACAAGATAACATAACAGTGCGCATGCCACAGGCAGAATAAATGTCAAAGTCAGTAAAAAATAGTTTCCTAACATACAGGCTCCTTCAATAACCCGTTATACTAATAACTGTGATTGCAGATAACTGCAATAGCAAAACATCTGCATCAAAATCATTGCTCAAGAGGTTAAAGCAAATTTTTTATTGTATATTTTAAGCAAAATACGGCAAATTTACAAGGCTGTTTCTCTACAGCCTGATACTACTCTCTCGATTCCGGAGAGATCTTTTGTCTTTCTGATATCCTCAAACTTTCCCTTCATCAGCGCTGCAACAGCATCTGCCTGTCCAAAACCTACCTCCAGTGCCAGAAGACCTCCTGGCTTAAGGAAATCATCTGCTCTATTTATGATTGCGCGGTAAAATTCAAGCCCGTCCTGTCCCCCGTCCAGTGCAACTAACGGATCAAAGCATCTTACTTCCTTCTGCAGGTGTTTTATATCTTCAGTTGGAATATATGGCGGGTTGGAAACAATAACATCATACAATCCGCCAAAATATTCACTGGGTATATCTTCGAAGAGATTGCTGTGAATAAATATTATCCTGTCTGCTACATTATTGGCCTCGGCATTTAACCTGGCAGTTCTCAGAGCCATTTCTGATATGTCTACAGCAGTTATAAACGAATTTCCAATGTAATAGGCAAGGCTTACCGCTATGCAGCCTGAACCCGTACCTATATCCATAATTTTGACTTTATCCTGGCTTTGGGTTTTTTGATTTTTTACCCATTCCATCACCGTTTCCACCAGTATTTCAGTGTCCTGTCTGGGTATCAGCACATGTTCATTAACTCTGAAAGGAAGGGACATAAATTCCTGGGTGCCTGTTATATGTTGAACAGGTACACCAGAAGTCCGTTTTTTCAGTAATTCAAAATACTTTTCTTCCTGGGAAGGCTGAAGTTCATTATCACCGTGAGTATAAATATAAATTTTATCGCGGCCAAGGACATGACAAAGTATGACCCCGGCTTCTAAAGTCGGGGTCTCTATTCCAGCGGATTTAATAATATCTGTTCCTTTTTTTAATGCATCCCTGATAATCATCTGTCCAATCACCTGTTTTTTGCAAAAAACTTTTTGCCACCTTGTTCAACCCTATCCATCCGGTCTCCGGTACCGGCCTATCCTGCTTGAATATTTATACTGTCCTTGTCTGCCAAAGTATTTGCATCAACCACTGCCGGAATACTTGCATCAGCAACCTCCACATGTGTTATCTGCATCTTCTTTGTCCACCCGGACTTCGTTAAATGCTGCTATGGCAACTTCAATCATATCATCATCAGGTTCTTTTGTTGTGAATATCTGAAAAAACATTCCCGGTGCATTTATTATGCTCATAACTCTGTTGTTAAACCTGCCCGCCAGCTTTAAAACTTCATATGAAATACCTGCAACCAGAGGTATCAGCAAAATCCTGTACAACATGTTCACAATGAGCTTATCATGCCACTGCACCAGTGAAAAAATCAGTATGCTTATAATCATAACAAGAAACATAAACGAAGTCCCGCAACGCGGATGCTTGGTAGAATATTTTTTAATATTCTCAACCGTCAATTCTTCTTCATGCTCATAACAATGGATCGTCTTGTGTTCTGCACCATGATACTGCCACACTCTTTTAACATCCTTCATTAAAGATGCCAGCACAATATAGGAAAAGAACAGAGTGACCCTTATCAATCCTTCAATAACATTCAGAAGAATGACTCCGCCTCTTGTTTCCCGGTTTAATTTTAATAAGCTTGCCAGCAAATTGGGCAAAAGTATAAATAGCCCGATACTTAAAGCCAGAGAAACAATAACTGAAAAATATATCAATATATCATTAAACTTTTCACCAAGTATTCTTTCTATAAAAGCTCCCAACCCGGCTTTCTTTTTGTCTTCTTCTTTATTGTCCTGTTTGCTTATATCATTGCTATCCTTCTTTTCCTCTTCTTCCAGTTCCACAAACTCTGCCGAGTACATGAGGGCTTTCATTCCCAGAACCATTTGTCTTACAAGATTGATTACGCCTCTTATTATCGGGACCTTTGAAAGCTTGCTCTTCACAGGCAAGGGACGCTTGTCAACAACAATCTCGCCATCCGGCTTCCTGACTGCGACAGCCGCATTTTCAGGCCCAATCATCAGGAGACCTTCAATTAAGGCCTGACCCCCAATAGTCGTCTTTTTCATATCAATTCCCTCAGTTTCTAAAGTATAAATTCTATAGTATAAATTCTAAAGTATGAATTCTATAGTATGAATTCTATAGTATAAACTTTAAAACACAATTACATTTAAGCTATTTTTTCTAATATTAAAGGCTGACACCACAGTGCAGCCTTAATAAACATAAATACATCGTTATTAGTTTGTGTCAATACCGTATTTCTTTTTGAATCTATCAACACGTCCGCCACTATCAACAAACTTCTGCTTTCCAGTAAAGAAAGGGTGGCATTTTGAACAAATTTCAACACGAAGCTCTTTCTTTGTGGATCCTGTGGTAAATGTCTCACCGCATGCACATTTTACAACTGCTTCTCCATATTTTGGATGTATTCCTTCTTTCATTATTCACACCTTCTTTCACACTGATTTCACAATCAAAAAATATCTATAGTTATTAAACTTTCTTTTGAAAAGTCACGTTACATTTTAACATAAAAGCACAACAGGTTCAAGTGCTATTTTTCAAGGAACGCTAAGTTTATGCTGTTAACAAACTCTTCATTAGTTTTTGTCTGCATAAGCTTATTTATTAACATTTCTGTTACATCAGCAGTTCCCATATTGCTCATTGCCTTCCTGATTGCCCATATGCTTTCCAGTTCCTTCTGACTCAGTAGCAACTCTTCTCTTCTTGTACCGGACTTGTTTATATCTATTGCAGGGAATATTCTTTTCTCGGAAAGTTTTCTGTCAAGATGCAGTTCCATGTTTCCTGTTCCCTTGAATTCCTCAAATATTACATCGTCCATCCTGCTTCCGGTTTCTATAAGCGCTGTAGCTATGATTGTCAGGCTGCCGCCGAATTCAATGTTACGGGCAGATCCAAAGAATCTTTTTGGCATGTGCAGAGCACCTGGATCAAGACCTCCCGAAAGAGTTCTTCCTGTAGGAGGAATGGTAAGGTTATATGCTCTCGCAAGCCTTGTAATACTGTCTAACAGAATAACAACATCTTTCTTCTGCTCAACGAGTCTTTGCGCTCTTTCCAGTACCATTTCTGCTACTTTTATATGATGTTCGGGCACCTTGTCAAAAGTTGAATATATTACTTCAGCTTTTGTTGAACGCTGCATATCCGTTACTTCCTCAGGTCTTTCGTCGATGAGGAGTATTATAAGTTCAATATCAGGATAATTAGTCGAAATACTGTTGGCAATCTTCTTTAAAAGTACTGTTTTTCCTGCCTTTGGAGGAGAAACAATCATACCGCGCTGTCCCTTTCCTATAGGTGCAATCAGGTCAATTAGTCTTGTAGACAGCTCTCTCGGAGTTGTTTCAAGAGTAATTCTTTCATCCGGATAAATAGGGGTAAGGTTTTCAAAAGGAATTCTCTTTGCAGCTACTTCCGGTGAGTCGCCATTTACGCTTTGAACATACAGCAACGCCTGGAACTTTTCGCCTTCTTTAGGTATTCTTCCTTTTCCTCTGATTTTATCTCCGGTTTTAAGATTAAATCTTCTGATCTGCGAAGGAGAAACGTATACATCCTTTGCTCCTGACAGATAGTTATCACTTCTTAAAAATCCATAACCGTCAGGCAGTACTTCCAGAACACCCTCAACCGGGTCATCACTTTCTATTTTTTCGAAATTGTTATTATTTTGAGACGCTGACCAACTTTCTCTTCTCTGCTCATAATTTCTGACATGCTGTGCCGGTTTGTCTTCCTGCTTTTCTTCAAATTTTGTTTCCTGTTTTATCTCCTGTGCCGTATACTGTTTATCTTCCTGCTTATCTTCCTGATAATCCTCAAATCTTTTTTCTTGCTTTTCTTCTTCTTTTTCAGGTGCTATATCTTCTTTTTTGGTTGAATCTAATATTTCTGTTGATGTATCAGGTTTTTGAAGAGATTGTTTATCGATTTGCTCAATATCAGTACTTTCACTTTCCAAATTACTGCTTTGTTGAAGTGATGCTTTACTTGGTCTTCCACGGCGACCTGTTTTTTTCACAGCTGCTGGTTTTTCCGCCAGATTAGCATCTGTTTCCGGAACTTCAGCCTTGACTTCTGCATCATCTTTTTTCTCTTCCGTTTCTGCTTTCTTTACTTGTTCTCCTTCTTTATCTGTTTCCTCTTTATAATCTATTTTATGATCTGCTTTCTCTTCCTTCTCTGTCTCCTCTTTCTGGTCCGTCTCCTCTTTCTTGTCTGTCTTAATATCTTCCTCTTCCTTTTGAACTTTTTCTGTATCTTGAACTTTTTCTGCTTCAACTTCTGTTATTTGTTTTCTTTTTCTTACCCCCGTTTTCTTCACAGCTTCCGTTTCTTTCTCTTCAGCATCAATTACTTTCTCATCAGCATCAACATTTATAGCAGGTTCAATCGGGGTAGGATTTTTTCCTGCTTCAAGTATTTTCTCAATCAGTTCATTTTTTCGATACTTTGTAATACTTTTTATTCCCATCATCTTCGCTATATAGCGCAAATCTTCCAACGTCTTTTTACTTAAATTTACTTCCTCCATAATCCACCACCTATATCATCGTACTTATTAACACACACAAAATATATGAAAATTTCTTAAGGAAATCGTATTAGCAGACAAACAAATATAACACTCTAAGCAAGGAAGAATATAATACTTAGAGATGAATCCTTGAATTATCCATCTTAAGATTATAACACTTAGATATTGTTTTGTCAAGTTGGCTAGAGCATGAAAATTATGAATTGTTCTTTATTTTTTCTGCATCACAGTCCATATTCTCAGTAACAAGAAGTATGTGCCTCTTTGTAACAATATCTTTAAGGTCCTTGTTCGAAGTAGCACTCAAAATTCTTCTTCCTGAGCATTTTCTGCATTTGAGGAATATCCTGTCTGACAATAGAATAACCTCTATGTCCTTGTTTCCACACTCACAAAACAGATTGCCTTTTTCTGCTATGTCATGTATTTTGTTTAATGAATCAAGCATTACCCTGCTGTTTTTAAAGTAACTGTCATATCCCAGCGTATCTATCAGATTGTCTTGCTCTCTTTCCAGCCTGTCAATGGTCTTCCTTAAAGCTTCATCTTTTCCAATAAAGCAGTGTTCAATGCCCTTATTGGGACATATAAAGCTATTTACATCTCCCAGCATTATGTCTTTAAAATCTACTGAATGCAAATGCATTTCTCCGCATCCTATACATGGAGTAAGCACACTCAGTGTATCAGATTTATCTACTTTTACAACTGCTTGTGATTTGCGGCAGTCACAGATAAAGATATGTTCTTTCTGACGGCGCAATTCAAAAAGTGACATACTTGTAAAATTGAAACTACCACAAACAGAGCATTTGTATGCAATGGTCGCCACCGTATCAATTAACATTGCTTCCACCTCATTCAATAATTATAATATTCGCCAACAAGGCAGAAATTCCTTCTTTAAAAGATTTATTAATAAATGGAAATAATTCTAAGCAGAACTTATATTTTTAATATTTTCCACATAGACTAAGATTTATACATGCTCTGACCGATTCTTGCCTTGCAGCCTTGCAGAATCTATTTCCGTAAGCTGTTACATGACAAGTATTTTTTTATAAAGGGTTGTTTAGCGGAATAATTTACTATAACATATATGTCAGTAGCCATGCTGTCTTATTGCAAAACAAGTTTAGGTAGTAAATCAGTTAGTAAATTAAGCTAATTTTTCATAAAACCAATATGCAAATATACTATACAAGGAGCAATAATTATGCAGGATGGGATAGCGTTTGTCTTTTTAGCTGCTATTATTCTTGTTTTCATAGTCGTGGCTGAATCTATAAAAAGAAGAAGAAATATAAAAAAGCTAAGAACGGAGCTGATAAATAATTGGGGCAAGAAGCCTTCAGTCAAATATTATGACAATGACCTCAAGTCAATTGCAAGTTTTTTTAATAACCGCAGACAGCAGTTCAAAGATACTGGTTTTATGATAGATGATATCACATGGAATGACCTTGATATGGACAATGTATTTAAAAGAATTAATTACACATTGTCTACGGTGGGAGAGGAATATCTCTACTGTCTTCTTAGAGAGCCGGTGTTTGACGAAGATATTTTGAAAGAAAGAAACAGGCTTATCAACTTTTTTCAAAACAACCCTAAGGAACGTCTGGAACTGCAGTATCAGCTTGCAAGGCTCGGGAAAATAAGATTCGCAGATATTACCGACTTTCTTTACAGCAATGAGAAACCTTCACCTTTAAAAGGGAGATATTATAAACTGCTGGCGGCGGCATTTCTTGTATCGCCATTTTTCACTATTTTTAATGCAACTTTCGGTATCACAGTACTTGTAGCTTTATTGGCTATAAACATGACTGTCTACTACCGCACAAAAAGGGAGATAGAAAAAAATCTTCAATCCCTTGGATATATTGTTAACATGACAGTATATGCAAGAAAAATTTCAAACCTTGGCATGGAAGAAATTTCATCATATAGGGAAATTCTAGGTGCCTGCTCCGGAAAAGTTATCAATACAGCCTTCAAATCCTTCTACCAGTTTTTCCGCCATACCCAGGATCTCTTTATCGAGTATATAAAAACAATTTTTCTGGGAGAACTTATAGCTTATGAAAGCCTGCTCAATAATATTTACAGGCACAGGACGGAACTGCTGAAAGTATATGAAACGCTTGGACTTCTTGACAGCGCCCTTGCCATTGCATCCTACAGGGATAACCTTGACTATTATACAATTCCTGTTCTTAACAAAGCATCCGGCAGCAAAAACTGCAAACAGGAAGGCTCAGCTCATCAAAAAGATTCTGTTCACATCGATTTTAAAGATATATATCACCCATTGATAGATGAACCTGTTGCAAATTCTGCAAGTATTTACCGTGATGTACTGATTACAGGTTCCAACGCATCAGGCAAGTCGACTTTTCTTAAGACAGCTGCCATAAATGCAATATTTGCACAATCGATATAATATTTGCACAATCGATATATACATGCCTTGCCAGGGAGTATTCATCCAGCTATTTCATGGTTTTTTCCTCAATGGCTCTTAAAGATAATTTGCTTGCAAATGAAAGCTATTTCATAGTAGAAATAAAATCTCTCAGGAGAATATTGAACAGCCTCAGAGAAGACATACCCTGCCTGTGTTTTGTTGATGAAGTTCTAAGAGGAACAAATACGGTGGAACGAATAGCCGCTTCGTCTGAAATATTGTATCATTTAAGCCGGAATAACTGTATATGTATAGCCGCAACCCATGACATTGAACTTGCTTCAATATTAAGCAATTATTTTGACAATTACCATTTTGAAGAGCGCTTAACAGATAATGAAATTGTTTTTGATTATAAAATTTACCCCGGTAAGTCCAACACAAGAAATGCAATAAAACTGCTGAAGTTGATGGGATACGATAAAAGTATAGTGGACTCTGCTGAAGAAAGGTCGCTGAAATATCTGGAAGAAGGCAACTGGAGCACTATAAATTAGAGCTGCTGAGTAAACCAGCATTGCTGAATAAACTTAGGCTGCAATAAACTTGGGCCGCTGAGCAAACCAGAGCTTCTTAATAGACTTGGCCTGCCGAATATACTTGGGCGGCAGAACAAACTTGAGCTACATAATAAGCTTATCTGCTAATAAACTGTGACCGATAATAAACCGGGCTGCTGAATAATTCAGCAGCCCTTTTTCTGGTTTCTCCCATCTGATTTCAGGTTTACGTTTTATAGCTTCCCATCCACAACAATAAATTCTTCCAAGTTATATATTTCTATTGTCCTGTTTCTTGCTACTTCCCCTAGATCCTCGTCTTTATATCAAATGTCTTATACCTAATCCATATTCTATAACAACCGGTTTATATTTTTATTATTCCATCCTATTTCTGTAGATAATTGTATATCATAATTGCAGCTTCGGCCCTGGTCAAAGTTTTCTTCGGCATGAATTTTCCACCTGAACCGTTAACTATCTTCAAGCCGTATGCTATAGTCACATAGCCTACCAGATCAGGATTGATTTCAGCCTCATCATCAAAAGGACAGTTGTATATGCCTTTAATTTCTGCTACTTCATTATATTTGAGTGATCTTATTATATATTTTACAGCATCTTCTCTGCTTACAGCCGCTTCAGGATTCTTCTCATCAGCAGTTATTATTTTTTCCCTTATAAGGTAACTGTACATATTATCTATTTCTTCCTGTGAGCTGTCAGCATACAGAATAGGTCCATAATAGTAAGGCATTGTCCTTGTAAGCAATGTAAAGAATTCTTTTTGCTTGATCTGTTCTCCTGGTTTAAATTCCTTGCCTTCCAGGTATACGCCGTATTCTGCCAGTGTCTTGATTTGTTTTTCTGCGAAATGCCCTCCTATATCTGTATACTCAACGGGCTTGTTTTCCTTGTATGGTGTACCGTCATAGCTTACTATGTTTCCTGTATATGCATCGAAGATATGAGGTTTATTTGACTTCAGCATATAAACCAGTTTTATTTCAGGTTTCTCTTTGCCGGATACTCTTACATATTCTTCGCCTTTTACCTTATTGTAAACATCTTTGTACTGCAGTTCCAATCCTACCTGATCGAATAAAACTTCATATACTTTATCAACCGGAACTACATTCTCGATTGAAGGAAATTCAACATCGTACCAATCCATGCTGAACTCTGTTACCTTCTGATATACCGCATCATAGTTTACAGAGAAACCATTGTTTTGGAATGGTATGCCGTCTACCTGCCTGCTGAAGTGGAACCAGTAATATCTCGGCTTTTCATCACCTTCCATAATAATAATATTGTCATTGTAGTTCTCGTCCAGTTCAACCTGTTCAAATTTGTCAGGTTTGAACTCTTTAAGGAACTTTTCAACAGCAGCTTTGGCTGCAGCTTCATCATCTTTCGGTTTTTCTTCCGCATTATATGGAGCACTCACATAAAAACGTACAATTTCTCCTGTTCTGGCATCTATTGTTACATTTGCATATCTATATTCACCCTTTTCCGGTGCATTCGATACAAAGTTCAAAGTCCACAGTATTTTATTTCTATCATACCAATCTCTTGAAAGGCTGTAATGCTCCAGTTTCAGCTCCTTGTCAATTCCTATGGCTTTGCTGTCCCTGGCTATCTTTTCGGCTTTTTCAAGAGATATCAGGCCGGATATTTCATTTAATTCCTTTTCTTCTTCCGGAGAAAGGACAATTTCCCCTCCTGATCCTGCATCCATCATTGCAGCTTCCTTCATAGCCATATTATAGCTGCTTGTGCCATAATAAACCTCATAAATTGGGCTGATATTTATTTTTTCACCTGTAACAGCATCAACAGCATATGAGTAATTGTCGTATTTAGGAACGTAAACCGGGAAAACCTTAATTTCATCTTTTACTTTTGCAGACTGGTACATCAGCTTTAATCCTATTTCCTTACCATAAGCTTCCTGTGCCTTTTCAATTGAAATAACCTTGGAAGCATCGGGGAATTCAAGCCCGTCAGTCCAGTTGCAATAGTAGTCTATAATCTCTCCCGTGTCACGGTGAATAGATATACTAATATTGTTGCTGTAATAAGGTACATTATTTACAACTCTTGTATAATTAAAGTAATATGCATAATCTATCAGATTGTTGTAATTATCTTCCTCGTATCTTACGCTGCTGAACGCGGATGGATTAACCTTCTTAATAAAGCTTTCAGCTTTTTTCCTTGCCTCTTCTTTGCTTATAGAGGGGAATTTTCTTTGTGTATCCTGATAAAATTCCGGTTTGTACCTGTTATAGCGTATCAAAGTTCCGTTTTCATCGATACTGGCATCAATTCCGCCACCCAAATCCTTTTCGCTGTACCAACTTAAATTCCATACCGTTTTGTCGCCATAACTTCCATAGCTTGATACGAGCTTATAATCCTCAGGAACGTCGAAGTATGACTTGGCTGTCTTAATTGCTTTTTCAAGTCCCTTATCATTCGCTGCGGCAAAACTATTCATTGGGGCCAAAACCGATACAAGCATAAAAATTGTAAGGATTACTGCTAATTTTCTTTTCAATGAGACCACCTCTTCGTTTATATTTATTTTTCGTTTCCTTTACAGACAATTAACTATGGCTTTGGGTTAATCTTGTTTATAGTTAATTATCTATAATGTGCATTCATACTAATTAGACTGGTTAATTATTAATATAGTTCCAAGATGTTCTTATTTTTTTTATAAAATTTACTTATGGTGTCAGTATTTCGATAACAGCATTTATTATCCTTATATTGCCACATTTAATTTAATTATAGTACATTTTGGCAATTTTTAATACACAAAATAAAAACACCTCAGGACATTTCCCAAGGTGTTTTAAATCAATATCTCCAGGATAAATAACTACAAAATTTATTTCAAAAATTACTTGTTGCCTTTCAGAAGGCTTTTTCTGTATTTTTCGCTTTCCCAGTTCTTTATAAAGGATATCTGTTCCTGGGTCATTGTCTGAAGCTTAAGACCGCTTCTTTGTACCCAGTCGATAACATATATATATGCCAGAAGCGTCTCTTCAATTGTTACAGCTTCATTGAAATTTGCTTTATAAATGATCCCGCCTGTGGAAGTATTGATGTTAATCCTTCCGTTTCCCCCTTCAAAGCTTATACCATCATTCAGATATACAAGCTGGTCGGGATACAGTGAATTTCTGTCAAAGAAGTCTTCATCAATGGTATTGTTTTTGAAGTAGTCGGAAAGATATTTTGTCTTGCTGACAAAAGTATTTTCATCAACTTTTTCCACACATATCTGCGGATAATCCTCTTTAATTCCCAGATAATCCTTTATAATGTTGTTTATCCTGTCGTGCAGCTTGATGCATCTGTCTAAATCATCAGAGTTAACTATTAAGCCGTGATTCTTCATAAACACTGCTTCAGGCTTTTTGCCCTTCTTCTCTGAAATCTCGGCTATCCCTTCTTTTATCTTCAATGTAAGGGAAAAACCAGGATTAATGTATGGTACCCATATAAACGCAAAATCTTCGTCTTTGAAAATTTTCTCAGCAATTTCCCTGCCTTCTGCAGAACAGCATAAGATATTTGCGTATACGGAATGGGTATGTATCACATACCTGGCCAATATTGAATGAAAACCAGCCTCAACTGAAGGTCTCAAATTCTTTCCCTTTAATCTCTCAAATTCTACAATGTTTTTCTTTACGAACTCGCCGCTGTCCTTCTCGTAGTCCACTCCGGAGTTCAAATCAACCTTGTCATAATAATCTGCAATGTTTTTATAATTTACAACAACATATCCTTCATTTTCTGTGATCTGGTTCAGCTTGTATCCTGATGCCTTTACTGCCATCAATTCATCATTCAGCTTTACTGATGTATTGCCTCCGCCGCCCTGCACATAATCAATGCGCTTTCCTACAGTCTGAGACATTACTTCAAGCTCTTTTAATCTTTCGTCCAACATATCAATTCCTCCAAATGTGAGCTTATTTTCTCTTGGAAAGAACCTCAGCTTCATACCCGGCAACTTCATTTAGCCAGTCAGTTCCAACCGGTACTCCCTTGTCCAGGCAATACTTGTTCCATACTGCGGAGTATGGCAGCATTTTGAACTCTTCCATAAGTGCAAGCCTGTTAGCAAGTCTGCCTGCATTTTCTTCTTCAACAAGCAGGTTTGTAGGCTCAAGCAGAGCAATCATTATTGCTTTCAACGCTGCTCTTGATCCTGTAACCCATGCTGCTATTCTATTGATGCTTGCATCGAAATAATCAAGGGCAAAATGTACACGGTCAAAGGAGTTGCTTCTCTTAACTTCCTGTGCAACGGCAAGCAAGTCATCGCTCAAAATGGCAACATGGTCACTGTCCCAGCGTACGCCCCTGCTGACATGCAGCAGAACTTCATCTATGAAATTCAGCAATGAAGATATCTTATCGGAAATAGTCTCTGTCGGATGGAAATGGCCTGCATCAAGACAGAGCATCAAACCGTTTTTCACCGCATAACCCATATAAAACTCATGGGAACCTACAACATAGCTTTCTGAGCCTATACCGAACAGTTTGCTTTCTACTGCGTCAAGCATGTAATTTTTGTCATATTTTTCAGCAAAAAGTTCATCAAGGGATTCTTTTAAAATCTTCCTGTATATCATCCTGTCTGCAGGCAAATCCTTTGAACCGTCGGGTATCCATGTGTTAATTATACACGGTGTACCAAGTTCTTTTCCGATATCCGCTGCTATTTTACGGCATCTTTTTCCGTGCCTCAGCCAGAAAGAACGGACTTCATTGTCTTTGCTGGACAATGTATAACCTGAATCGGCCATTTTATGTGAGAAGAATGTACCGTTAAAGTCTATTCCGATTTTCCTCTCTTTTGCCCATTTAATCCAGCGTTCAAAGTGCTCTGTTGAAATCTCGTCTCTCTCGACATGCTTTCCGTCTGTTTCTGCATATATGGCATGAAGGTTAACCCTATGCTTTCCAGGAATCAAGCTGAATGCCTTATCCAGATCCTGACGCAGCTCTTCCGCATTCCGTGCACGTCCAGGATAATTTCCTGTAGCAAGTATACCTCCTCCTGAGATTCCGTCAGCATCTGTTTCAAAACCGGTTACATCATCGCCCTGCCAGCAGTGAACAGATAATTGAATAGCATCCATCTTCTTAAGTACTTCGTCTGTATCTACGCCATATGCTGCATATGTCTTTTTTGCCAGTTCATAACTCTTCTCTACATACTCTTTGTCAAACTTAAACATAATACAATCCACCTCCCGGCTTTTTCCTTAAAATAAATGCTAAGTATATCACGCTTTTCAGCTAAAATGCGTAAGATGCGACGCATATCGCCCCTTTCAGGTTAATGGATATGCCATGGTAGTCATTAATGCCATCTCAGCCTGTGTAGTATCCATTCTGCTGTACTGTACAATGATATCTACATCACTTCTTACCATTGCTGCATAACTTACGCCCTTTGGAACCGGTTCTCCTTTATCATTTACCAACTTGTCCATCCTGATATGTTTTGTTCTCTCTGCTTCACACACAATCTTGAATCCGTCAACTTTATCCCTGTCCTCGAAGTAAAGAGTTATTTCGATATTTGCATCAGTTTTGCCAGGATTCAGAACGCATATTGCTTCGTGACTGGGGAATAAACCGCTGCTCTTTTCCGGATAAAAACAGTCAGGTATATACCATACCTTTGCTCCGCCGCATGAACTCATAATGAACACCTCCTTAATAAAATATATGAACAGTTATCCGTTACTCATATTATATCTTTATCAGAATAATTCTATAGTTATTTCTTTAATACTTCCTTGGTATATGTTATTCTTTTATTGGGTGATTTTATTATTTCTGCCGGTCAGATTGCATAAGGCTGATATATGGCAGATATACGGGAGGAGAGCAAGGTTTGGACGATTATCCTGTATTGAAGGGAAATACTCTTTTTAGAAAGGGCGAACTTGTCTATGTAAACAGATCTGATGAACTTCGCGAATATTGCGATATTGTGCATAAGCATGATTTTATTGAAATTGCATATGTTATTGAGGGGTCAGGCTTTCATATTGTCGGAGACAAAGAGTACAAAACTTCCATAGGCGACCTTTTCATAATTAATTACGATATACCCCATGGTTTTTTTCCTGAAAGCAGGAATAAGCCTGCTCCTATAGTATATAATTGTGTGTTTATGCCTGAATTTCTGGACACTTCCCTTTTTGCCAGCTATAATTTCCAGGACATTACTTCATCTTTTCTTTTCAACTCTCTTTTCCCGGAAGATTTTAAGCCAAGCCCGGATCTAAAGCTCACAGGTACAGAGTTCAGTGAAATAGGAGAGCTGTTCAGTAAAATGTATTCCGAATATAAATTTATGCAAAAGGGTTATTGTGATATAATCAGGGCTTATCTTATAGAGCTGATTATTAAAGTTTTCAGATTATTGGAAATTAAGAATGAAAAAGGCCCCGCATCAAAAAACGCAGAGCTTATCAGCAAAGCTATTGAATATATGAAACAAAATCTTGATTCTGATATAAAACTTGATGATCTGGCACTCAAATCCTTTATGAGCAAAACTTATTTCAGCAGGCTCTTTAAAGAAACTACAGGCATAAATTTCAGCGACTATGTACAGCAGCTTCGGATAGACAAAGCCTGCAACCTTTTGAAAACCACAGACATGAAGATTATCGACATTGCTGTGGATTCAGGTTTTAATGATCTGAAGTTCTTTTATAAAGTATTTAAAAAAATCACCGGAAAAACTCCCGGTGATTTCAGAAAAGGTCTTTAATTCGGAGGGTTATTTGCTACTTTGAGGAATCTGTCATATGCTTCTTCCCAACGCTCTTTATCTTCAGGGAGATATTCCACCGTCGGGAATGATTCTTTCACGACCGCTCTTGCCTGACTAAGATCTGCTACCTCGCCAAGAGCAACAAGCTGGCATATAAGGTTACCAGTAGATGTAGCTTCATCAGGTCCCGCTTTAACCGGTCTTCCAATTGCATTGGCAGTAAACTGGGAAAGATTTACGTTTTTGCAGCCTCCACCGACAATATGCAGTACAGGTATTCTGTATCCTATAATCTTCTCCAGGCCTTCAATTGCATGGCGGTATTTGAGAGCGAGACTTTCGATTACGCATCTTAATATCTGAGCTTTGCTGTCAGGTACCCTCTGGCCGGTCTTCCTGCAGAACTCAACTATTTTGTCAGGCATATTGCCCGGACTGTAGAACAAGTCGTTGTCCGGATCGATAAATGCAACGAAAGGTTCAGCTGTACTAATCATATGGTCAAGCTGATCAAAGGTGAAAGTCTCACCTTTCTTCTCCCAAGCTCTTCTGCATTCCTGATAAATCCACAGTCCCATAATATTTTTCAGAAGTCTGACTGTGCCGTTGAAACCGCCCTCATTTGTGTAGTTCAAATTATATGTGTCATCATTTATTATTGGCTTATCGAGTTCCACTCCAAGAAGTGACCATGTTCCACTGCTGAGGTATGCATATTTCTCGTCTTCTGCAGGCACAGAAACAACCGCACTTCCTGTATCATGCTCAGCAACTGCTATAACCGGTATGTCGCTGACGCCAAGTTCTTCACACACTGATTTGCTTAACCTGCCTGTTACCTTACCGGGGTTAATAATGTCCGTATAAATATTATCCGGCAATCCCAGCTTTCTAAGCAAGGTAAAATCCCAACCGCCATTTTTTGCATCAAGCATTTGTGCTGTGCTGGCAATTGTAAATTCCGTTGACTTTTCGCCTGTAAGGAAATACCTTAAAAGATCCGGCATGAAAAGCAAAGTTGATGCTTTTTCCAATATCGGAGAATTATTAAGCTTCATGGCTAAAAGCTGGTACAGAGAATTGAACTTCTGAAAAGCTATACCCGTACGCTCAAAAATTTCTCTTTTCGGCACCAATTTGCAGGCTTCTTCTATCATTCCTTCAGTCCTGCTGTCCCTGTAGTGCACAGGATTTCCAAGGAGTTCTCCTGATGGTCCCAGCAATCCAAAGTCAACTCCCCAGGTGTCAACTCCTATTCCTGCAATATCGCCATTTCCGCTTTTGACGCATTTTAGAATTCCTTGCTTCATTTCATGGTAAAGCCTAAGCACATCCCAATAAAATGTACCGTTTGCCATTACCGGGTCATTTGGGAATCTGTGCACTTCTTCGAGTTTGAGTTTATTGCCGTCAAAACTGCCAAGAATGGCACGTCCGTTGCTGGCACCGTAGTCAAATGCAAGTAGCTTTAACATTTTAATACCTCCTTTTTATCGAGATTTATTTATTTCCCGCTATTTCTCTGCCAATCCTGCAGTATTCCTTAATCCTTTCATTGAGGTCAGGATATCTTGCAATGGTTTCATCTGAGAAGAGTCCTTTACTCTTATCCTGTGTTGCCATATATTCATGACCGATTAAAGCCCACGTCGAATCGATAAGGTTTCTAAACTCTTCATTTCTAAGTGCGGTACAAATAAAAGATTGTCTTGGAGTATTTATATCCTCTCCGCTTATCTGGAACATACCATATTTTTCACATAACTGTTTTAGTCTCTTCAGCTGTTCCATTGTGTTACGTGATGGCATATAAGTAACTGCGTTGAAGCCAATCTCCTTTATGACATCAAAAAGCTCATCAAGATAATCGTCCTCAAATTTCTGGCTCTTTTTATCACCAGTAACTGAATTACCTACATCACCAAGATATGCATAGGCAGATATTGCTCCTATTTCCCGTGCAAAATTGATTACTTCTTTTATATCCGGACATTCTGCCGTTGCATCTATATAGAATTTTTCAACAAGGTCACTTTTGAGAGCTCCAAGCAGGTCATATGCATAATGTTCATTATTGCCATCCAATAAGTAATTCTCAACCTTGCTGCTCAAATTAAGTTTCAATTCATTTTTGAGGAAATCAACAAGCCGGTTTCCCTTTCCGAATACTTCGATAAGTCTTAGTGAAAGGGCATAAAGTATATGTCTTTCAGTGATGCTCCCCTGCTCAGCACTCTTTGAAAGAGGCACCACATCTGCATCAAAATCAATTGTTACACCATACTGGTTGAATATATCGTTTATTCTGTCTACCATTAGTCTGTTTCTCTTATTTCTTTCTGCCAGGTATGGCTTAAAAAATTCTTTAACTTTATCTATTTCTGTATGAGGTATACCATGCAAAGCTACATAGGCAACGGACTTCTGGTCAGGATTATTGATTCTCCTTCCGTTGAGAGGAGTCTTTGAAAAATCGGTCCTGCATTCCACACCAATTGTAGTCGCAATACCGATAATTTTTCCTGCTTCAATAAACTCATATGCGCCGCTTATTGAGTCATGGTCCATTATACCTGCAGTTGTAAGCCCTGCAGTGTAGGCCATCCATATAGCTTTTGAAGGAGAATAAGGTGAAAAGGAATAGATAGAGTGAATATGATTGTTTACATCCTCTCCGCTTACAGGTCTTGCTATGTCTCCTTTTTCAATGCCTTCTTTGAGTTTCCTTAAGCTATCAAGCCTAATGTTAACATCATCATTGTTCAAGTTTTCAATGTAATTTAGATAATATTTATCCATATCTACCTCTCAAAACCATTAGTATAGTATTAAAGTAAATTTAGTATAGTATTAAAGTTAGTTCGCAGTTTATCATCGCTTACAGCCAAAAGCATCAGAAAAACTTATCATGCTTTCTGAATTAACATGCAACCAAAAGCGTCACAAAGACTTATCACGCTTTTGGGGCTGCATTACCAGCTTATAAACAATCAAAAGCAGGCAGTGCAAGTTATGTGAGGCGAAAAGCGCTGGGTCCACCCCAAGGGATATTCCCCTGCATTGCAGGTGCCATGCACTATGCCACTCCTTTTGCAAAAGGGCTAACGCAGCGCTGCCTCAAGGGAAGGTTGAATATACTTGCACTTCGAGTCCGACGCACAACGCAGCAATGCGCCGCTTATCGTCGCTTACAGCCAAAAGCGTCAGAAGCGAGGAGTGCTAGGAAGCCAAGGCGCAAAAACCGGAGCATATGTGCTATATGTGAGGATTTTTGCGTCCGCAGGCTGACAACGCAATCCGATGCTTATCACGCTTTTGGGGTTAGCGCATTTCCTGGCCTCCGGTTACATTTATCGCCTGTCCGGTCATGTAACTTGACTGTTCCGAAGCAAGGAATACCATTACATTCGCTACGTCTGCATATGTGCAGCCTCTTCCAAGAGGAACCTGGCTGAGATATTTCTGACGTACTTCTTCCGGTGTTATACCCTGATTTCTTGCATACTGTTCATACAGGCTGTTTACCCACAATGGTGAATCAAGCAGGTTTCCGGGACATATTGCATTAACTCTTATATTATATTCTGCAAGCTCCAGGGCAAGGCTCTGAGTAAGTCCTATACCACCGAATTTGGATGCAGCATATGCTGAATTCTTGTATGAACCCTTTTTCCCTGACTTACTGTTTATCTGGATGATATTTCCTTTCCTGTTTGGAATCATAACCTTTGCTGCTGCTTTTGCACAAAGGAAATATCCGTAAAGATTTACATCCATCATCTTTCTCCACTTATCTGCAGGGAAATCTACAACTGCTCCTGAAATCAATATAGCTGCATTTGATACCAACAAATCAAGTTTTCCGTATTTCTTAACAGCTGCATCTACCATTGCTTCAACCTGTTCTTCATTGCTGACATCTACCTTTACAGCAATGGCATCTGTAAGGCTGTCCGCTACTTTTTGCGCTGCCTCTATATTTAAATCTGCTACCACTACTTTGCAGCCTTCCTTATCAAGCCTTCTGGCCAGTGCCTCTCCTAAACCCTGTGCGGCACCTGTTACGATTGCTACCTGTCCGTCAAGAATTTTACATGTATATTCACTCACTTTACTTCCTCCTTGCTATAATTAATACTTATTATTTGCATAATTTCATTTTCATAATTTACAGGCTAAATCAATTATTTTAGTCAGTTATTATTAATTACACTAAATGTACTTTCAGTCAGTTATTATTAATTAAATGTACTTTCCTTGTAATTTTACTTTGTGACCAAGAACTTAGCATTAAAATCAATGAAAGCAGGACAATGACTGTCTAATCTGCTTTCATAAAGCTAAATACCGCAAATCATCATAATATCTGCACACCATATCTATTTGCTTCAGCTTCTACTTCCGGCGGAAGCTTAGTCTCACAAACCCATATATTAACATCTTCCAGATTTGCAAAGGTAAATGCAAGGTCCTTATTAATCTTGCTGGTATCCATAAGTACAATTACTTTCTTTGCTCTCTTTATCACCTTGCGCTTTAATTCACATTCATATATATTCGAAATGGTAAAACCGTTATCTATGGAAAATCCAGATGCCGACATAAAAGCCAAGTCAATGTTTATCGTATCTAAAAGAGAAATTGCATTGGGACCCGACATCGATAGTGTATTCCTGTTTAAATGCCCCCCAAGTACCACTATTGACGTGCTCAGTTTCTTTACCAGTTCAAGAGAGATATTTGCGCTGCTGGTGACAATGGAAAAACTGTCGTCAGGTAATATCTTGGCAAGGCACATAAGAGTGCTGCCCGCATCAAAATAAATTGAACGGCCTTTCTCGACCAATGGCAAAGCCTTCTCAGCAATTTTCATCTTTGCTTCCACATTCTCCTGTGCCCGTCTGGAATATGCATCCTCTTCACCGTTTATGTCAGAAACTTTCTTTACACTGATTGCACCGCCATAGGTCCTTATCAGATGTCCATCATTTTCAAGGCTTATTAAATCCCTGCGCAACGTCATCATTGAAACTTCGGGAAATAGGTCTTTCAGCTGCTGTAATTGAACCTCCCCCTTATTCTCAATCAGTTGCAGTATCCGCTTTTGCCGTTCATTACTCACAAAACCACACTCCGTAAAGTATTAGTTAGCTTCTTCTTTTACATAAGTTTATATAAAAGTCTAACTTCATATGTTTATAAAAAAATCCAACTTTATATAAAAATTAACATTATAATATAAAAAACTAACACAATAATATTATATTGTTACAATTCTGTTTCATTAACATTATTATCTCCTTACACCCATCTATTGTCAATGGGTAAGAGAGTGTCCCCTTACAAGAGGACACTCCTTTTACTTACAAAATATTACAATAATAATTAAACCCCAAGTTTATTTCTTCTAATAATTTCGTTATCAGTAAAGTTATTCTTTACTGTATGTCCCTTAAGAGGCATAATCTTTTCGTGTATTGCATCGATAATCCAGTCAGCCTGCGGGAAGAAGAATTCTTCAAGCTCGTGCGCAGGTGTTATCCAGTTTCTTGAACCCACAACAACCGGTGGTGCATCCAGATAATCAAATGCAAGCTCGCTTATAGTCTGTGCCATATCTTTCAGGTGTGACCCGCGTTCACAAGCATCACTTGCAAGAACGATCTTGCCGGTCTTCTTGACTGACTCAATTACTTTCTCGTAGTTGAAAGGTGTAATTGTGCGTGCATCAATTACCTCGGCAGACAATCCGTATTGTTTCTCGAGAATATCTGCTGCTTCGATTGCCTTGTAAAGTGTTGTTCCAATAGTGAGAATTGTAATATCCTTACCTTCTCTCTTGATATCGGGTTCGCCTATAGGAACTTCATAATACCCTTCCGGAACGCCGCCTTCGTGGAACAGTTCACCTATATCATAAACTCTCTGGCTCTCAAAGAATATTACCGGATCTGTTCCTGCCAACGCACTGTTCATTAAGCCCTTTGCATCATATGGTGTTACAGGGAATACAACTTTCAGTCCAGGTATGTGAGCACATATTGATGTCCAGTCCTGAGAATGCTGTGCACCATACTTGGAACCTACAGATACTCTGAGTACAACAGGCATCTTCAATACTCCCGCACTCATTGCCTGCCATTTTGCAAGCTGGTTAAATACTTCGTCTCCTGCTCTGCCGATAAAGTCACAATACATCAATTCAGGTATTGCTCTACCGCCGCACAATGCATAACCAACAGCTGAAGCCACTATAGCAGCCTCTGATATTGGAGCGTTGAAGAATCTATGATATGGGAGTGATTCTGTCAATCCTCTGTAAACGGCAAAAGCTCCGCCCCAGTCTCTGTTGTCTTCACCATAAGCAATTAATGTAGGATCTGTATAGAATTTATCAATTATAGCTTCAAACAGCCCATCTCTTAATTGGTATACTCTTGCTTTGGAAACAGGTTTTCCGTCCTGCATTCCAACTCTGATTTTCTTCTTTATTTGCTGTACTCTTGGATTTTCTTCCTTTGGAATGAGTACATCGCATTCCCTGTCCTCCATCTTTTCTATCTTCTGGTTGGAGAACATGAGTTTTTCAATGGCATCAGGAACCTTCACAAGATCCATTCTTGGTGATATAGTTTCATCAACCGCCATTCTGCAGATCTTGGTAATTAATTCTTTTGTATTTGCCAGTATTTCTTCGAAAGCTTCATCCTTGGCAACATTTGCTTCAATGAGTTTCTTCCTGTACTCTATCAATGAATCGTGTTCCATCCATGCGTCCATTTCCTCTTTGGTTCTGTAGCTGGATGAATCTGAAGGTGAGTGTCCTGCAAATCTGTAGGTAACAGTATCAAGAAGAACAGGACCTTTATTCTCTTCAAGAATTTTCTTCTTTCTTCTGATTGCGTCAATAACAGCAAGAGGATTATATCCGTCAATTCTTTCTGCATGCAGCTGAGTAGGACTTACGCCCGCACCAAATCTTGCCAGCATGTCAAATGCCATGGTTTCGCCGCTTGTCTGTCCGCCCATCCCGTAATGGTTATTGAAGAAGTTGAAGATTATCGGCAGCCCGCCTTTGAACTCATCTTCCCAGAGAGTGTCAAACTGACCCATAGCTGCCATGTTTATTGCTTCCCATACAGGTCCGCATCCAAGAGAACCGTCACCAATATTTGATATAACAATACCTTTTTTGCGGTTAACCTTCTTGAAGAGGGCAGCTCCCATTGCTATACCTGCTGAACCTCCAACGATTGCGTTGTTTGGATAGATTCCAAAGGGGATAAAGAAAGCATGCATTGAACCACCGAGACCCCTATGGAAACCTGTCTTACGCGCAAATATTTCAGCCAGCGTACCATAGAGCAGGAAATCTATAGCAAGCTCCTTTACACTGTTTTGTTTACCTTCAACTATCTTCAGGATTTCTCCGTCAAAATAGCTCTTCATTATGTCCATGAGTTCATCATCGGACAACTTTTGAATTGCAGACAATCCTTTTGCAAGGATTTCACCATGGCTCCTGTGTGAACCGAATATAAAGTCTTCAGTTCCAAGCAGGTATGCCTGACCTACGGCAGATGCTTCCTGACCTGTGGAAAGGTGAGCCGGTCCCGGGTTGAAATACTGTACTCCGTTGTATTCATTTGTTGTTTTTATGGAATACAGCATTGACTCAAATTCCCTGATGATTGCCATATCTCTGAAGATTCTCATGAAGTCATCTGTACTGAAATTAGCCTTTTCCTCTTCAATTGTCTTATTATACTGATTTACAGGAATATCCTGGAATGTGATTTTGCCACTTTTCCTTATTTCCTTTGGATCAACAAATAATTGTTTTGCCATAATATTCGTCTCCTTTTTAAATGAAAACTTAATTGTTCTCAAAATTTTATTGATAAAGGATATTTATATACCATTTAAAAAGCATTTATATATCAATGAGCATTTATTATATATTAATCAAGTGCAAAGATGCCCTCGCGGATGACTTCACAAACAGTAGGATGCGGGAATACCAATTCCTTAATATCATCCACTCTCATTTCCGTCTCAATCATAAGGCCTGCGCCGTAAATAATTTCTGAAGAGTAATTGCCTATCATATGAACGCCAATTACCTTGCGGTATTTCTTATCAATAAGTACCTTGCAAATACCGTCGCCGCCTTCATTCTCTGCAAGATATCTTCCGCTGTAGCGCATTGACAGATTTGCCACTTCATAGTCAATTCCTTTCTTCTTTGCTGTTTCCTCGGTTTCACCAACCCCTGCAACTTCAGGATTAGTGTAAATTATCGACGGAATTGCATTATATCTCATGATGTCCTTTTTACCCAGCATGTTGTTAACACATACTTCGGCTTCACGGTAAGCTGTGTGAGCCAGCATGGAAACTCCGTTTACGTCACCTGCTGCGTATACTTCAGGAACATTGGTCTTTCCTCTTTCGTCCACTTTTATGCGTCCCCTGTCAAGCTCAACTCCTATGTTTTCAAGTCCGATTCCTTCTGTAACGGCACGGCGTCCTATGCTCATGAGAACCTTTTCCGCCTCAACAGAGAATGTCTCGCCGTTTGATTCGTAAACAACACTTCCGGGTTTGACCTCGACAACCTTTGAATTGAGCTTGAATTCAATGCCCTTCTTCATGTAGTTTTTCATCAATATCTCTGAAATTTCTCTGTCTGTATTTCCTGCAATGTGGTCAAGCATCTCAATAATTGTAACTTTGCTTCCTACGGAATTAAAGTATGATGCCATTTCGAGGCCAATAACTCCGCCTCCTACAATTACCAGTGAGGAAGGTACACTCTTGATGTCAAGTATCTCTCTGTTGGTAAGAACATAACCTTGTTCAAGGCCTTCCTTTACACCTGGTATTGGAGGTATTATGGGCATTGAACCGGTAGCAATCAGCAGCCTTTTTGCAGTATATGTCTGGTCGCCTACCTTAACCTCATACCCATCCTGATTTCTGCCTAAAATTTCACCAAAACCCTCTACAACCGTAACTTTATTTTTCTTTAGCTGGCTTTTTATCCCGGAAACCAAGGTCTTTACAACCTTATTTTTCCTCTCAATTACAGCTTCATGGTTGAAAGAGATATCATTGACAAAAACGCCGTATTTTTCGCCGTGTTTTGCATTGTCATATATCTTTGCAGAATACAGAAGGGATTTTGAAGGTATACATCCTTCATTGAGGCAAACGCCGCCAATAAACCTTTTCTCTATTAAGAGCGTGTTAAGACCCGCATGTCCTGCTCTTTCAGCTCCAAGATATCCCGCAGGGCCTCCGCCTATGACAATTAAATCATATACCATTTACATCCATCTCCTTTACAGTCACACAAAATGTTGAACTTTTCATTTTATATTTCTATCCTGCTTTTTCCGTCCTGTAAACATTTCCGTCTTGCAAGCCTTTTTGTTTAAGCTCTATGTTTGCAAGAAGAACGTTATTTTGCAAGAAGGACGCTGAAGTTTTCCAGGTTGTCTCTCAGATCCTTCAGGAATTTGGCAGCAGGAGCTCCATCAATAGCCCTATGGTCAAAGGTCAGAGATAATCCCATTGCAGGATAATACTGATACTCACCATTAACTACCCTGACTCTCTGTATGATGGTATCTACGCCAAGAATACCTGTCTGCGGAGGATTAAGAACCGGTGTAAATGATTCTATGCCCAATGAGCCGAGATTTGTAACTGTAAAGCTTGCTCCTTTGAGCAAATCAGGACTGATTGTACCCTGCTGGCATGCATTAATAAGTGCTTTAGCCTCTTTGGATATTTCATTCAGTGATTTCTTGTTAGCATTAAACAAGGTCGGAACCATAAGCCCTCTTTCAGTGTCAACAGCTATTCCCAGGTGTACATTGTTGAATATGCGCATTTTGTCATCCAGGAAATGTGCGTTGAGATCTTTATGAGCTAAGATAGTTCTTGACACAGCATAAAGAATAATGTCATTCAGGGTTATATTTTCAAGGCCGAGGGTTGCCATTGAATTCTTGACTTTATTCCTGAAAGCAAGAATTTCTGTTGCGTCAAATGAAGTATTTAATGTAAGCTGTGCAGTAGTTGAAAGTGATTGGTGCATAGATTTTGCTATAACTTTTCTTATATTTGTGAGCTTAACGTCAACATAATCTTCCTGCGGTGCCGCAGCTGAAACTGTTGCCGGAGCAGCTTGTGCAGTTTCTGCAGTTCCGGCAGTACCTGCTGCAGCAAGATCTCCAGTGGTAATCCTTCCACCCAGTCCTGTTCCGGATACTGCACCCACACCGGATTTCATGTATTCGTCACGAGCGGATGGTGTAACAAGCAATCCTTTTTCTCTCGCTTCAACGATATCACGTTCAATTATTCTCCCGTTAGGTCCTGTCGGTTGTACGCGCAGATAGTCAACTCCTGTTTTTTCAGCAAGATTTCTTGCACGTGGAGAAATCTTTACTCTTCCTTCGGCATTTACTGCGCTTTCAGCAGTTGGTGCTGCATTAACTACATCCTGTGCAGGAGCGGTTGTTGCTTCAGCACTAGCTTCAGGCTGCTCGCTTGCTGCCTCTGCAGCTGCCTTTTGCCCATCTGGCCTGAATTCATCAACACTTTCCCCTTCGTTTCCGATGACACATACAGTGGTCAATACAGGTACTTCATCGTCTTCCTCAAAGAATATCTCAAGAAGTGTTCCCTCTACTTGAGCCTCTTCGTCAAAGGTTGATTTGTCCGTTTCATATGTGAACAGAATGTCTCCAACTTTAACAGAATCGCCTTTCTTTTTATGCCACTTTGAAATAATACAAGCCTCTACAGATTGTCCCTGACGGGGCATGATTACTGGTGTAGCCATACTTACCCCCCTTAAGTTATTTATTTTATTTTGTGTTAAATCATTTCATATTATAGTTCAATTTTATCAACTTAAATGTTATATGTCAACAAATAAATAGCCCATACGTCACATAAACAGCATATCTATGCAACAGTATGAGCTACTTTTTTATAATTTATTACAAGCCTATTAGCTTATCTTTTGTGTCGAGTAATAAACAGTATTGTAAGAATTAAACAGCATTGTTCAAAACACCGATTATATGGGTTTTGCATTTTCAAGCAGATATTTTTCTGCTTCTGCCGACCACAGTCCGTTATTTTTCTCAACTATATCGGCAAGTTTTGCAAACAACTCATCGTTTTTGCCTTTTTCCCTAAAGTCTGCTATAGCTGTCAATTCCATCTGTATATTGGTATATATGAGCTTTTTGCCTCCTGGAATCTTTGGCAGGTTCAAAGTGGTATCTATTACGCTGTTCAACCCGCCAATATGTGTAATCATTGCAGTAGGATTTATGATTCCCTTTTCCATCAGCTGCAGTGATTCAATCATATCGTCTGTATTTCCGCCGCTGGTACCAACAATATGGGTTGAATTATAGTGTACATTGTAGAAATTGAATTCAGCAGAAAATGCCGGGTTGGTCGGACCGGCAAAGAAGTTCAGGCATCCGTCCCTGCCCAGTATCTTGTCTCCCTGCTCAACTACAGCCTTTACCGGAGCATATACAAATACGTCATCATATCCTTTGCCGTCAGTGAGAGAAAGCAAATATTCAGGAACATTTTCGTAGTTTGATGTATTTACATAGATTAGCTTAACTCCGTTCTTTGCAGCTTCTTCTACAGAATATATGGAACTCGCCCTGTTAAGCCTGTCCTGGTCTATATCGGTTACAACGAGGAGCTTGGGCTTTCTTTCACGATGGATTGCATAGTCTATAGCTCCAAGTCCCATAGGTCCAACACCTGCAAGGATAGCCATGTTTCCGCCTTCCTTGATATCCATATGGTGTTCGTAGCTTCCACCGGTAGTATGATAGTTTGCATGGAAACCACCAACTATACAGGACATAGGCTCTGCCAATGAACCATAGAAAAATGCGTCTCCGTTATAGTTTAACAGGCAACCTCTTTCCATAACAATGTTCGGAATTATAACATGGGTTGCACTGCCACCTATATACTGGAAGGAATAGCCGGGTGCCGCATATGGATTGGTCGGGTCGTTTATTGCAGGCTGAATTGCAAACTTGTCCCCGGGTTTAAATTTATCTTGCCACTTTTTACCTACCTCAATTATAATTCCACAAAATTCATGACCTATTATAACCGGATTTTTATCTACATCCTTAGGAACTCTTTTATGATCTGCACCTTGAATAGAGGCTTTATAGGATGACATACAGATACTGTCTGATACTATTTGCGCAAGAATTTCATCTTCCTTTATTGGAGGTAGCTCAAATTCTTCAAGTCTTAAATCATTTTTACCGTATAGTCTTACAGCTTTAGTCTTCATTCTATCCCCACCTTATTTACTATTGTTTATTTTATACCACTGTCGTGAAATATTATAACATATAATTGATAGCTCGTCACATTTTTATATAAGTATTTTTCTTCCAATTTAAAAATAAAAAATCCAGGCAAAGATTCGAGACTGATGAAAAACCATGATAAAAAAATGCAAAATATTCTATATGATGGGTAAGTATATAAAAACCCCCTGTGTATGGCGTATAATTTACAACAAGCGCTGAATACAAGGGGGTTTTACTGTGCTTTAGAACAAGCCTGATCAATTAAGTTTGTATTTTTCTTGATTGTTAAATTTTCTATTATTTTTCTACTTCTTTATGCTCTCAATAGCCTTCTTTGCAAATTCAGTATTGACAATCTTTTCATAAGGTGCTTCCTGTTTCAATTCTCCTGCAGTTTTCATTACTTCCTGCAGCAGATCCAGAGATTCTTTCTTAAGTATAGGATCCTTGTTCCATGCGTCACCTTCCTTATAGCGCTTGGAAAGTGAAATAAGAATATCGTCATCAGTATCCGGGAAGGAAGGTTTCAGTACTTCTGCCAGTTCTTCCACACTGTGTTGGTCTACCCAGAGCTGCCCACGGTAAATTGCATTTGTAAACTTTTGTATAATATCAGGGTGCTTTTCTATGTAGCTCTTTTTAGCAAAGTACGCCGTGTAAGGTATTTCTCCGCTTTCCTGCCCGATGTAAGCAACTACATAGCCTTTACCCTCTTTTTCCAGAAGCGAGGCTGTAGGTTCGAATAGTGTGACATAATCACCGTGTCCACCAGTGAAAGCCCCTGCCATCAAGGCAAATTGGATGCTGGTGTCTACCGTTACGTCCTCACCGGGCATCAGGCCATTCTTCTTCAGTACATATTCAAGGGTCATTTCAGGCACTCCGCCTTTTCTTCCTCCTATTATTGTCTTGCCCCTGACATTTTCCCATTTGAAATCAGGCTCCGGCTGCCTGCTTACAAGGAATGAGCCGTCGCGTTTTGTAAGCTGTGCAAATACTATGGCATAGTCTTCTTTTCCTTCGTTATAGACATAAATTGCTGCCTCAGGACCTGCAAAACCGATGTCAACCTGGCCGGAAATAACAGCAGTCATTACCTTGTCTGCTCCCTGCCCGTTGCTCAGTTCAATATCCAGGCCCTCTTCCTTGAAATACCCAAGGTTTAAAGCAACATACTGCGGAGCGTAAAAGACTGAATGAGTAACCTCACTTAGCCTTATCTTGATACCCTCCTTTTTACTGCAGCCGGTAAGCATAACAAGTGGTATGAGTAATACTGCGATTACTACTAAGACAAGCTTTTTCATCTAAATATCCTCCTCTGCATTAAATTTATTAATCAGAATTACTTATTGTGCCGGTTAATGAGATAGCATTGTGGAGAGCTTCAAAGCGGGTTCATTAGCTCTTAAGCCCGGGACTCATGCTATCGGAATGCCGGCACAACAAGCAAATTTATTTTTGGCTATTATCCCTGACTAGAAGTTTTTCAAGATAAACGACGCCCTGGTACATAAGAGCCGCTGCTATTGCAAGTACCAGAACGCTGGCCATTACAAGATCGAGCTGAAACACCTGTCCGCCATATACGATGAGATATCCGAGGCCTCCCTTTGAGACCAGAAATTCTCCTACTATTACTCCTACCCACGAAAGTCCTACATTTATCTTAAGAGAGCTTATCATAGTAGGAAATGAGGCAGGAAGTACAACCTTAGTCAGTATCTGAAGCCTGTTTGCCCCAAAAGTCTTAACGAGTTTGATTTTCTCCTGATCCACCGACAGAAATCCATTCAGTACCTCAAGGATGGTAACAACAAGTGATACTGTCAGTGCCATCACTATGATTGAAGCAGGGCCGGCCCCGATCCATACAATAAAAACCGGACCTAATGCAATTTTGGGCAAGCTGTTCAATACAACCAGGTACGGCTCTATGACCTTGGCAAGAAAACTGGACCACCACAGTATAATTGCAATTACTATTCCGAAAACTGTTCCTATAGTAAAGCCTATAACTGTTTCGAGGCATGTTATGCCTATATGATAAAAGAGACTTCCTTCATTGTAGAGATTTATGAGTGTTTTTACCATTCTTGACGGCTGACTTGTTATAAATGCATCAATCAGCTTCAAATCTCCTGCTACTTCCCATACGACAAAAAATAAAATCAATATCAACAGCTGCGTAGAAAGTATAATTGTCTTTCTCAACTTAACCTTTCTGAGAAATTCCCTATGTTCAGGTGATATTTCTTGTAACGCTGTCTGTTTATCATTAACCTTTTTCCTATTTATCTTAAACATGTACATCCAGCTCCTTCCATATCTGATTAAAATAATGCCTGAATTCCGGAGCCTCTCTTGAGCAAAGAGGTGTTCTTTTCTTGCAGGTCAGCTTTATTTCATGGATATTTTTTATGGTTCCGGGTCTCTTGGTAAGCACAACCACCCTGTCAGCCATACTTATACTCTCTGCTATATCATGAGTAACCAGTATAGCAGTTTTGTTTTCCTTTTTTATAATTGAGTAAATGTCTTCATTTACTGCCAGCCTTGTCTGGTAATCAAGAGCTGAGAATGCTTCATCCAACAAAAGTATTTTGGGATCTGTGGCAAGAGTTCTTATCAGGGCAGCCCTCTGCCTCATTCCACCTGATAACTGGCTAGGATATTTGTCTTTAAATTCATAAAGGCCATATGTATCCAGCAATTTAAGCACTTTTTCCTTTGTCCCGGCATTTAATGTACCGGTTATTTCAAGGCCAAGTATTACATTTTCATAAATCGTCCTCCAGTCAAACAGGTGATCCTTTTGAAGCATATAGCCAACTTCGTTGGAAGTTCCATTAACTTCTTTTCCATTTATTAACACTTCCCCAAAGGTTGGTTTAAGCAAGCCTGATATCAGAGATAGCAATGTTGATTTTCCACAGCCACTAGGACCTACTATGCTTACAAATTCACCTTCTTCTACAGAAAGGTTTATATTTTCGAGTGCAATTATTTCTCCATTCAGCGAATGATATATCATGCCAATATTTTTTAATTCCACTATGTTGCCCATATTAACCGCCTCACCTTTCGCTTATATAAACAGTATATTGAATTACCCCCTGAAGCGTGATTGCTTAAAAAATAAAGATAAGAGTATCATAAAACATAAAAAAGCGACAGTTGGGTACCATCCCCCCTGTCGCAGTTCTACTGTCGAAGGATATAAAATACTATTGAAAAAAGTTATTCCTTAAATATCACTATTTATCATTATTGCGATAAAGCTGTACAATAGGTTAATCTAACGGGACATAGAACCGTCCCCTGTCTCTTTCTAACGGGACATAGAACCGTCCCCTGTCTCTTTCTTTATAATAAACGCCCCTGCAATAGGACGCTCCTGTCCTTTAAATGAAGGCCTGTTAACAATTTTATCTTTTACTATCATTTCACTGGATGCCCCGCCGTCAAGCATTGCCGCATTCCTTATCCCATAGTCAAGGATGAATTCTCCCAGTTCTTTTCCTTTGAGTCCTGCACTAAATCCGGGCTGCCTTCCGTCCACAACTATAAACACTAAAGTCCCGTCATCCATAACCCCAACAGCGGTCCTTGGATCTCTGTTTGTCATTACACCTACCCATTCATCCCTTTCTCCGATTACAATCTCGCCGTCCTTTACAATCCAACTGCCGCACTCATAGGCATGCGCATTTTTGCCAAGATCCGGCAGATACCTGAAATTCACTTCATCACCCACTTTGAATGGGAAAACATTCTCATCCTTGCCTGCAGGAAGGACCGCCGACAGCAACATTCCATCATCAGGTATGCTGCATTCGCCGGACATTCTGGAAATCTCCTTTACCCTGCCCTTTTGTATGACTGCAGTAAGATTATCTTTGTCCAGCCTGTTTGAGCTGCCGTATTCCGGTGTATAAAGCACTATTTCACCATTCTTTGCCGGCTGGTTTATATTGTCTATATAAAACCTTCTATTGTTGTATTCTATAAAGTATTCCGTTTGAATTTCCTTTAAGTATGCTGTTCCGCCCGATGTCACCAGGACTGGGTATTTGCCGGTTGAACCGGTGTACATTTTTCCTCTCAAGACCACCATTCCGGAAGGCTGGCCATATTTATGAAAAAACCCTGCATTTACTGCAGCATAAGCATTATGTTCACGAGCCATGTTGCTGAGCAGATCAAAACCATATACCTTGCCATATGAAAGTACTGGCATTACCTCCACTCTATCATCGCTTAAATCAATCTCAAGGATATGGATTTCCTGCTCATATCCATTGATCTCAGTTTTTATATGCTTGTATTTTATAGGGTCCTGATAATCTTTGCTGTCATGATTTCCGCCTGTATCTTCCATCTGTCCGAGATTGTCATATGAAATATTTGCACTCTCGGAAACGTTATCAGGCTTTCGGAATAAAAATACCCCTGCATACAAAAGTACCAGGGATATAAGAATTATTCCTGCATATATTTTTCCGTTATTCTTTGCTTTTTTATCATTCACCCGAACTTTCTCCTTCAACAGACATAATCTCTGCCGTATCCCCGGAATTGCTGCCTTCATTGTTTTCAGGCAGTTGACCGGACAAATTCCTGCTCAACTGCTTATACAGCACATCCGCCAATCCGACACCTCTTCCGTTTGAAGCTTCCTCCATCAGCGCTTCATCCAACATTGATTCAAAAATGTCTCTGCCAGCGTCCGAGGGTATAAGATCAGATTTAGGTATAGCACTCTTCATTTGCTTATATATCATGCTGAGCATTATACCTTCAAACTCTTTGCAGGCCGCCTTAAGCTGTTCTTCATTATTATTGTCAATAGCATCCTGCAGCTTTTTCTCAAAACTATCCTGTTCAACACTGCTTTTAACACTTTCTACTGAATTTATTGTATTGTTAATTAATCCCTGACTAATTCTGCCTATCTCCATATCCATACCTCCGGACTACCAGTAACACTATCTCCTTAAATTATTAGCAGTTCCAAGCATTTCATCTGCTGTCTGTATGGCTTTTGAATTTATTTCGTATGCCCTCTGGGCAGTAATCAGCTTTACCATCTCCTCAACGACTTTTACATTTGAGGATTCCAAAAAGCCTTGATATATAATGCTTTCTGTTCCTTCTTCCCCTTCAATCAATGGTTCCCCGGAAGCAGGAGTTGTAATGAAATAGTTTTTGCCTACGCTTTCAAGCCCGTTTCTATTCTCAAATCTTGCGATACCTATCCTCTGCCCAAGCAAAACAGTTACTCCGTCTTCATCTATATAACTCAACTCACCTATTTCAGAAATATTCAGCTTTGATATGTCTATACCATCAATTATTATATCATCTCCCATACTGTCAAGTACAGGATACCCGTCTGATGTGGTAATTTTTTTCCCTTCATCGGTAATACTTACTTTAAAGCTGCCATCCCTTGTATATAGTGTTTCCCCTCTTGGCCCGCGTACCATGAAAAAGCCTTCTCCGTTAATTGCAAAGTCAAGAGGATTATCTGTCCTTTCGAAATTACCCTTTTCAAAATCTTTAACCGTTGCGCTAACCGTCGTACCGCTTCCTACCTGGAGGTTTACAGGTCTGCCGCCGTCTTCCAGAACTCTTGCACGCTGAAGAGTTTCATAAAGTAAATCCTTGAATTCCACCCTGTCTTTTTTAAATGCAGTAGTATTTACATTTGCCAGATTATTTGAAATAACATCCACATTAAACTGCTGAGCCGTCATACCTGAACTTGCGGTCCAAAGTGCTTTCATCATAATGTAAAACCTCCCTTTATCTTATGCTATCTTGTACTTCCTACATCGTTTACAGCTTTTCCCAAAGTACTGTCATGGGCCTGAATCATTTTCTGGTTTGCTTCATATGAACGTATTACAGTAATCATATCAACCATTTCTTTTATTATATTTACATTTGACTGTTCCAAATGTCCCTGCATTATTGCGCCTTCAAATGCTCTTTCCTGGGTTTCATCTGTTCTTGTCAGAAGGTTGTTGCCATACTTTCTCAAAGTCGTTGTGTCGGTAAAATCTCTGATAAGCAACCTGCCTATAACTTCATTGTCCTTAATAATGGTTCCGTCCTCTTCAACGGTGAATTTCCCTTCACCAATTAATATAGGCCCATTCAAACCCAGTACTCTATGGCCGTCCTTGGTTGCAAGAAATCCTTCATGATCTGTAGTAAACGCTCCGTCCCTTGTATAGAATTCTCTTGCTTGCCCGTTTTCGTCTATAACTTGTACCGTAAAGAACGCTGAACTTGAATTGCTTATTGCAAGGTCAAAATAATTATCTGTTTTGACAAGCTGGCCTTGATTGAAGTAAGTAAATACCTCTCCAACGTCACTGCTTAATTCCAGCGTACCAACTCTTCCGGAGGGATTGAGTCTGCTCCTGGTGTCATTTACACGTATAGCAAGAACATCCGGAAAGCTTTCAAATACAACAGTATCTTTCTTAAATGCTGTAGTATTTACGTTTGCAAGGTTATTGGATATGACATCCATTTTCTTGGTGTTAGCCTTCATACTCCATGCAGAAGAATATAAACCTCTTATCATACTGCTGTCTCCTTCAGTATATTTTGATCAATTTATATCTTTAAATAGAATCCTTATCTTTAAATAAACTATCTTTTTATATAGATATCGTTGTCAGCTTAATGCCTCTTTTACACATTTTAATTTTTTTATCGGCATAAATACGGAATTAATTAACACAAAAGAATTAATTAAATACAAAAAAGAGGCATTGAATGCCTCCGTTATATATGACTTGTATATGAATTGAATATTTTTAATATATGAATAATACATGAATATATATACAATGCTAATTGTGAATATATTCTATACTGTCGAATACGTGCCGTAATTTTTTATGCTCTGTTTTTTTTATTTTCCTGCTTGGTGGTTCTTTCAATAAGTTCAATGTTTTCAAGCGCCTGGCCTGTTCCAAGGGCAACACACGATACTGCATCGTCCGCTATTATTACATTAATACCGGTCCTCTCCTGAAGCAGCTTGTCCAGCCCATAAATAAGGCTTCCTCCACCAGTCATTACAATTCCTCTGTCACCAATATCTGCAGCAAGCTCAGGAGGCGTCTTTTCAAGAACAGAGTGAACAGCCTCCACTATACTGGATACTGGTTCTTCAAGCGCTTCCATCATTTCCGATGAAGATACGGTAATGGTCATTGGAAGGCCTGTCACCAGATTCCTTCCTCTTATATCCATCGTAACTTCCTGAACTCTTGGATACACAGTTCCGATATTTATCTTCAGCTCTTCGGCGGTTCTCTCACCAATCATGATGTTATGCTTTTTGCGCATATATCTTACAATTGCTTCGTCAAACTTGTCCCCTGCCACTTTAATTGAATTGCTTACAACAATACCCCCCAAGGATATTACAGCAATATCAGTAGTTCCTCCGCCAATGTCAACAACCATGCTTCCACATGCTTTGGAAATATCTATACCTGCACCTATTGCAGCAGCAATGGGTTCCTCTATGAGGTAAGTAGCCCGCGCACCCGCCTGAACGGCCGCATCTACTACTGCACGCCGTTCTACTTCAGTTACTCCACTGGGAACACAAACCATTATTCTCGGTTTGAAAAATCTGAAAGTCCTGTTGCCGTAAACCTTGTTTAAAAAGTACTTCAGCATCCTTTCAGTTATATCATAGTCGGATATAACACCGTCTTTTAATGGCCTGATAGCAACTATATTCCCAGGTGTCCTGCCCAGCATGCGTCTTGCTTCTTCTCCTACTGCAAGAAGCTTATTCGAATTTCTGTCTATTGCAACGACCGAGGGCTCCCTCAGTACTATGCCTTTCCCTTTTATGTAAACGAGCACTGACGCAGTACCCAAATCGATGCCTATATCCATTCCGAAGCTCAATATTTTCAACCCCTTCGCGAAGTAAAGAAAAATATTTACCGATTTGTATAACATTACACATTTTATATTACCATATAATTAGAATATTGCAAGGATTTTGTACTTTAATAAATGAAGCGATTGTGGAAAAAATATATGCAGCATTTGTAACAAATTATTTTAAAAATATCTTTACAAACAGTTGCCTCTGTGATTAAATATAAAAGATTATAAGTAAAAAAATTGTAGGAGGTGAAAAAAAAATGTCGACAAAAAATCAACCTGTCGGCTATTTACCGGATGAGTGTCCGCCAATACTGGAATTGATTCCCTTTGCACTTCAGCAAATCGTAGTTATGTTTCCCGCGACCGTTCTGGTGGCATTGTTAACCGGTTTTCATGTTTCAACAACTATTTTTGCAAGCGGTTTGGCAACTCTTTGTTTTATCTTAATTACTGGCAGAAAGATTCCTTTATATTATGGTTCCAGCTTTTCCTACATAGCCGCTATATGCTCTATAATGGGTCCTGCTGCCATAATGGGTACCGAAGAATTTACCAATTTAGCTATCCGCAATGAAAGAATTGCAATTGCTCAATTTGGTATCGTAATGTCTGGTCTTGTTTCCATTGCAGCCGGGCTAATTGTTAAGCGTAGTGGAAAAGCAACAATTGATAAAGTTCTTCCGCCAACTGTTACCGGCAGTATTTCCATCATTATAGGGTTATCATTAGCAAATGCTGCCATGACAAATGCATGCACATATCCGAGCTCGGTCACCGACCCGGCACAGCAAGGATTAGCCACCAACATGGCATGGGTTATAGCTATTATTACACTGGTTTCAACAATACTTTATTCTGTATACCTGAAGGGTAAGCTAAGTCAGTTACCTATTCTTTTTGGCCTTATTACAGGGTATATTGCTGCTGCAATTATAGGTGCAATTACCGGAATACCCTTTATATCTTTTAACACAGTACAAGGTGGAATTATCAGTTTACCGGTATTTACGCTGCCTAAGCCTTCACTGGCTGCTGTTGCTGCTATAATGCCGATAGCAATTGCAACAATTCCTGAGTCTTCCGCACATATATATCAGCTTGACATATATGTGAAGGACCTTGCAAGGAAGAAAAATTCTCCTAAGAAATATGATATTGAAAACCTGCTGGGGCTTAACTTGGTGGGAGACGGCATAGGTGACATTGTATCAGGATTCATAGGCGGGCCTGCAGGAACAAACTATGGTGAAAATATCAGTGCCATGGCTATTTCCAGAGTGTTCTCAGTTCCTGTATTAATTGCAGCTTCTATAATTACAATGATCATTTCCTGTTTTACTCCATTGATTAATATAGTTTATTCTATTCCAACAGCTGTAATAGGTGGGCTTTCCATTTATCTGTTTGGTGTTATAGGAGCTCAGGGTATCGCAATAATGATGGACAAGAAAGTGGATCTGTTTAAATCCAAGAACTTAGCCGTTATCGCTGTTATTTTAATCGTCGGCCTTGGTGGCAGCTTTGGTTTCAAAGATGGAATGATTCCAATGTTCGGAACTCAGTTCCCTGCAATTGCAACTGCTGCTGTTTTTGGAATCGTATTAAATCTTTTGCTCTCAATCGGTGAAAAAGCTGAATAAAGACATTTATTAGATTTCACCGTTGCTAAAAAAGCTCTTGTGATATATAAGCTTGTTATATATAAAAATAAAAGCCTTGTGGACATGCCTTCTGCAGGCTTTTATTTCATTCTCTGTTAAATCCCTGTGCCAAAGTTATTGCATCATGTTTCTTTCGCATGATTTGTCGCGTTATAGAGTCAGAATAAAAATGTTGGGGTAGCTTTTTTAACCACCCCAACTTTATAATCGAATCACATTTATTACAGAACCATATAACCGCATTTCTATTTCTGCCTCACCATCTGCAACAGCCTGGGCTACTGCCACAGCAATATCCGGGTACGGCACCGGCTTATCATCAAATATGCCTTAATATTTGTCTACTTATCATTTGTATATTGACCATCTGTTTACTTATCATTTGTCTACGGATTATTTGCCTACTAATTATCTGTCTGCTGATTATTTGCCTGCTGAATTTTGACTGATACATTCAGCTAAGACACTTCAGTACGCATTTCAGTGCTTCAGTACCCTTTCCAGCAAGCATACTTTATTTAGATAACAAATTGTACAAAATCTGTGCCATTTCCGCCCTGTTTGCTGTTCCTGCAGGTGTAAGCATATTATTGTTGCCGCTAACAATTCCTGCTTTTACAAGTGCTTCCACAGCATCCTTTGCCCATGATGCAATAACTCCTGCATCAACAAATGTTGCCAAATCTCTGCCTGTATCTTTGGCAGGCAATTCATCTATCAGCTTTAAGGTATTATACAATAGCGTAAACATTTCCTGTCTTGTAATTTGCTTTTCAGGAGCAAACATATTGTTGCCGATTCCTGCTGAAATACCAAGTCTCTTTGCAGCTGCCAGGTAACCTGTATAATAGGTATTTCCTGCGTCAGAGAAGTTATCAGTTATATTTTCATCAGGTTTGATGCCGTAAGCTCTCATCAGCATAACCAGGAACTGTCCGCGTGTGAGCTTATCATTCGGGCTGAAATTGTTATTGCCTGTTCCTAAGGTTATTCCCCTTGCTGCCACAAAACTGACCGCGTTACTATACCATGCATTTGCTGCAACATCATTGAACTCGACTTTGTTATAGCCTATTGCATACCGTGAGAAATGGTCAGTCTCAAAGCTGATATTTCCGGTTTCAGCATTATATGAACCATTAGTAACAATTTCTGCTTTACCTTCTTCATTAATGTAATAAACAACAACTGCATTTTTATCTTCGCCAGGCTTGAGCGTATATGGTATTACCACCGTTGCCTTACCGTCTCCAAATTCTGATATTGCTTTATTATCAGCTTTTACACTAAAGCTATACACCGGTCTGTTTCCGACAATTTCTCTTACTTCTTCCGGCAGCTCAGATACATCAGCTTTATCAATAGTTATCTTAACGTCATTCTTAGCTTCTTTAAAAATCTTAATAAGTGCTTCGTCATCAAAAGTGATTGTAGCAAACGGTGTTGCCAGGGTTATTGCATTAATCCCGCTATCATTCATTGCTTTAATTGATGCTGCCGGGATGGTTATTTCTACTGATTTTGCATCTGTTGCAGCACTTACTGCTATTTCTACCATTGCAGCTTTTCCTTCTTCTTTAGCCGCTTCTGTCACAGCCTTGTTTATAGCATCTGAAAGCTGCTCTTCTGTCACATTTGCAGTTGCTTTTCCACTCTCATCACTTTCTGCTTCAACAGTTGTTGTGCTTATTACCGAAGTTTCACTGCTTACTACGGTTGCTTCTGGCACTGTTGCCGGTTCTTCTTCAGTGGGAGTTTCAACAGGCGGAGTTACAATCGGCGGAATTATAACCGGAGGCTTGGTTTTAACTTTAAGTCCCGCTATTGCAGTTTTCAATTCTTCAAGGGCAGAATCAACTTCTTCCTGTGACGCATCAACATCTTCCATAACACTAACTGCCTTGCTTAATGCAGTTTCAAGCAGCGACCAGGATTCTTCCGTATATTTCTCTTTTTCCAGTTTCTTTGCTTCATCAATCTTTGCTTCAAGCTCAGTTTTATCAGCTGGAACTTTAAGTCCCGCTATTGCAGCATTCAATTCTTCAAGTGCAGAATCAACTTCTTCCTGTGACGCACCAATATTCTCTCTAACACTGTTTGCCGTATTCAATGCAGTTTCCAGCAGTGCCCAGGATTCCTCCGTATATTTCTCTTTTTCCAGTTTCTTTGCTTCATCGATCTTTGCTTCAAGTTCAGTTTTATTTGCCGGGATGATTATATAATCGATGTTTGCAGCGCGGTCACCATTGTCATACTGGAATTTAATGGTTCCTCCCTCGGGAATATCCACATCTATGGTTATTTCCTTAAAGGGTGCTCCCCAGCCTCCGGTTATCGGGAAATATACATCCTGGTTGTGCTCACCGTTAACATAGAGGCTCAGGTGTGAATCTGAAAGACCTGTTGCATAGACTATTATGAGTTTGTTCGTAGCAGCCAGATTTTTAAACTCCACAGCTGCTCCCAAATGATCTATGCTTCCAACCTTATATCTGCCTGATGCCGCCGAATCACTCTGACTATATGCAGAACCATATTTCTTTCCATATTCACCTTCGATTTTTCCGGAGTGGTTTCTGCTTATTCTCTCCAGACCTTCTATTGCGGACTTCAGTCTGGCAGCAGCTTCATTTATTTCCTGCTGGCTTGGACAATTTGCGTTAGTTTCAAGTGCTGAAATAAATTCAGCTTTGAAAGCATCCCAGGTTGACTTTGTATAATCCATTTGAATAAGAGAATATGAATCACTGATCAATTTTGCGAGCTCGGAGTTATCAAAATCAGTTAATCCAATATAGTCAACATTTGCACCCAGGTCTCTCCCGTAATCGTTCTGCAGTTTGATGGTTGCTCCATCCGGGATGTCCACGTCTACAGTTACCTGAGCACATGCATCCTCTCCATTCCATCTTCCGGTTGATATCAGGTCTATATCCTTAACAAATTCTCCATTTATATACAGTGCCAGTTTGGGATTTTCAGCAGCGGATGCAGCAAAGATAACTAATTTTGAGGCTTTGGCGCAATTTACAAACTCTACTGCAGACCCTTTGCTGTCACTCATACCATAGATAAGTGCTCCCCCTGATTGGAATGAGTCTCCGGCTTTACGTGCATCGCCGTACGTGATACCTGTTTCAGCTTCCACTTTCCCTGTTAATTTTCGACGCTCCAGATTATTTATCGCTGTCTGGAGTACGATAGCTGCCGCATCAACTTCTGACTGTGTTGCATTAGCTTTATTATATATAACGCGGCTGGTATCAATTGCAGATTTCAGCAAAGCCCATGATTCCGGAGTATAATCTTTTGGATTAAGGAGAAGCGCATTATTGACAGCTTCAGCAAGTAGTGATTTATCTGCTGCAACATTGGAAATAAACTTTATATAATCAATGTTTGCAGGCACATCACCATCATCATATTGTATTTTTACGGTTGCTCCGGCAGGAATGTCCACATCGAATGTCTTTTCTCTAAAGTTACTACTCCAGGATCCGGTATATTCAAATTCCAGTTTCTGTTTGTATTCTCCGTTTATATAGAAGCTGAGCTTAGGATTACTAAGTCCTGAGGTAAAACTTATTGTTAAGCCCGTTGATTCAATACAGTTTACAAACTCAATTGCAGATCCTACATGATCTATACTTCCTGCCATATAGCCCCCTGATGCAGCATCAGCCTTCTGCTTGTATGCAGTTCCGTACTTTATAGCACTTTCAGCTTCAACTTTTCCAGACAGATATCCTGGTTGTGTCACCATTAAACTGTAGATCATCAGCGTCAGACCTGTGGCATTTGCTGTCGGTCTTACATTGGAACCGTCATACGGGGTATCCCAGTATGGTGCTATAAGATTATTATCGGCTCTGTTTTTATATGCCGCCTGAGCATTTGTAGTCAACCAGTCAATATATTGAGTCTGTTTGCCGAGTGTTATGAGCTTGTATATTCCGCGCATCAAAATTCCTCTGAATACAATTTCATAACTATTGGCAGGATGCGGCTGGTAAAGTCCGGCACCGCCTACATCATCCTCATATACTACAATCTGGTCAATACCTCTTGTAAAGTGTTCTTTTGCAAAATCTGCCGCTTTGCGTGCATCTGCCAGATAGCTTTCATCTTTGGTTAAATCATACAGATGTGCTGCCATTTCAATAAATATTCCTGCGTTATATGTATAAAGGTTGTCATCCCAACCACGGCCCTCCGTGGAAAATGAGTTCTCAATACCTCCATCCTCACGCATGAAACTCTTCTTAATCCACTGATAAATATCATCTGCTATTTCCAGGTAGGTCTTGTCGGTGCCGGTGAGATTATTGTGAATCTTTTCTTCAGGATAGTATTTTGCCAGCTGAGCGGCAACAATACCAAAACCATTTGTAGGTACGTCCTTCTGGTCTCTTACATGGCGCTCACGCCACATTCCTCCGCCCCAGACGTCGTCAACATTGTTTGAGTACAGGTAATCAAAGTGCCATTTTGCCTGTTCAAGTATGTGCGGATCTTTAGTGGCCTCATAAGCAGACATTGAAAATTGAGCATGCCACGAGTAGTCGTCAGTCCAGTCACTGTCGCTGGATATCCAGCAATACTCGTTTCCGAAACGGTTTATAGCATGATCATCTTCAAACCAATACCATGTTTCAAGTATTCTGTTCTTATCCTCTTCACTCCCTGTCAGGTTATAGTAGTCCACTAACATCTGGCGGCAATATGCAGCTTCCCAGAAATGCAGGCCATTAATATCACCGCCTTTGTAGTGTTTGGCTAGATAAGCATTCATGCACTTTTTAACTTCATCCAGGTTAAATGAATAAGCTGCCATTGATATGGTCGGAAGGCTTACTATAATAATGCATATTGCCAAAATAAAAGACAGCAGTTTGAATACACCTTTTTTATTCGCCATAACATCCCCCTCTTAAGATAATTAATAGACTTTTACCGGTATTGTCAGCGGCAATATACCGGTTATTGAATGATATCTTGAATAAAATACATCAGGAGAGAATAACCCTCCCGGATGTATTTTATTTGGCATGATTAGTTTGCTGCACCCAGTTTTACCCAAGCGTTTTGTATCTCTTCAACAGCCTGGTCTCTTGTTTTTGCTCCACCTATATATGCCTGCATGATTTCTCCAAATTTTTGATGGAAACTGTCAAGAGAATAGTTAACAGGTGCACCGGAAGATGGCGTAACCTTTGTTAATTCGGCAAATGCTGCTGGAATCTTCATGTCCGGTGCTGCTGCATCCTTAACAGGAGATATAACTTTGGCAACTTCGCCAAACCATTTCTTTCCATAATCTGATGTGTATAACCAGTTAAGAAGGTTTTTCGCTTCTGTTAATACCTCTGAATCCTTGTGTACTCTGAGACATTGTGCTGAGCCTGCGCATACATTTGCCTGGCTTGGATCATCGCTTACGGGATATAACATTACACCGAAATCAAAATCGGGATCGATTTTAGTAACACCTGACTCTATCCATTGCCCCTGACCGGTAACTATAGCTGCTTTGCCATTTGCGAAAGTACCGACCTGTGCATTGAAATCGCATTCAAGCGGCTTTGGATCGCCATATTTTACTGTCAGGTCAATAAAGTCAAAGTAATTTAACAGTACCGGATGGTCTTCAAATTTTGTATTTCCGGCAATGAAATCACTTACCAGTTTAGCAGGATCAGAACTTGCGCCTACAATAAAATGCTGGAATATATGCTTCTGTACCCACCATTCTTTATAAGCGTTTGCAAAAGGTGTTATGCCCTTGGATTCCAATTTCTTGCAAACTTCTTCCAATTCAGCCAAGGTCTTTGGCATTTCAGTTATGCCTGCATCTGCAAACAGCTTTTTGTTATAGATTAATGGGAATGAATCCATTACCAGTGGAACTCCCATTAATTTACCGTCATATGTCATATCCTTCTTTACACTTTCTGACATTGCACTTGCCAACGGTTCATTTGACAAGTCTGCAGAATACTCTGCATAGGCTTTCAATTCGCCGCCTGCTGTTGTCATAAAAATATCAGGAATTGATCCTGCTGCAATTCTGGACTTTAATACTGTCGGGTAATCTGCCTGCAATACCTGCAAGTCTATAGTCACATTTGGAGCCACCTTTTTATATTCGCTTATATAGGCATTATAAGCATCGGTATATTCAGGTTGGCCTTGAAGAATAGATATTGTAACAGGTTCTGCTTCAGACGACGGTGTATCTGTTTCTTGGGATGTCTGCTCTGATGTATTTGGAGTTGGATCCGAAGATGTGGATGATTTACCGCAGCCGCTAATAAGTCCGGCTAACAGCATTAAGCATACAACCATACTTAATACTTTTTTCATAACTTTACCTCCTAAAAATGTAATTTATTTATAAGCCAAAGGAGAAAACTTTTCTTTTACAGGAAAATTTTCCCCGTGAGGCGTTAGAACGAGGCAAAATCTGTTATCACTTTTATACCTTTTTTCTGATACGCGGGTGAGGTTTTTCTGACTCGTTACATTTACATTCTAAATAGATATCCATATATATAAAATAAATATATGTGGTATTTTAGTGGTAAAAATGTGTACAGATATAATTAACTGATTAAAGTGTTCCTGTAATCAGATGGTGAAATCCCGAAATAATTTTTGAAGGCTTTACTGAAATAATTATTATCACTGTATCCCAGCATCTGTGATATTTTGTTAATTTTAATATCTGGATCAGCTAAAAGTTCCCTGGCTTTTTCCATTCTGACTTTGATCACATACTCATATATCCCGCATCCAAATTCATCTTTAAATAATTTCATTAAATACTCTCTGCTTAAGAAGTACTTGTTTGTAAAAAGGGATATCTTTATATCCTGACAGTAATTGCTGTCAATAAATTCTTTCACTTCATAAATGTTAAAATTATCATTTCCCAGTTGCTTCTTGGAAAGATTATAAAACAGCTCTATGAAATCAAGTAAGTACTTTTTAAACTGTTCAAAATTACAGACAGTCCTTGACAAACTTTTAAAATAGGATATAAGTTCATTTGCATCAAACTCTTTTATCATTGAAAAGTTATTAAAAATTAGCATTAATTCATCAAATATTCTATTTGCATCTCTCAGGGTGAGAACTCCGGTTTGTTCAATTTTATCAACAAATTCTTTAATTATCTCCTTTGTATATGTCAAACTTCCTCCTTCAATAGCATTGAAAATTAAATCCTTTTTGTCCAGCAAAGATATCTTCATTTTATTTATATCTTCAGGCATGTCACATATAATGCCATCGTTATTATTCAACAGATTGATGCTGCCGATAAGCTTTTCAGCCTCAAGAAATGATTTCTTTAAGCTGTCTATTCCTTCGTGGAATCCCCCTGCACCTACCATTATTATCAATTCAAATAACTGATTCAGCTTTCTCCTTGTTTTTTGAATCAAATGCAAATAATTAGCTTTCTGTTTTTCATTGAATTCACCTTTGAACGAAATAATTACTATTATTTCATTACTGTTTTTTGGATTGACAAAATTAAAGCATTCAAACCCGTCATTAAACAGCTCGTTGATTGCGTTGGAAATGGCAAACTGTGTAAGGCTGACTTCATTAAAGTATTTGTCGCTTACCTCATCCAGGTTCATTATTCTGAAAACTGATACAGAGTAATGTTTTATGCTGCACTCAGTATCTATCAGTTCCCTGTATATTTCTCTCATTTGTTTGCTGATGCTTCCCTCTATAGCAGCCATATATAGCTTTTCTTTCAAGCTTGGCAAGGATAAATTCAGCAGAATATTCCTGTCTATGTACTGACTCTGCATTTTCCTTCTGTTGGAAATCGTATCTATAGCTTTTGCCAAAGCATCATTAAGTTCATTTCTCTTAATCGGTTTTAATAGATAATCAATTACTTTAGAGTGAATAGCCTGATGTGTATACTCATAATTATCATATCCGCTTATCACTATTATAGCCAGGTCAGGATACTTGCTCTCAACAATTCGGAGTAACTCCATACCGTCCATTTCCGGCATTTTCATATCGACTAAAATGATATCAGGCTTCTTTTCTTCTATTAGCCTTATTCCATTTTTCCCGTCCCATGCCTCAAAAACCTCATATACATTTATGCTGTCCCAGTCTGCAAGTATCTTTATCGCTTCTCTTGCCGGTTCTTCGTCATCAATGATCAATACCTTATACATAAATTTTCCCACCCTCTGGTATAATAAAGCTTATTGTTGTCCCAATGTTGTCAGATTCAATGGAAAGACTGTATCTGTCCTTGTAAATCAGTTTTAACCGCGTATCCAAGTTTTTCAAACCGACAGCGTTATTATTATCTTGCTCCCCTTTACTTTCCAAATAGGATTTGAGCCATTCAATTCTTTCAGGTGATATCCCCGGCCCGTTATCACTGACAGAAATAATGACATCATCACCTTTTACATATGCTTTAATGACTATACATACTGCTGCATAGTTTTTTTCAAGTACATGTTTTATTGAATTCTCAACAAGAATCTGTATCGATATTTTGGGAATCATTACATCAAGAGCATCATCTTCAATTTCATATTTTACTGTGAGCCTGTCCCCGAATCTGGCTTGTTGAATGGCCAGATAATCATTTATATACTGAATCTCATCCTGCAGCCTGACAAACTTTTTACCTTTTATGGTGTATCGGAATGTTGAAGCAAGAGCATTGACCATATCACTGATCTGATACATTCCGGATTTTAAAGCAGTAGTTGATATAGCCTGCAAAGCATTGTATAAAAAGTGCGGATTAAGTTCTGCCTCGAGTGCTTTTAAAGTTGCATTCTTTTCCTCAATTTTCATGATATATTTTTCATTTATCAAATCATTTATTTTTTTTACCATTTGATTGAACTGGCTAGTAAGCTCTGCAATTTCATCATTGCCTTTAACTTTTGCTTCCAGGTCAAATTTACCCTCACTAAAACTTCTCATTTTTTTTGTAAGCTTTTTAACAGGGCTAATGATTGCATTGGCGGATAAAACAACTAAAATAACCGAAATGACTAAAATCACGCCTCCAATATAAATACTTTGCATCCTGTTCGTTTGAGCTGCATGATATATTTTCTTGTACGGAATAAGCTTGACAAGTTTAAACTTCAGATTATCTGAAGTGTCAAAAATAGTAAGATAATTACTGCCTTCAATTTCCCAGTCAAACATACCGGTGCCGGACATGGTAAGCTTATATTTAAAAGTATCCTGGTTAAAATGGTTATAATTATTTATATTATTCGTATAAAAAATGCTGCCGTCAGCACCCATGAACAGAAGCTGTTCGCCGTCAGTCAGGGAAGTGTTTTTTATTATTTCATTCAAACTGTTATAGTTGCAGAAAAAGGTTAATACAGCATAAGCTTTCTTATCCACAATATTTCTGATTGTTCTGTGATATGCAAAATAGCATTTATCCTGATTGACTGCATAAGAACTGTTTTTTGAAATAAAAAGGGGTTGAATATAAACGTTGTTTTTGCTTTCAATGGTCCTGCTGTACCAGTCTTCTTTTGATATTCCCTCTTTATAAACCTTTCTTACCTTAATATCCATACCATCGCCTCTGGATATGTATAAATAGCAGTTCTGCTCAATCAAAAACAGGCAGACACTCTCGAAATCATTTCTGGAATAAAACAAACTTCGCACATAGTCTTCCAGATATGCCTGGGCTGTTATTTCATCCGTTACCCCCATTAAAGCATTCATGAGGTTATCATACTTCAACTGTGGCAAGGATACCAAATTAACCTCTTTAAAATAGCTTTCAATGTTTTTATTAATCAGGATGAGGTTGTTTCTATTGGTATCAATGATATTCTTCACAGATTCCTTTTCTATTATTTTATAAGAAGCAAAAGTTAAAGAAGTTATTGTAAGTATAATAATAGCTGAAAAAAGGAATACAAGCTTGTTTGCAAGCTTTCTGGTAAATACACTCTTTATAGTGCCTAAAATTGTGCAGATCGTTTCCTTCATGTCTGGTAACATCCCTCATAAAAATTGAAAACACACAATAATAAAAGTAACCCTGTTCCATTATACATAACAGCCATTGCAATATTTAATTTCAAATTATATTATGTTTCGACAAAATTTTCAAGTTTCGCATCCTGCTGGAAAACCTCAATTTGCTCCTTTAGCCTTTTTTACATACTCTAACCTTTTACAGCACCGGCGGTTACTCCTTTTACGATATGCTTCTGCATGAATATAAAGAATAGTATTGATGGTACTACTGCAAGGACAATAGCCGTCATAGTATATTGCCAATCGGTTATATACTGTCCTATAAAGGTGTATGCAGCAAGTGTCAGAGTTTTTGTTTCCTTTGCTCCGTCAAGAAATATCAGCGGCAGCAGAAAATCGTTCCATATCCACATTACGTCTATTATGACAATTGTACTGGTTATCGGCTTTAGCAAAGGAAATATTATTGAGAAGAACATTCTAAGCGTTGATGCTCCATCAACAATTGCACTTTCATCTATTTCTTTCGGAACATTTTTAACAAACCCATGATACATAAATATTGCAGTAGGTGCTGCAAAACCCCAGTATAGTGTACCCAACCCCCAGACATTATTGGGCAGATTAATAATCTTAAGAAACTTGATCAGGGTAATCATAATTGTCTGAAAGGGAATCAGCATGGGTGCAATACAAAAAATGTAAAGAAGCCAGCTTAGCCTGGACCTTGTTCTCGACAGCATAAACCCTGCGATGGAACAAAAGACAACAATTCCTAAAATAGCGGTAACTGTTACAATAACATTATTTAAAAATAGTCTTGGATAATTTATGTTTTTCCATACATACGTATAGTTCTCAAAATGCAAGGAAGCCGGAAGTGCAATAACATTGGTCATAACTTCTTTAAAACTCTTTAATGAATTTATAATCACTAAAAATATTGGATAGAGAAATACTGCAACAACTATGATCAGGATTATTTCAAGTACTATCAGGCTTTTTTTGCTTTTATCCATTACACCTCAACCTCCTTGCTCTTGAAAAATGTCACCTGCACAAGTGTTATAACCAGTATTGCCACAAAGAGTAACAGCGCTTTTGCGGTTCCATAACCATAGAAATTATTTTGAAAAGCTTCCTTATATATATCATAGGTAATGCTGACTGTAGCGCCTCCGGGTCCGCCACCGGTCAAGGATACAATAACGTCGAACACCTTAATTGAATTAGTTAATGCTAAAAATACACATGTCGTGACTGATGGCATTAAAAGAGGAAAAGTAACCGAAAAAAATCTTTTAATTTTCCCCGCTCCGTCCACAATAGAAGCTTCCAGCAACTCGTGCGGTATTGATTGAAGTCCGGCAATGTAAATAACAATATATAAGCCTATAGACTGCCATATGGAAACAATCAGTATAGACCAAAATGCCAATTTTGCATCTCCCAGCCAGCTCCATGAAAATACATTCCAGCCTGTGATCTCCCCTAAAGCGTTAAAGCCCTGCATAAAGATAAATCTCCAAATGAACCCCACGATTACCAAACTTAATATGTAAGGTATGAAAAATCCGGCACGGAGTATATTTGTGCTGTACAGCTTTTTATCAAGCATTACAGCCAATAATAAAGCCAAAACATTAATGATGATAATAAATAATACCGAGTATCTCATGGTAAATACCGCTGAACTCTGAAATGAGCTGTCATTGACAAATATATTTTTAAAGTTTTCCAATCCTATAAATTTAGCTTCTCTGCTTATACCATTCCACTCGGTAAAAGAATAAGCCATGCTCATAATAAACGGAACATAAATTATTAATGAAATTAGTACTATTACAGGTAATACATAAATTAAAAATTTAAATCTGCTTACACCTTTATTAATTACAAACATGGTGTACCCCTCACTTTCTAGAATTAAATTAATTATCTAATAAAGAGGAGCAATTAAAAATAAATATTCGTGACAAAGAGATGGTAATAAAGTGTACAATTTAAATAATAAAAAAAGCTCATCCTTCTTCCGGGAAGGCCGCTTTATAATCAACAGGTTAAAGCCTATAACCAAAATAAAAGCCTTGTGAACCACAAGGCTTTTATTTTACCGGCATCTCTAGCTTTCCGCTTTGTTAAGGGCGTAACGTAATTTTGTTGCTTCTCCTCCTCGTATATGTCTCTCGGCTTTATTTTCTTCAAGTACTGCCCTGACTTCATCTGCCAGGTCAGGTTTTATCTTCATTAATCTTTCAGTTACATCCTTATGTACGGTGCTTTTACTAATCCCAAATTTCTTGGCAGCTGCTCTGACGGTAGTTTTTTTCTCAATAATATAGTGGGCCAGTTCAATAGCTCGCTCCTCGATATATTCCTTCAATTGCTTATACCCCCTCTTACAAGCTACTTTATATTAGAAGTATTGGACACAGCTTCGTGCTATTTTCGCGGGTTTATTAATTAACCTTCGAACCTTATACAGCAAAGTAATTTAGTTTTTACGAAATTTATCAGTCATTACAGTAGTATATATATGCCATGAAAATCAGGGTTATGATTAAACTGAAGGCGAAAATGGCAGGTTTAGGAATGAAAAAGATGAATGATTAATCACTCATCAGGATTACAAAAAAATGCAGTAACTCATCAGTATATAAAAAAAAGAATTTTAAAAAAAGAATACAAAAACCAGATATCAATATCTGACATCTGGCCTTTGTATGTAATGGATATCTTTTAAAATGCTTCTGCTATGTGATGTATTATCGGTTATTTGATGTATTATCAGTTACGTGATGTATCATCAGTTTTTGCCGGTATTTTATTTTTTAATGATCAAGAATAGGGCAAATAATCCTTAGGATCTACAGGTTCGTCATTCTTTAACACTTCGAAGTGAAGGTGAGACCGTTCTGCTGATTCAAAAATAGCTGTATCACCAACACTGCCGATTATTTCACCCTGTTCGATCTTCTGATTAGGATGCACCATTTCAGCGCTTGCCAGATTTGAGTATACGGTTTTAATGCCGTTTGAATGTTCAATAATTACCGTAATTCCGAATCTGGGATCATTTTTTATACTGCTTACTACACCTTTAGCTACAGCTTTTACCGGCGTACCTCTGTCAGCGGCAATGTCTACACCACTGTGAGTCCTCCAGTCTTCCAAAGTTTTTGAATATACCAGTTTGTCCATTGAATAGTCAAATGTAATTTCGCCTAATACAGGCATAATAAATTTCTCTTCTGCTGCAATACTGGTCTTGGAACCGCTGTCTTTATTGGTGCTTTCATTTTTTGAACTGTTTTTGTCCGTCTTGCTGCTATCGTTTTTGTTGTCCTGAGCCTTGCTGCCGCTGTCTTTTTGAGTGTCTTTTGAGGATGATTTGTTAGTATTTTCTGCGACATTTGTGCTCGATTTTACACCGGTCTCATTTGCCTTATCATCCGAGGCAGTTTTAGTGCCGGTATTGGCATTGGTGTCTGTGGAAGTACTACTGTCTGCGACTTTAGTTTCATCCCCATTCTCCCCGGGTGTAACCTTCTCAGTCCCTATCGGTTCCTCATCTGACGAGTAACCTTCCAGATCTGATCCTAGATCCGAAAAATAATCCTCTTCTGAACCATCAGGAATAATATCTTCACCTTCATAGCCCTCATTTGTTGAAGTTATATTGTGTGTAGTCACCAACACTACCGTTGCGCCTACAACAACTATACACAACATTAAAACGATATAAAACCCCTTTTTATCCAGGAATTCCAACAAGCTTTTTCTTGCGCCTTTACTACCTGAAAACAGCTTTTTCATAACATTTTCCACCTCCATATAATATTGTTACCGCCTTTGGCAACAATATACATGGATTCGGAAAAAATTACTCTGCTGAAGCACTCTTGTTTTCGTAGTCTTCAATAGTTGTAAGCTCAACACCGCTATAGTAGTATTTTAGTATCTCCTCGTAATTCCCACCTATCTTAGCGAGGTGGTTAGCCCCCCACTGGCTCATCCCTACTCCGTGGCCGTATCCTGTTGTAGTTATTTTTATCGAGTCACTGTCATGTGCTTCAATTTTGAAATCTGCTGATCGGAGGGACAATATTCTTCTCAAGTCCGTTCCTTTCATCTCAACGTTCCCTATTCTCAGGGTTTTAACATTACCGCCCTCTGTGCGGTTCAGGATTTCAATGTCCTCTATAAGATTTTCCTTTTCGAATTTTACATCAGGGTATTCCTTTTTTATTGCCTCCACAAATTCCTCATTATTCATTGTAATTGTATATATATAATTTGGAGCAACCTCTTCGCCGGCACTGGGTACACTTCTCAGATAGCTGACCTGTACTCCTTCCCAGACATCTTCGGAATTTTCAGTCTTTCCTCCGCTGGAAGAATGAAATACAGGGTTTATAACCTTCCCGTCGTGTATAATTATTGTACCTTCGGTTTCTTCTACTGCCCGCTCAACTTTTTTCCAGTTGCTGTTTGCTTTAAAAATTCCCCATTTTTTCATGGCATCCTGTCTGCTGGTCCATGCCTGGCAATGGGTATGGTCAGTACATATATCAGCATCCTTGTGACTGTTATCTTTGGGAGTGTATATTCTTTTCATTCTGGCATATACATATGTCCTTGCAGCAACCGCCTGTGCTTTTAATGTTTCAAGCTCAAAGTCCGCCGGCATCTCTGCAGCAACAACACATTTCACATATTCCTCAAGATCCATTTCCTGAATCCTGTCTTCCGGAGCTATGTACACTTTGACCTTTATGCCTTCCACCTTTTTTTTCGGAGGCTCCTCTTCCTGTGGAGTGCTGCTGCATCCCCTTACAATAAGAAGAGGTATTAACACAATAATTATAATTATTACAATTATGTAATATATAATGTGTTTCATCTTTTCACCGTTTTAATCAATTTTTATTTCCCGGTACAAGTCGAAACATTTCCCGGAATCAGCATAAAAACAGCATAAAAAATAGGATATAAGGCCCGGTAAATTTATCAAACCTATATCCTAAATATATTCACGGCGAAAAGTATTATGATTATTCTTCTACCGATTAAGTATTATGATTATTCTTCCACCCTTTTAATATCTGCACCAAGAGCACTGAGCTTTTTCTCTATTTGTACGTAACCTCTGTCTATATGTTCTATGTCGGTTATTTCCGTTTCACCTTCTGCTGCAAGACCTGCAAGAATAAGAGCTGCTCCCGCTCTTAAATCTGTAGCCTTCACCTGGGCACCTGTCAGATGCCCGTTACCCTCAATAATAGCACTTCTTCCCTCTATTTTTATATTGGCTCCCATCCTTTTAAGCTCACTGACATGCATGAACCTGTTCTCAAATATGGTTTCAATTATCATACTGGTTCCTTCTGCTTTACTTAACAGAGATGTCATTTGAGCTTGCATATCAGTAGGAAAACCGGGATATGGATGCGTTTTTATATCAACTGCTTTAAGCCTCCTGGGCGCAGAAACACGTATGCTTGACAACTCCTCTGATATTTCCGCTCCTGCTTCCCTCAGCTTTGCACTTACAGGCTTCAAGTGATCAGCAACTACATTTTCTATTACCACATCCCCTCCTGTAATTGCAGCTGCAACCATAAAAGTTCCTGCTTCTATCCTGTCAGGTATAACAGTGTGGCGCGTACCCTTGAGGCTCTTTACACCATTAATTTTTATTGTATCTGTTCCGGCTCCTTTTACATCCGCGCCCATAGAAGTCAAATATGTAGCCAGATCCACTATCTCAGGCTCAGTTGCTGCATTTTCAATAATAGTCTGTCCTTCTGCCAATACTGCCGCCATTATAATATTCTCAGTAGCACCGACACTTGGAAAATCCAGATATATTTTACTCCCTTTAAGTCTTCCGTTGGTTACTGCTTCAATAAAACCATGTCCCTGAGATATTTTAGCACCCATAGCTGCAAAACCTTTAAGATGAAGGTCTACAGGCCTTGTTCCAATTGCGCATCCTCCGGGAAGTGATATTCTGGCATAACCTGCTTTTGCCAGCAACGGTCCCATAACAAGAAAGGATGCCCTCATTTTATTTACAAGCTCATAAGGGGCGGTTGTATTAAGTAGTTTATCCGAAGAAATATATAATTTACTCTTGTCTTCGGAAAACTCTACTCCCGCCCCTATGGATTTAAGAAGTTCACACATTATCTTAACATCATTCAGATAAGGAATCTCTTCTATAACACTCTGTCCATCTGCTAAGAGCGCTGCTGCGATTATAGGCAAAACTGAATTTTTGGCTCCACTTACTCTTACTCTTCCTTTTAAAGGTTTACTTGAGTTTATTATAAATTTGGACAATTATAATCTTCCTTTCTCTGTGCATACCGGAACAACCGTTTGGATGTCCACCGTATTTAGCTTTTGTAATCTTGCATGCTTACCTCCCTAATAATTCCCCTTTCACATCAACATAAATAATATCATTTATTTAATATTCTTTTGAAATAACCGGTGTAGCCAGCCATATATATGTTCTGTCTTCAAAGGCATTATATCTTATGGCCAGGTTAAGGTTTACTTTTTTATCATCAACTTTTATATAATCATCTATAACAGGCGAATATGCTGAAACACTTATAAGGTTTCTCTCTCTTATTCCTTCTACTTTTCTTGCTTCTGCTCCTTTGAAAATGGCTTTGGACACATCGTTCATCTGCTTGTCCGTCAGCTTGCCTTCAAAACTGCCTGTTATACAGGAATTTACATGAGCGTCAATACCATACCTATCCATAGCCGCAATAACTCTATCTCTGATTGCTTCCATATCATCATTGGAAAGCTCCTTCAAAATCCTTACCGAAATATACCTTTCCGGCTTATCTGTCTTGTCATTTCTGATTTGTGAAACTACACTGATTGTTGTATTATTTTTCATAGTGGTACTCAGGTTAACTTCCTGTATGTAGTCATTGCGTACAGTATTTACCGTCACCTCTTCCTGTGATTCACCTTTTATATCATCCATAATATCCTTTGAAAGTTTCGTTAATTTATTAAAGTCGTTATATCTTATGTCTTCTATTTCACCCCAAAAATACATTTCAGCATTTACCACTTTTGCTCCGGAACTGTTGAAACACTTAACCAGTGTACTTTCAGGTGATTGAACGTTTTGTTGCATTTTTGTAAAATAAATTGAAAAAAATATAGCTAACACAAAAATAAAAATTAAAAGCAGCATAGAATAGGACTTTTTCATGCATGTTCCCCCTTACTCTCAGACTTTTAGTAAAATTATTGCCCCTTTGCCGGGGGGATATACATGAAATTTTTTTGTGTAATGCTCTGAACTTGGCTCTAAATCTTAATTTTAAGCACATTGGCACTTTATGTATTCAACATAAAAAAGCATTAATTGCCATTGAATTGCTTTTATTGAACCTTATAAAATCAATTAACTGCCATCGCCTCGCTTTCACTGACACTTATGTTTAGGTCTTGCAAAATTCATTTGCGCAAGCCGCAAATGGCAGTTAATATGTAGAAAGTGCCCTGCTTAACATCATAGCGCAGTCTGCCCTGCTTATAGGCTCCATTTCATTGAAATCTTTATAAATACTGTCGTTGGTAGTTAAAATGCCTGCATCAAACATCCGTTTAACATACTCAGTATACCATTTTCCAGTTTTTATTTTCAAATATTTCCCATTTCCTGTGGTTTTAAAAGAAAAAGATTTATAAAGTATTGAGCATACCTCCGCTACCTTTATTGGATCATTGGGTCCGAAATTACCGTCACCATAACCTGCCACTATGCCGTGCTGTGCCGCTATAATAATGTCATTTTTAGCCCATGATTTTTCAATATCCAGGAATTTTATTGATTCAGATCCGGTATTTTTTAAATTAAGCGCCCTGACGATCATTGAAGCAAACTCCGCTCTGGTGATGGTACTGTCAGGGTCAAATATACCGCCCGGCTTTCCATTTACTATTCCTGCGTCATGCAGGTGCCGTATATATTCCTCCTGTTCTATACCCTTGATATCTGAAAAAGGACTCCATTCCGGATCATCAGCATTCAGGAGAATAACCCTCAGAGGCGGAATCGCCCCTGTAAGGTCAAAATCCAGATATGCTTTGCCGGAACTGCCTTTTTTCAGGCTATATCCTATATATAATGTTTTTCCATTGCTCAGGTTAAAAAACTTAACGGCAATACCCTGCTCTCCCTCTCCTGTCCATTCAAGGTTAATTCTTACTTTTCCGTTATTCAAAGGTTCCATATCGTATACAGGACCGTGAGCATAGACTGCACCCGGGCAGAAGCTCGAGATAACAGCAATAATCAATACACATATAATTGTTTTTTTCAAATTAGCCATACCATCACCAGCAATTAATCATATTTCTCCCAAATAAACCAGCAGCTTTTCAAGCAATACCATTGCCTCAGCCCTCGAAACGGGATCTTTCGGTCCAAAGGTACTCCTATACCTGCTTGTTATAATTCCCTTCTCCGCTGCAAACCTTATTCTCGGCTTTAGTGAAGCGGTGACTTCACCCATATCGTCAAAGGTATCCGCACTGGAAGACGCTTTTGCAGCGCTTCCGGTCTTAATCTCATAAACCCTTACCACCATGGCTACAAGCTGTTCTCTGCTGCATTCATCTCCAGACTTTGCAGACTTGTTGGAAACTATCAAGCCTGATTTTACAGCAAGCGACATATAGTCATTTCCATAGTCATATCCAAGGATATCAAACATGAATTTAACGGCATCGCCTACGGTAATAAAGCTGTCCGGGTCAAATTTTCTGCCGGGCACACTTTTCAGAGAGTACGCTCTTGCCACATTATTGATGGAATTCCTTGCCCAGTGGTTTTTGATGTCATCATAATAATCTCCCTTATACTCTGCGATTACAAAATCACCTGTATTAGTTATTTCAAATACCGCATATCCCTGATCGGTGTCGGCATCGTACAGGCTGTCTGTTTTAATCATCTTCCAGCTTCCTGTTTTTCCGCTATAAAGGTATGCCGAGGTAAGCCCGTAATTGTACCAGCTTCTTCCTGTATAGGCATACAGCACCTTAAGGGGCTTGTCCAGAGTGTCAACGGCAACCTTATTGCCGCCGTTTGAAGCATTTATTTGTAATCCGGTAACAATTGTTTTTGATTTAATATTTTCTTCAACTTTTCTGCTGCTTTCAAGCTCAATGGTTATTTCAAAATTAAAGTCTCCCGATGCTTTTATTTCCTTCTTTACCCGCTCTGTGTCAATAGTGCCCGGCCTTATTATAAACTGCCTGTCAGGTATTGAAATATTCAGGTTCTCAGCCAGTTTTGTCATTGCATAGAACACTTTAGCGGATATGGTCAACTTAATTCTTTTAGCCTTCTCCGGTGGATTTGTAAGGTTGATTCTGTAATCAACCACATTGTCATTGCGTATATGTTCTATAAATCTGTCTGCATTTACACCTGTAATGCTAATGTACCATGTGCCGTCTGTGACATACGGATTCTTCACAATAAAGTCTCCGGAGATTACATCTTCTACATCCTCATCGGAATCATAATCATCTGTACTTCTCCTTGTCCTCACCGAAACAGTGTCTGTCGGTTCAGATCTGAGCCCCTTAACCGGGTCATATGCATAAAGCCTTGCATAATACCGCACGTTTGATGTCAGTTTATCAACCATATATTCTGATACCTTGCCGGTATTAATCTCTGTTGAATTATTATAACCAGGGTTATTGGCAATTTCCAATATATACTCCAGGCCATCCTCCTGTATCCATTCGTATGTTATGCTGTTTTTTGTCACTGCATCGGGTGCAGTTTTTATTCCAAATCCCTGAGGCTTCTTCGGAGGAAGATCAGGGAGCGTCCTTGCCGAACATGGATCACTGTAATCTGATGATTTTACTTCACCTTCCGGACTTACGTATTCTGCTCTTATCCAGAAATAGTATGTGGTGTTCTTTTCCAAGCCCTCAACCCTGTAATAGTTTTTTCCCTGCAAATCAACTGCAATATCCTCTGAAGCCCGTCCTATGTCTTCAACCGTTCCATATTTAATGTAGTATTTGTAGTTGCTGTTATAGTCCCACACAAGGTCAACAAAGGTATCTCCAACATTGTTAACACTCAGAGCGGGCACTGTAGGTGTCTCAATGGGATGAACTTCTACTGCATTGGTTGTAACTATTATAGGATCTGAAGGTTCCGATTCCGGAGGATTTGCATCCTCTCTCACCGCTTTTACCCACATGACATATGTGGTATTCGGCTCAAGACCCTCAATCTTGATATCTACATTCCTTTTTTCCATTTTGTCCGGATAGTTTAGTATCGGGTCTTCATACTCGTCATTTGTGACAATTGGAAAACCTCTGACTATTACCGGGTTATACACCGAACTGTCATACAACTTGCTGTAATCCATATCTTCTTGATACTTTACATAATATACATCTATAGATATTCCTTCATCATACTCCATCCTGCGATATTCATTTCTGTGTTCTTCCAGTTCTTCATCTGTAGCAATGGGATATGCAGGGTCAGGATCAGTCCTGCTGTCCTTTCTGGTGTTCAGATAGTCCCATTTGTTGGTTTCAGGGTTATATTTCTCATACCACCGCTTTTCTATCTGAATAACTGCAGTAGTGTCAGTGACCACATAATTCCCTTCCGGAGTCCTTTTAAGCTTCAAAGGCGGCTTGGGAGGAGTCACAGGCCTGTCTATGCTTCCTTTCGGAGGGGTTACAATTACTTCCAATGCCGGCTCCGACCGATATTGAACATATGCAGGCTCATTATTCACGTATTCCAAAAAACTTTTTACTGCAACAATTTTAATGTAATATGTAGAGTTGTGTTCAATCCCTTCAATCTCCAATTTACATCCTATTACCTTTGATCCGCTTCTTACAGTGCTGAAATTAAAGGTTACCCCGTCTTTATACACAGTGCCGGACCCATCCTTGAAATTCCATGATACCGGTTGTCCCAAACTTGTTTCATTGTCCAGAATATCAGGATCATCCACCAGCCATACATTGTAAGATACATCATAATCCACTTCACCTGTGATTTTTGTTGGCGCTTTCCACAGTATTACCGCACTTTCAGGCTTAATTTCACTTTTCTCTCCGGCCAGCTCTGCAACAAGCTCGGGCATGGGCGGAAATGCTCCTACTTCATGGTCTTTTACCATTATTTTATCCGATGTTATCTCAACACCTGGATAGAAAGGCTGCCCGTTGTCCTTTCTTGTAACAACTGCTCTTACTATGAAATATATATAAGCTTCCTCTCCCGGTTCAAACACAACAAACATGCTTGTATTGCTTACAGTCTGGATTCTCGATGGAAGCTCGTTAATACGCGTGTCTCCTTTATATATTTCATACTTGACATTAACTCTGTCGTCAAGACCTGCATATACAGGAGACCAGGTCAGTCTCCATATGGAACCGTCAGCAGAAGATGAGACTTTGTCCGTCCTGACAAGAATATAACTGCTTACAGCAACAGTCCCAGTCTCTTTCGGATAGTCCTGCAATTCATTGTCACTTATAATAGGCTCTATTTTTACATAATAAACCCTTCCAGCTTCCCTCACAGTATGCTTGTATACAAGCTTTCCTTCAGCCTCATTAACCTGAACAGGCTTTCCGGGGCCTATATTGGCAGGATCTATATATATCGGGGCAGTATTATTAAAACTTTCACTGTCCGAGACATAAAGCCTGTATCCTATGCGCCCGTTGCTGTTCCAAACATCGTCCCATTCTATCGTTAGCTCATTCATACCTGAAGAATATGCTTCTATTTCAATACCAGTCATCACTTTTACCCTGTTGGATGCGCTGGATTCCATACTGTTTCTTGTTTCTTGGTTCATATAATATCTGTAATAGGCCGTTATATCCAAATAATATACAGTACCTGATTTCAGCCCTTTAACCCTGTGTCTTGTCGGCGAAAGAGGGTTTTGTCTCTCTACCAGTATTCCCCCTTCTGCAAGCTGGCGTCCACCTGGTGACGACTTGTACTGCTTTGGTACTTCCTGTTTGTAAATATTTAAATAGGTATTAATTGAACCCTGGACAATAAAGCCTGCCGGATAATCCCACGCAAGGTCAACATAATGTCCATCATACTGGTTATAGCCTATACCTTTGTCAGTCCCATAATCCACGCGCAGTTTTTCAGGAGGCCTTTGAGTTTCATATTCCGCGGCAAAGGCAGCATCCGGTGAAAAATTCCAGGTAAATATATATGCTGATGTAAATAATATTACAAGTACCAAACTCAGTATTTTCTTAATTAACCTCATTTGCCAAACCCCCAAATTACAAATCTCCTGTATTCTCCAGAAGCTTTACAAATATAGATATTACCTGTGCACGGTTCAATGAGCCTCCAGGGTGGAATTTTCTGTTTTCATCAAGCTCCATGAAGCCTTTATCCACCACAATCATAACGGATTTTAAAAATCTGTCGTCTATTGCGTCTTCGTCGGCAATATGCAAAGTGCGGTTGAGCTTCAGGTTCTGAACGTTAATTCCCGCTTTTGCCGAATATACTTTTACAAGTACTGCTGCCGCTTCCTGTTTTGTAACATTGCCTGCAACATTACGTGTATTGAATATACTGTCCAGTCCGGTTGTTTCCAGCTTTTGTCTTATATCACCGGTGCTGCTTCCTTTATTGGTTACAACCTCATAAAGAAGAACCATTTCTTTGCGTGTAACAATATCTTCAGGTGCAAAGGCCGATTCAATACCCGTGAAAACTGTACTGAGATCATATTTTGAAGTAAACTTCTCAATGTCCTTTTTTGCCCAGTGGCTGTCAGGTATGTCTCCCACCGCACTTCCTGCGATAAGCACAACATATTGGCCTGCACCTGTCACATTAAACAAAAGTGTGCCTGAATTGCCGGCTGAATCGGCAGTAACTTTCTGCCATGTATTTTTGCCCTTATATAATACATAAGGAAGTTTCAGCCCTCTGCTGCCCGTATAATGCAACCTGACCATCAACGGGGTGTCAAATACCTGTATATCCGAGCTCATTCCCGTCAATTTCATAGTCTCGATATTCGTATGAATAAAGTTCGAAAGTTCCAATTCTACAAGCTTTACCAATTCAGTGACATATTGGTTGAGAGCTTGCTTTTTATTTTGGCTGTCTCCCGCATATGTATTGATCAGGATATTGAGTTTCTCAGACAGCAGCCCGTCTTCTTCGTCGTACAGTTTATCATGTATTTTCTGTTCAAGGGCCTCCGTTGTCTGATTGATTCCCTGAGCCTCCACAGCAAAATCTATAACAGAAGATGCCAACTTTGTCCCGGCCGGGAATGATTTTCTACCTTTGTCATCCCGTTTTACCGTCAGCTTTAACAGAATATCTTTTACTCCGGCCCTGCCGCTTAAAAGTTTGATTTTTTCATTATCATCAACATCAAAAGTGTCCGGTCTTATTGTAAACTCGAATTCCTTTGTCTTTATCACAAGACTCTTCCTGTCCTTATTTAAAGTTTTAATTATATTAATCGGGACATAAATCACATCTGTTTCAATATTTTGCACAATTTCTGAAACGTCCACCGTAAATGTGTTTGCTCTTGTGCTGTTTAATGCATTTATTATCTTTTGATCCCTCAATAAAATAGTGTTGGCTGAGCTGTTGGATATATTCACCCTCCAGTAATATCTGTTCTCCAATTCCTTTACTTTGTCCAGGAACTTGTTCCTTCTGTCTTCTTCATCCTTACCTTTGTCATAATCATCCTGATTAAATTCCGTCCTGCTTTGCACAGGCCCTATATATTTGGAATATGCCACTAATGTGCTGTCCACTGCATCAATTCTGACAGTCCTTACCTTTATGTGATACTTCTTGTTGGATTCCAGAGGCCTGCGTTCCTTGGATCCATCGGGTAAGGTAACCAGCATGGATTTTATTTTTGCATAATAGTAGACATCATCATTGTCATAAGTCTGGATTGTTTCCTCAATATAATAGGGGTATTTATTTCCTTCCACGTCGGTATACATTTCCAGGTCATCCGGGGTAAGAGTGACATAGTCTACTTCATCCGCTGCCTTTATAGCAATTTCGTATGTATAGCCTTTGCGGCCTCTCCATTTTACTTGCAGTTCGCTGTATCCGTCCCTCGTATATACACCTGTCCTGCTATATACAAGCTTGGATTGTTCCCCTCTTTTATAAACTCTGATGCTGTATTGCGTATTTAATTCAAGATTATATATTCTGCCATAGTATACATAATTTTTAGTTCCGTTGTTTACTATGGTATTACTGTCCCTTACAATAGTGCACTGTGACCTGCCTACCAGTTTATAATCCTTGTCCTTAGGCCCTTTTATATAAATATCAAAGTCTTCAGGCCTTGCATTTATGGATGAATCCATCCAGTAAAATCCTATTTCACCCCTGTGTATAGCCTCGAGACCGGAGGGAGCTTCCACCAGTTTTGTCGTCACCGGTATGCATATCCACGGGCTCACGTTTTCATTTTTCTTGTTTACAGCAATCAGGCTGAAGTAGTAAAGCCTGTTTGGGAACAGCCATTCATCAATTTTATATCTGCATGTGTTGGTGGAACTGTCATATTCAAAATTCTTAGGGTACTGATTTTCATTCAGACCCGGATCCAGCTCTATGCCTATCTTCTTACCGGTTATATTGAAATATTTTTTGAAATCCTGGTATACAGGATCATTAGTATACATGGAAGAATCAGCGTTCATCGGCAATCTTTCTGATGTCGCTATAAGAATATATTTTACATCCTTTTCCTTCCTCTCCCACTCAAATACCACACTGCTGCCTGTCAACAGCTGGTTTCCGTTTTTATCCACTGCTATATGGAAATCTACAGGAGCCAAAGGCATTTTTTCATCAGGTCCCGGCTCTGTAATTTCTCCTCTCACTGTCGTAACCGGCAGTATTTGGGAAAACTCTGATTCCTTTACATCATAATCATCCGGATACACAAGACTTGACGGATCATTGGGATCTGCAGCCTTCCTGGCCATAACAAGCCTTGTCTTGAGTTTGAAATAATATGTGGTATTCGGTGTAAGTTTTCTGCCGAAAGATGTAACTGCAGGATCTTTTTCAAAATCCTTTATTGTAGCTTCAACGTACCTGTACTGGCCCTCGGTTATTACTTCAAATTTAACATTGTTTTTTGAAACAAACTCATCATTTGCACTGTCAGTTGAACCTATCAGTACATAGCCCTTATCCGGGCTTGTGCTCATGTACAGGTCATAGTATATTTTATTGTTGTATCTTTTGGTAGTATAGTCACTCCATTTGAGGCCTGTAATTTCATCAAACTGCAGCTTTATAATATTGCTTGTTATCTTGCGGGTAACCCCGTCTACCACCTCTTCTTCTATTACATATGTATTGCCGTCATACCGTGCAAGTCCAAAATTATTCGGTAAAGGAACCTTCTTCTGTGTACCCGGCAAAGTTGTGAAGCTGACAGTAACCGACCTGTCTGAACTATTATTAAATACATCACTGTCTGTTTCAGGATTGCCTTTCACCGTAAACACCTGCAAATAATACACCTTGTTGGACAACAGAAAAGCGGGATAATTAGATTCTATTCCCAATCTTGAACGAAGATCTGCAGAAAAATCATGCTTTACCCCATTGCTGTCCGTCCAAGAAAATAAATCAAATCCTTTCAGTGTATATTCAAGACGGTTTCCATTCTCTCTTATTTTATCCTCTATGTTGTCAGGCAAATTTGCCGTCTTTGCACTTACATACTTAACCAGCCTGTATTTGGCGGGAAAATAATCTTCATATTTTATATTGTTGGTATTGTCAATCAATGGAGGATATGGCCGTTCCAATATATCAGACTGGCTGATGTTAAGAACAAAGCAGTAGTATAATTCATCGTCTGAAGCACTACTATTCTTAATCTCATCCCAGTTTAACGGCCTGTCCCATGAAATGGTTACATCAGTTGAAATTCCTTCTCTTTTACCTTTCTCGTCAGATATGGTGCCTGTTACCAGATTTCTGTCTATTATGTTGACATCTTTAGGTATGGGAGGCTTTGTCTTGTCAAGAGCCATAACATACGGTAGTGTCTGGGACTTAATAACATCATCGCTTGTTGATGAGGTTATGACCCTGTAATAAACTTTGTTCTGAGTGCTGGCCCCTATAATGGGAATTATGCCGAACTCCTGATTCCTTCCGTAGGAATCCTTGAAATAGTCAGGGTCTATTTTTGCCTTGGTGGTCCAACCGTATGTAGAGTCCACCGTATTGGATTGCACCTCGTAATACAAGTCAGGCAGCGTCAAGCTTCCCTGATTTAACGTATATACTTTTACATATATATTCCCCGCGTCATCTTTTGAAAGCTGGAATCTTATAGGAGTATATGTATAGAGTTTTCCTTTCAGAGAGCTTGTCCCGTCAGCCCCCATTACAACAGCATCCTGATATCCGTCAATAACCATCTGGATATTCATAAAATATACTGTTCCAGGAAGAATATCAGGGTGCGGAAGTCCATACTGCTCTGCATCCGGGAGATCTGTATATCTGTCTTTTCTTCCTATCAGGTCAAAATCCATGCGGCCGGTAGAACTTTCAAATCTTACATTGGCAGATAAGGTACTGCCTGATACGGCAGCTTTATATCCGTTTGATCCTTCATTGATAAGGACGGCAGCATTGCCGCTCATTTCTCCCTTATCCTGTGATATGTTTATTTTATAATTCAGACCGTTAATATTCCGTGAAGTACCATATACGGCATTAATACGCGACTCTATATAATCAAGCGCTTCATTGGCGTATACCAACTGAGAACCGTTAAAAATCTGAGGAACAGTCCACTTAACATTAAGTCTTGGTTTCGTTCCTATTTCGCGGCCACCTTTTGAATCGTACGGCGGCACAGAAGTAGCTCCGTCATCAGTGTCAATAACTGTCTCCGGTACAAACGAAGATTCAAAAGTAATGCCTGGAAGGAAATAAAGAAGACCTTTGGCAATGACTGCTCCACCGTTGTCCCTTCCTTCCAGATTTATTTCATATATAAAATTGTCCTGAAGTCCTTTTAATTCATATGAAGTTGTGCCAGATCCCAGAAGAACTTCTACATCCTGGCCGTTTGGCTGCTTGTAACTGATCCTTATCTCATTGGCCAGGTTAATATTTGCCCAGCTTATTGTAAGATTTCCTCCAAGATAGCTCACCACAGATACTTCCACCGGAGAAGCAGCAAAAACACCTGCAGGCAAAAAACCAAACAAAATTACAAATACAAGCAGTATAGATATAATACCTTTTGAACCCCTCATTACAGTACCCCCACATTTTCCTAAATTACAAATTAATTATGTTCATATACATATTTAAATAAAAAGTTTATATTGGTTTATCTTTTATATATGTTGTTTAGTATATTTATACGTCTATTTTATATATCTGTTTATATATCCATTCATATATCTTTTTTATATCTGTTTTTATGCCTATTTGTACATCTGTTTGCATATCTGATTGTATAACTTTTTTTGTATATCCACCTGTGTATCTGTTTGCGTAACTATTTCAAATATATTTGTTCTGCAACTAATACATCTATTTATATCTGTAAAGATATATTACTTAAAATATATCTATTAACAACTAATTGCCATACACATAGATACATTATTAATTTATATCGTCAAAAACCTGCATGTAGTTAACGCTGTATTTGGCAAGCCTGCCCGCTCTAAATTCGGAATTTTCGCTGTTTTCGCTGTTGAATCGCTGTATAATAAAAGTTGTATTATAAACATTGTACAATAAAATTGTATGAGAAGCTATTTGCTTAACAAGTAAATCAGGAGTTGTTCCTGTTATTTACAATAATCTGGTTTCTTCCGTTTTTAAAAGACTTTCTTACATCATATCCTCTCATAATAAGTGTATCATATATCTTATCCGTCTGGTTGAAATAATTGTTGCCCACATCAAGAATGAGAGTCTCATTAGCGCCCAGATGTTTCGATATTTCTTCAAGAGTTGAATCGATATTCAGGCTTTCAGCATTTAAAACTTTTTCCTTTTTCTCATATTTATTATTATTGTACAAAATAATTACCTCCTCTTTTTCATATAAACTATTATTAGTATTTCTTGATTGTTTCAGATATAACACTGAATATTGTGGTATATTTACAATTCAATGAAGTTCTTTTTTTATTCCTTGTTTCACTTGCCTATGTGATAAGTTACCCTGTTGAATGATATTTGAATATTACTTGCATTTTTGGCCAAAGCCATAATCACCAGTGAAAATGTGAGAAAAAGGTCATGCACTTGATTCAGAAAGCTCAGGGAAAAAAATACATAGCCAGTCCGGGATGTGAAGTTCCTGCAGATGTATCAAATGAGGTTTTTGCAGCTTTCTGCAACGCATCAAAAGAGTTTTATGACAGTAATTATGGCGAAAAGATGCGGTAAATAGTGCCGGTGAAAAATAAAAAATAAAAATAAAAATTTTTCTGAAAAGTTGTGAATTCATGTATAAATAGTTTTAAAACGGGTCAATACTATTAGTGACCTCACAAAATACATTTTGACCCCCTTTACATGGTTAGTCGTGAAACGGCTAACCCCTTTTTTTTACTACTTGTTCCGTATTAAATTAACTTATTTGGCACAATCTAAATAATACAAATATTTCTTAAACTACAGGAGATGATTTGTTTAATGTACTTTGATTTGAGGGTCATTGCAATAGCGGTAGTTGTACTTATTATTTTTTTGTTCCTTTTATTTGAATTACTCATGAAAAAAAAGCGGCCTGTTGTCAGGACAATTGATGCCTCCTTAACATGCGAAGAACTGGAGGAGCATGCAAGAAAGCTTGCTATAGACCATGTTGTATCAAAAAAAGCCATAATGTCCAACTGGCCCGTTCCCAGAATGAACGACAATTTTTCCTTTATAACTTCTGTTTATAGGGAACTAAGTGAGGAAGTAAGTAAAAAAAGAGCCGTTCCGCCTGCAGCAGAATGGCTTCTTGATAATTTTTATATAGTTGAGGAGCAGGTTAAAAGCATCAGGCAGGACTTCAGAAGGGAAGACTACCTCCGCCTTCCCGTTCTTAAATGCGGTCCGATGAAGTCCATGGCAAGGATTCATGTGATAGCAACAGAACTGGTAGCGCATACAGAAGGCCAGATAGACGAAAGAATCATTACTGATTTTCTTAAGGCATATCAGTCAAACAGCATTCTCCTTGACAGGGAATTATGGGCTATGCCTGTTATGATTAGGTTGGCCCTTATAGACAACATAAGAAACATATGTGAAAAAATTCGTGATACTCATAATAAATGGCGCAAAGCAGATGAGATTGCAGACAGCATTCTTAAATCGCAAACTCCTGATGAAAACCAATTCAAAAAAATACTGAAAGAAAACCTTATGGACAGTCATGACATAAGTTTGTCCTTTGTTGAGCATTTATCATATAGATTAAGGCGCGGCGGCCGGGAATTTTCACCCCTGTTAAGGCATATAGATGCAGCTCTGGCAAGGCATGGCACTTCACTGGATGCGGTAACTCAGAGAGAGCACAACACTCAAGCCTCCTATGCAGTCTTGATAGGCAACAGCATAGTAAGTCTTAAATTCATATCAACCATGGATTGGGTTGAAATTTTCGAAGCGTCCAGCCAGGTGAGCAAAATACTCTCCCAGGACCCTGACGGTACTTACAAGCTTATGGACCTTCCCTCCCGCGATTACTACAGAAAAAGAATAGAATATCTGGCATCAGAATGCAAAACATCGGAAATCCATGTTGCGCAGCAGGCTATTGAACTTGCTACTAAAGCCATGCCACAGTGCCAAACCCAGGATGCCTATAATCCTGATGCCCTGGATGCAAAATGCCATGTTGGGTATTACCTTGCGGGCAATGGTGTGCCTGAACTGATGAAAAGCCTTGGGCATAGTGCGAAAAAAGCAAGCAGTAGGCCTAACAATAAGAAATCCTTTACCGCTATCCTGTATTTTCTTTCAATAGGAGTGCTGACTTTTGCTGCTGTCTTTCTGATTGCGTTTTATACATATAAAAATGCCCATTCTCACAATACACTGCTGGCATTGCTTGCAGGAATCTCTTTGCTGATACCCGCATCGGAAATAGCTATTTTTGTGGTAAACAAAGTTTCATGCAAGCTTACAAAGCCGTACATTTTCCCCAGGCTGGAGCTTAAGGACGGCATACCAAAAAAATACAGCACCATGATTGTCATACCTGCATTACTGCCGGATGAAAAAAGAGTAGAGGAACTTATTCAGAATCTCGAAACCCATTACCATGCCAACAGGGAAGATAACCTGTATTTTGCCCTTGCAGGGGATTTCAAAGATTCAACCGAAGAGAAAATGCCCGGGGACGATGCCATTATACAGGCAGCTTTAAAGGGTATAAAGGAACTCAATAACAAATACAGTAAAAATGGTGTGGACATATTCTATTATTTTCACAGGCACAGGCAATTCAATCCTGCACAGAATAAATGGATGGGCTGGGAGAGAAAAAGGGGCGCTCTGATAGAGTTTAATGATCTGCTCCTTGGTTCAATGGACACAAGCTACTCTATCGTATCAGGAAGCCTGCCTCCTGATGTTGAGATAAAATATGTCATAACATTGGATGCAGACACAATGATGCCTATAGGAACAGCTAAAAAATTAATAGGAACCCTGGCTCATCCTTTGAACAGGCCTGTTATACACCCTCATAAAAATATCGTGGCAGAGGGTTACGGATTGATTCAGCCCCGCATCATTTTTGACATTGAAAGCTCGAACAAAACCCTTTTCTCCCGGATATTCACGGGCCAGGAAGGCTTTGACCCTTATGCGGGAGCTGTTTCAGACATTTATCAGGACCTCTTTGGAGAAGGGATATTTACAGGAAAAGGCATCTACCATCTAGAAGTATTCCAAAATATATTAAAGGACATAATACCGGAAAACTCCGTTTTGAGCCATGACCTCATTGAGGGTTGCTTTATTCGTGCAGGCCTTGCAACAGATATAGAGCTTGTAGATTCATACCCGAAAAACTATTCCTCCTTTTGCGCAAGACTCCATCGCTGGGTAAGAGGAGACTGGCAGCTTATTCCATGGCTTTGCAGAAATGTACGTGATAAATACAACAACCCCATAAGAAACCCCATATCCCTAATATCTAAATGGAAAATCATGGACAACATGAGGAGAAGCCTTATTGCTCCTGCTCTGTTTCTTTTGATTGCACTGGGGCTTACAGTTTTTCCGGGGATACTGCCGTGGGTTTCAATTCCCCTTGTTGTGCTCGGGCTTCCCTTTATTAGTTCAGTCATCAGCTATATTATGTCAAAACCCTTTACCCCCTACAGGATAAAGCAGTATCAACCGGTTATATCAGGAATCAAAGCAGCATTCCTCCAGGCCGTGCTGTCATTCACTTTTTTGCCCTACCAGGCATACCTAATGCTGCATGCCATTAATATAACATTGTTCAGGGTGTTCTTTTCAAAAAGAGATATGCTGGAGTGGGTTACGGCAGCAGATGTTGAAAAAAGGCAAAAAAATTCCCTTGAGAGCTATTGGGCTAAAATGAAGTCGTCACCCTTACTGGCTTGTGCACTTTTACTCCTGACAGTATTATTCAGGCCGGAGGTTTCAGTTGTAAGTGTTTTTCTTGCCTTATTGTGGGCTGCCGCTCCATATATAGCCTATATTACAAGCAAAACAGATGCTGAAGGAGATGTACAGCTGCCTCAGGAAGACATATTGGAGCTTCGCAGAATAGCAAGAAAAACATGGAGGTATTTTGAGGAATTTGCAAACCATAAGAACAATTTCCTCCCTCCTGACAATTATCAGGAGGAACCGCCAAACGGGATTGCTTACAGGACTTCGCCCACCAATATAGGACTTGGGCTTTTGTCCGCTCTTTCAGCCAGGGACTTTGGATATATAAGTACAAGTGAAATGCTTGATCTGGTGTCCAATACCATATCAACAATTGAGAGAATGGAAAAATGGCACGGCCACCTCTATAACTGGTACGACACCCGTACCCTCAGGCCTCTCAGGCCAAGGTATATATCCACTGTTGACAGTGGAAATCTTGTGTGTTACTTCATAACCCTTATACAGGGTTTAAAGGACTGTCTGGAGAGACCTTTATTCGATGTAAAATATATTGCGGGTCTTAAGGATACTATAAGCCTTATCAATGAAGATGGAGAACACTCCATAAATTCCGGCGTTCTGGACCTCCTTAAAGTACCCGAAGATGAACCTGTGTTGTTATGGTGGAACAAGTGCCTTGATGAACTTTCAAAAAGGCTAATAGAAGCTTATCCTAAAAAATCGCCCTGGAAATCCAAAACCCTGCACGCTGTCAGCATGCTGAAAAAGGAGCTGTCTGAGTTTGCGCCCTGGCTTGAAGAAATTGGCAGCTTGTCTGCTGAATCAACCGGGACTGAATCGTCTATATCTGAATCGACAATAAAAGGAACGGATTCGTCAATAACTGATCCGTCAACCAGGGGAACGGGTTCATCAATCTTGCATGCGCTTGCAAGGCAGAATCCGCGTCTTATTGACTTGCCGCATGTGTATAAAGAGATTCTGGACAATATGGGAAATGCAAATAATTCGGAAAATCTGTCAGAGTTGAGAAAAACGCTGGAAAAGGCTCTTGACAACGTACAAAAATTTATTGAAAGGTACAGAAATCTGACTGAAAGGATAAGACAGCTTTCAGACGCAACCAGCTTTAAGCCTCTGTATGTGGAGAAGAAGCATTTATTCTCCATTGGCTACAACATTGAGGAAAACAGGCTGACCAATTCATACTATGACCTGCTGGCCTCAGAAGCAAGACAGACAAGCTATATTGCCATTGCCAGGGGTGAAGTTCCTCCTACCCACTGGTTTAAGCTGGGAAGAGCTATGACTGTTGTTGACTATTACAAAGGACTTGTATCCTGGACAGGAACAATGTTTGAATACCTTATGCCCCTGATTATTATGAGAAGCTATAAAAATACATTGTTGGATGAAACCTATTCTTTTGTGGTCAGAAGCCAGAAAAAGTATGGCAGACAGAGATGGGTACCATGGGGTGCATCCGAATCAGGATTTTACTCTATGGATATCAATCTGGATTACCAGTATAAAGCCATTGGCGTGCCCTGGCTTGGCCTCAAAAGAGGCCTTATAGAGGATGTTGTAGCAACTCCCTATGCTACATTCCTTGCCCTGCCCATTGATCCTGCAGGCGCTATGGAAAATATAAAAAAATTGAAGGCAGAAGGACTGAACGGGCCCTACGGCTACTATGAAGCGGTGGATTATACACCTGAAAGGGTGCCTTTTGGAGAAAAACGCGCAATAGTAAGGAGCTTTATGGCCCATCACCTGGGCATGAGCCTCTTGGCAATGAACAATTACATCAATGAAAACATAATACAAAGGCGCTTTCATTCCGACCCTGCCGTAAAAGCAGCAGAATTGCTTTTACAGGAAAAGGTGCCAACCAGCCTCGTCCTTACAAAAGAAACAAAGGAAAAGGTTGTTCCTTTTAAAGCAGTAGCATATAAAGGAAAAGTAGCCGTAAGAAGATTCAGGCATCCGGACACAGGGCTCCCAAGAGTCCATATGTTGTCCAACGGCAGTTATGCCGTAATGATTACTGACAGAGGTACAGGATACAGCATATGCAGGGGCATATCGGTAACCAGGTGGAGAGAAGATGTGTCCATAGACAACTACGGAGTATTTTTCTACTTTAGGGATGTTGACAGCAACAGAATATGGTCAGCCACACATGCACCCCTTGATGTACTTCCGGACAAGTTTGAAGGGTATTTTACCGCTGACAAGGCAAGCTTTAAAAGAATTGACGGCGATATAGAAACGGGTATTGAGATAACGGTAGCTCCGGGTGACAATGTGGAAATCCGCCGCTTATCACTGAAAAATAACAGCAATACTGACAAGACAGTTGAAGTAACGAGTTATTATGAGCCCGTGCTCTCTCATCAGACATCTGATGTGGCTCATCCGGCATTTAATAAACTTTTTGTAAGGACTGAATATATTGCGGAATACAAAAGCCTGGTTGCCGTCAGGAGGCCAAGGGCTGCATCTGACAAAGAATGGTGGGCATTTAATATGCCTGTGGTTGAAGGGGAGACTATCGGAAATATGGAGTACGAAACTGACAGGATGCAGTTTATAGGTCGTGGAAACACAGTTTCATCTCCGGTTGTAATAAACAACAACAGGCCCCTTTCCAACAGCATAGGCCCTGTGCTTGACCCTGTAATGAGCACAAGATTTCGCGTTAAAATCAAAGCCGGCCATACCATGAGGTTGTCATATATCATTGGCATAACCGACAGCCGTGAATTGATGATTAATATGATGGAAAAATATTCTGCACCCGAGTCGGTGGAAAATGCCTTTAGGCTGGCTCTTACCAGAAGCCAGGTGGAAGCTAAGTACCTTAACATAAAAGCAGCTGAAATAGATACCTTCCAGGACATGCTATCCCATATCCACTTCATAAGTCCTTTAAGAAGGCAAAAAAGCGAATATATCGCAAAGAATACCAAAGGCCAGTCAGCCCTTTGGACTTACGGAATTTCGGGAGATTTGCCAATTGTACTGGTGGTTCTGAAGAACACGGATGAAATGGATATAGTATATGAGACCCTTAAAGCCCACGAATACTGGTTTGTCAAAGGCCTGAAGGTGGACCTGGTTATTCTTAATGAAGAAGAAAACAGCTACATTCACCCGTTGTTTTCGCTGCTTAAAGATGCCGTTGCATCAAGCCACGCCCACAATCTCATTAATAAACCCGGAGGCGTATATATTTTAAACAGAAACAACGTGGCTGATAAAGACTTACCGTTGTTCTATGCAGTGGCAAGAATAATTCTCAGGGGCGACGGCGGTTCACTTTCTGAACAGATAAAAACCACATACCGCAAACAGGCTGTTGATGTCAGACAAGCACCGGCGGACAATAATTCCATTCAGGAAGCGGCTTGTGCGCCTGAATGTTCTGAGCTCATTGACAAAAAAGAACTCAGATTTTTCAATGAATTGGGTGGTTTCAGCCCTGATGGCAGTGAATACGTGATACGCCTGGAAAAAGGCCAGAATACCCCTGCTCCGTGGGTGAATATAATTGCCAATCCGAATTTCGGCTCCATCGTGTCAGAGTCCGGTCCGGTTTATACATGGTGCGAGAATAGCCGTGAAAACAAGCTGACTCCGTGGTCAAACGACCCTGTCAGCAATACTCCCGGTGAGGTGCTTTATCTGACTGACTGGAAAACCAACAGGACTTGGACAATAACTCCTCTTCCTGTCAGGGATGAAGGAACCTATGTCATAACCCATGGTTTCGGTTACTCCACATTTAAGCATGTGAGCCAGGGAATAGAACAAAGTATGGTACAGTTTGTACCCATATATGATAAAGTTAAGATAAGTTTGATAAAACTTAAAAACCTGACCGGTGAAAACAAAAATATTGGACTGACATATTATATAAGGCCTGTGCTGGGTGTCAGTGACCAGCTTACTGCAATGCACATAAAGACCAGTATAGGTGAAGGCAATGTGCTGTTTATAGAAAATCCTTACAATGACGAATTTCCGGGCAGGATTGCATTTTTGGACGCATCTGAAAAGGAACGTTCGGTAACCGGCGACAGAAAGGATTTCATAGGATCCGGAGGTATTTCATCACCGGAGGGACTCAGGCAGAAAAAGCTGCCTGGTTCTGTGGGTATAGGGTTGGACCCATGTGCTGCAATGCAGATAGATGTTGTCCTGGAACCGGGTAAGGAAAAAGAAGTGGTATTCCTTCTTGGAATGGGCAAAAATCCTGATGAAATTTATTCTTTAATATCAAAATATTGCAATGTTGAAAGTGCAAGAAAAGCACTCACGGATATAAAGAACTTTTGGAAGGACAGACTTGGCAAAATAAGTGTAAAAACACCGGATGAAGCATTCAATATAATGCTTAACGGCTGGCTTTTGTACCAGGTTATCGTATGCAGGATATGGGCAAGATCTTCATTCTACCAGTCAGGTGGTGCATATGGCTTCAGAGACCAGCTTCAGGATTCCCTCGCCGCTCTGAACGTATGGCCTGAACTTACACGCAACCAGATCCTGCTCCATGCCGCTCATCAATTTGTTGAAGGAGATGCCCAACATTGGTGGCACGAACAGCAGAACAAAGGAACCCGTACAAGGTTCTCCGATGACCGCTTGTGGCTGCCCTATGTCACTGCGCAGTATATTAATGTTACCGGTGATACGGGCATATTGGATATTGTCGTACCTTTCCTCGAAGACGAGCCGCTGCAGGAGCATGAGGATGAAAGGTACAGTAAGCCTGTCGTTTCCTCTCAATCGGCCACAGTATACGAACACTGCATACGTGCTATAGACATCTCACTTAAGTTTGGTGAGCACGGTCTGCCTCTTATGGGCTCAGGCGACTGGAATGACGGCATGAATACTGTCGGAAACAAAGGAAAAGGCGAAAGCGTTTGGCTTGGATGGTTTTTATATTCAACTATAGAGAGCTTTATTCCATTTTGCCTTAACAGAAATGATAATGAAAGGGCTCAACGTTACCTTGACGCTATGAATAAAATCAAGCAGGCCATAGAAGAAAACGCCTGGGACGGAAATTGGTACAGGAGGGCATATTTTGATAACGGATTGCCGCTTGGCTCCATACAGAACAGTGAGTGCAAAATTGACTCCATATCCCAATCCTGGGCAGTTATATCAGGTGCAGGAAATGAAAAAAGGATTAAGACTGCCATGGAATCGGTAGAAAATTATCTTGTTAACAAGGAAGAAGGATTAGTGAAACTTCTTACACCACCTTTTGATAACAGTGAGCTCGAACCTGGCTACATCAAAAGCTATGTTCCGGGTGTAAGGGAAAACGGAGGACAGTACACTCATGCTGCTGCCTGGGTGATTATAGCATTTTCAAAAATGTGTATTGGTGACACAGCATGGGAAATACTTGATCTTATAAACCCGATAAACCATACCCGTACTCCTATGGAAGTCCTAAAATACAAAGCAGAACCATATGTTGTAGCCGCAGATGTATATGCGGTACCTCCTCATGTAGGACGAGGCGGCTGGACCTGGTATACAGGCTCTGCGGCATGGATTTATAAGGCAGGACTGGAGTATATCCTTGGTCTTAGAAGAAAAGGGCAATACCTTGTGATAAATCCTTGTATACCAAAAAAGTGGAGTGAATATTCTGTAGACTATAAATATATGGATACTTTGTATAAAATAAAGGTAAACAACCCCAAAGGCATTAACTGTGGAGTTAAAAGCATTGTAGTTGACGGCAAACCGGTTGTAATAGACGGTAGGCCGCTTGCAGCCGGTGGCAAACAGGTTTCAGCCGATGAAAAACATGTTGTTGCCGGCGGCAAACCAACTGCAATTGTTGATAAACCGGCTGCAGTTGATGAAAAACAGGTTATGATTGATGGCAAACCAGTTGCAGATGATAGTAAAACCCTGGAAGATGTTCTGTCCAATGTTAATCAGCCTGAAAACGCACAAATACAGCTTGTTAACGACAGAAATGTGCATTTTGTAGAAGTAACTTTGGGATAAACTAACGCAGACTATAACATAGTGCGATCAAACAAATTGTAGTTCAGAATGATCCGACATATTATTGCACACACTAGCTGTGTGCCTTTTTTGAAAAGGCACAACAAACCAATTTGCAACATACAACATGGCAAATTAATATAAAAGCGTAGCTTTAACCATTTATTGCATAGCTTGAGCATTAACTGCATAGCTTGAGCATTAACGGCAAAGAGCTTTTCCTGAGAGGCTTAATGAATCAAGCTGCCAATTTGACTTGTTGTGTTAGCTCCAATAGTCCATAGGTTACTCCAGTAGTCCATGGGTTGTCCCGGTAGTTCATAGGTTGCTCCAATAGTCCATGGTTGCTCCGGGAATATTTAAAAATTGCAAACTTTAGTGGCTTCGCCTTTCGCACATCATATTCGCTTTACCTTTGGCGCACCATATTGCCTTCGCCTTCCGCAATACTATGGTTTATAGGAATACCATGGCCTAAGAGCTAACACAAACCTGCTTTCATCTGTGCTTCTGCTATAGTCTTGCTGTATTCATTTGACCTCCTGTTTTTTTGCACATCTGTGGTCCGCAACTAGATTTGCATTTCCAGAATATTTTCAAGGACAGGTACCAATTCGACAGGGGTTACTGTATTTCTTGCCAGCATGTTTACAACATTTTTTGTTTCATCAAAATTGTATGAAAAATTGTATACTACATTCTCTTCATAGTGTCTGTTATCAATTGTTTTAGAAATTCCTATACCATACACTTTCCTTCCGTCCAGACCATCCCTGGAATCTGCTTCTCTTTCAAAAATATAGTACTCAAGGGTAATAGGGTTTTCTAAGAAAAAATGATTATTCTTGTCTAAAGTTATTTTATTCTCCAGACGTTTATAAAACATTACTAGCAGTTCCCCCTTTTCTAAACTAATCTGACAAAACGTACTATCATTATACAATATCTTACTTATTTTTACAATATTTCTATTTATTATTTTATTAGTAATTAATATAAATCAAAGGAACAGAAGCTAAATCCTGTTCCTTTCGTTATTTCATTCCTTTCATCGTTTCAGATGCATTCGTACATTAATTTACATCACACATTTTACCCATAAATAGAATCGAGCCGGTTTCATCATCTGCAATAACAAATAGGAAAGGCCTGTCTGCAATAAACTGCATAGGCTCCGGTGCAGCAGATTTTGTCATCTCGACTACAGTGACACCTGCAGCTTCACTTCCTTCTTCATTTACTTCTATTACAGCCTTGTGGATAACGCTGCTTATATATACACCTTCCCCTATGCCCGAAAAATCTGCCGAATTATTAAAAGCTTCCTCCATTCCAAGAGCTTTTAAGCTCTCATTCAGTTCCTTAATTCCATACTCCATTTTGAATTTAGGTATTTTTAGTATTACTTCTTCCATTTCCGATACGCTGTTTCTTATCACATTCCACTTTCCTGCATTCAGGCTTTTTATAAAATCGTCAATTTTTACTCCTTCATCCGGCAGTACACAGTACATTGCAATTTTGCCTTTTCCATAGGGGAGCCTTACAACTTTATTTCCTTCCACAGTGCCGAATTCCGCTTTCCCGTTTCTGTACATCATTTCTACGTCTTCTGAGCGGCCGTCTTCGGTATGGAACTTTGAAGTTTGAGTCATCTTAGGGTTGAATTTCTCTCTCCACTGACCTTTAAAATATATTGCGTTTATCAGGTACATTATAACGTCTGAAGGAATAGGAGGCTCGAGCATTTTATCTATTTTTCCCTTTGTTGCATTTGAAATCCATTTGTTTATCTTATCTGCGGAATCTGCCTTTGAAAAATCCAGCTCTTCAATATGAGCACTGAAAACCTTTTTATTGGTTGAAAGAAACTCCTGCTGAATTTCCTCACCTTCTTTAATCCATATGGAATTGGCAACATTGAGCCTTACATCCTTAATACTGTTAAGATATGCCGTCAGCCCCCTGAAGCTGGTGTTAAGGTCTTCCATTTCAATTCCTTCATACCTCAAGGCCTTTGCCATCCCATCTTTTGTGGTTGTCCCGGCTCCGTTATAAGTCATTGCCAGGGCACTGGATATGCTCAACGGCGAAATAAATACGTTTTTCCCGGAATCTTCTTCGTTAAGCAATTTAAAAATATCAAATGCAAACTGCGTATTCCCTTCAATGATGCTTTTGTCAATCTTTTTTGTATCGTATGACGAGACGAGATTCTTTACATCCATATCACAGCCCGCAATAAGAGAAGCTGCTAAAACAACGCAAATAAAAAAACACAGCACCCTTTTTTTCATGGGGTAATACCTCCATTGTTTTGGTCTTAATATTCTTTTGACGAGTACCATGCTTTCCTAGTTCCGGCTTCTGGAAAATAAATAAAGGAAACGGGCAATAAACAAATATAGACAGTATGAACAGTTCTTCTGTCCAAGATATCATAGAAACAGTTCCAGACTGCAGGATCACACAAAGACAATTTTAGAAGGCAGGACCTCATAGAGACCGTTGCAGAGAGTAGATCTCGCAGAGACCGTTCCAGAAAACAGAAACGGTTCTATTGTCCAGGATTTCAGACAATAGAACCGTCCCTCAGTCTGCCTCTGTCTGAGACAACGGAACCGTCCCCGCGTCTACCATCTGTCTATGACCCTGTGTATCATCACTGCTGCCTCAGCTCTTGTAGCCTTGTCCTTAGGAGCGAGCATATTCCCTGATTTTCCGTTTATTACACCTTCACCGTGAAGCGATGCAACGCTTGCAATTGCATAAGGCGATATCAGGTTCTTGTCATGGAACTTTTCAAGCACTGAATTACTGTGTCCATTAAACGGCTTGCCAACAGCTTTCCCCGCTCTTACCAAAATCACCGCAATATCCTCTCTTGTTATGGGCTCATCAGGATAGAATCTGTTGCTGCTGTCACCTGTTGTAATTCCCATGGCTTTTGCCGACATCAGCTCATTGTAATACCATTTCCCCGGCTTAACATCAACAAATGAATCCGCCGGTGTGGTTTGCAACCCCAGTGCTCTGACAATAATACAGACAAATTCCGCTCTTGTTATTGTGTCATTGGGTTTAAAATTGTTATCACCTTTTCCGTTAATCACGCCTCTGCTGGCAAGGTCTTCTATTGCTTCCACTGCCCAGGGAACACTATTAATATCTTTAAAGGTAACTGCACTTTTAGTGTAAGTGTTTGCAAGAGAAGCAGATGATGTCCCGCTTTTGTTATAAGCCTTCACTCTGTAATAATACCTGGTGCCGGGATTGAGTCCTGTATCAGTGTAAGTTGTAACATCAGCGTCAACATATGCTATTACTTTATAATTTTGTGAACCTCCTCCCATGCGCTCTACTATAAAGCCCTGTTCATTTGTAGAATTGTCAGTCCACACCAGCTTTATCCGGGATGAGGATTCGGCTTTAAGTTCCAGGTTCGAAGGAGATTTTGGAATTCCGGTGGATACCTCAATTTCATTGCTGTATGAATCACTGTTATATTTATAGCTATAAGCTTTTATCCTGAAAAAGTACTGCGTATAGGCATTCAAACCTGAAAGTGTGTATGAAGTTGTGTTAGCCTTTAATGTTGAAATCTCAGTCCAGGTTCCGTCAGCTCCAATCTTTCTTTCAACAACGAAACCTGTTTCATCATTTGAATTATCTTTCCACGTCAAGGTTATCTTTGTGTCGGAAATAACTTCGTATTTCAGGTTTGAAGGAGCGTTTAGAATGCCAATTCCAATGCTTGACGTATTTGAGTACGCTGAATATACATCTCCGACTGAATACGCCCTTACCCTGTAGTTATATTGAATTCCAGGCTGCACATTGGTATCTTTGTAACTCTGCGCATTCTGTCCAACAGTTGCATAAAGGCTCCAATCTGCGTAGTCGGAGGTACCTACACTTCTCCATATTTCAAAACCTGTTTCATCTATTGCGTTGTCTATCCACTTCAATTCTATAACACCGTCTCCAACAGTTGATGTAGTAAGATTAGACGGCGCATCCAAATACGAATTGGCTATAGTAAGCTCATTTGAATAGGCCGACTCGTTTGTTGCACTTTTTGCCAATACTCTGTATGTATACTGTGCATTAGGCACCAAATTTTTATCCTGCCAGGATCTTGTTCCGGAAGTAATGGTGGCGACTGAGGAAAAATTACCGCTTGCACTTTTTCTTTCAATAACATATTCCGTTACATTATCTATTCCTGTCCAAAACAGATTTATTTCGTTGAATGCCGAAGCAAAGCCATAAAGCGTAATTGTACCAAGCTTTGTATAAGCCCCTATTCCGGTATCATTATCAGGATAAGGCTTTGAATACACATTCGAATTACTTGGTGATACCGCCCTTACTCTATAGAAATACTGTGTGTTTGGCGAAAGCCCGCTGTCAACATATCTTGTAACATTTGATGAAAGGGAGGTTGAAGTAATTATGGCCCATACACCGTCAACACCTTTTTTCCTTTCAATAACAGTCCTTACGCTTATGTTTTCAGGATAACCCCAATTCAACTCAAGTTCCGTTGAAGATTTGGCTGTCACTTCAAGGAAATTAGGAGCTGTAATTGCTTCAGTAGTTGTCGAAACTTCATTGGTATATGCTGAGTCCCCTATGGGATTAAATGCGCAAACTCTGTAACTGTATGTATGCCCGGAGTAAATATTGTCCTCATCCAGGTATGTTGTTTTATCAGAATCCACCGTTGCAAGCTGAACATAGGCTCCATTGTCAATTTTTCTTTCAATACGGAATGAAAACTCCTGATCCGACGGCGCATTATTCTTCCAATTCAACCTTATTGACGATGATTCTACAGTAAGGCTGAGCATTGACGGCGCAGCCGGAGGAACTGTTTTTATTGAGCACTCACTGCTTATTTCCATATTGTTTTCATTTTCATATGCCACCAGCCTGTAATAATAAGTGGTGTTATGTACCAGTTCAAACGTATCTCTATAGCTTGTGGCTGAACCGCTTAACTCTGCTACAGTGCTGTAACCTGAATCCCCGTATTTCTTCCTTTGAAGCAACAGCCTGCTTGGATTATTTATGTTATTATCCCACGATATGTCAATACTGTTTGTTCCGGTAATTTTACATGACAAATTAGTTGGAGCTCCAGGCTTGTTTACAGTCCCGGTATCCATATATCCTTCAAAACTGCTTTCCGCTTTTGCATTCAGCCTGTACCTGTATGTTCCCGCCTCAGGCAATGTATCAGTAGTACTGCTGGTACCCGCTTGCAGCTGCGGCTTTATAACCTGCCATTGTCCCCATGATCCGGATGAAGTACTGAATTTCGATCTCTCCAGCTGGAAGCTGGAAATATATGCATAAGAACCCCATGAAATTGTCGCTTTTCCATCGGTTACCGAAGCATTAACGGATACAGAAGGAGCAATGATAACAGATGCAGCCTCCGATGGCCTGGAAGCAATATTGTTCAGGCTGTTTTTTGAAACAACTTCGCATTTTACGGGTGTATCATAAGGTATATTATTTACATCAATTGAATAACTGGTTGCTGTACCATCTACCTGATATATATCTGTGTTCCCGGCATATGTGATTCTGATTTCACTGGCGTTCACTGCCTTCGAATTGTTATTCCATCTGAGATTAATTTTTCTGTCATTCACATTATATTTGGCAGAAACAATAGAGGGTTTTTTCATTTCCTCAGTAGTAACTGAGCCGGTACACGATTCCAGGGCATTATTGTCATTCAAATCCTGGATACTTTTGTACGCGTCTAATCTGTATAAATATGTGGTCCCGGGCAACAGACCGCCAGGATTAGTTCCATCTCCCTCAGGCCCTTTATCTGTATAGCTTGTATAATTCGGACTGGTATTAACATCTATAAACGCAATCTGTTCTTCATTTCCATCCAGAATTCTGGTGATTGTATAATACTTTGCACCGTTCACATGGCTCCACTGCAAGCTGACTTCGGTATCTCCATTTGGCTTGGCAGGCTTTGCAGTAAGAGTCATTGCAGCATTTACCGGCAGCTGATGACAAAAAACATTTATCAAAATAATCATTATTACCAGGATCCTGGAACACAATTTCTTACTGTTACTATAAAATCTATACCTCATTTGCTATCCCCCATAAAAGCTTAAAGTTTTCGCCGTTACTTTATTGCGATAATCACACTTCTTAAAATGTATCGGCAGAAAGCCTTAAAATTTGAATACTCTGTAGTAAAAAATGGTTGAAAAATACTCTTGAAATCTCCGGAATAATTTAGTATACTATAAGTCGCTGGTTTTGTATGCGCCTGTAGCTCAGCAGGATAGAGCGTCGGTTTCCTAAACCGCAGGTCGGGGGTTCGAATCCCTTCGGGCGCACCAGAGTTTGTGTGAAAACCCTTGAAAAATCAAGGGTTTTTTTCATTTTTAAAAACCCACATTTTATATCCCAGATAATTTATTGCCTGGGATATTATTATAACTGCTATTTTAGAGACCATATCATTAAGATGCAGTATATCAATGTACAAATGCAGGAAAACAACCGTCGCTGCCAGAGAAAACAGGTTTATTGCCACAAACTTTACAAACCGTCCCGGAATGGTGTTTGTGTGTTCTACATCTCCAAATGTCAGCCTATTGTTCAACAAAAAACTGTTTATAATTCCGCAGGAATATGATACCGCCTGACTTATTCCGTAATGAAATTCAAAGGCTTTTGTCATCAGCATGTAAATCCCGAAATCCACAGAAGTATTTATAAGCCCTATTGTACAAAAGGTGAAAAAACGCTTGATTTCTTGCATTTTCTTAACTTCTTGCAATTTAGAAAATTTTTCGCTTTTATCCATGAGGCTTGTTCCCTTCTTCTTCGAAACCTATTTTTTCATCCAGAACATACAACGGCCTGCCCTTGGCTTCATCATATATACGGCCTATGTACTCTCCCAATGTGCCCAGCATTAACAAAATAACTCCGTTGACAAAAAGGACAATCACAGCAAGTATGATCCATCCCGGAACCATGTTATCCGTAAACAGCATTCTATATATGATAACCACGAAATATATGAAACTGGATAAAGATATGAAAAAGCCCAAATATCCGGATATTTTTAAAGGCTTATGGGAAAATGCAGTTATTCCGTCAAAGGCAAATTTCAGCATCTTTTTAAATGAATATTTCGTCTCTCCTGCAAACCTTTCCTTTCTCACGAACTTTACACTGGTTTGCCTGAATCCAAGCCAGCTTATAAGTCCGCGGACGTAACGGTTTCTCTCCGGCAGTTTGTTCAGCGCATCGCAAACTTTCCGGTCTATTAGCCTGAAGTCTCCTGCATCTACAGGCATGTCAACATCAGACATATATTTTAACACCCTGTAATAGATTTTGGCTGTTGCTCTTTTAAAAAAACTCTCTCCCTGCCTTTCCACCCTTTGCCCATATATTACATCAAAGCCCTCTTTCCATTTCTTAATCATTTCTAAAATTACTTCAGGAGGGTCTTGAAGATCCGCATCTATAACAATAATTGCCTGCCCGCAGGCGAATTCCATACCCGCAGTTATAGCAGCCTGATGGCCGAAATTCCTGGAGAAACTCACCAGTCTTACATTTTTATTCTCTTTGCAAATTTGCTTTGATATTTCCAGTGTCCTGTCGTAGCTGCCGTCGTTCACAAGAATGATTTCATATGGTTCACCGGTACTGTCCATTACTTTCTTTAATACTCTATAGGTTTCATTTATTACAAGTTCCTCATTATAAAGCGGTACTACGACAGAATAAACGCATTTCTTTTCTTGCATGCAAATCCTCCCACAGGAAACGAAAAAATGTCCGTTATCAGGTATTATTTGCTTTCCGGCTGTTTTTATTAATTGCCTTATCTACTGCCGTATATTTACCCGACCTTGAAAGGCTGTTTCCTTGTTCCCGTTCCATCAATTATTGTGGCAGTATTCTTAAGATACAGCGCCGGGATCACACCAATGCTGTCTGCATTTGCATCCTTCATGTAAATATAACCATCTTCGTCAACAACCCTGACCATGCTTGAATTGGCATAATATACGGTTTCAAGCCAGTAGCTGTAATCACGTTTGATAGCCGCCGCCCTGTCTGAAAGGTATTCTGTGAGCTGCTTTATGTCAAGTAAAAAAACCTTATCATTAACATACAGATGATAAGCATCATCAAAACCAAAAGCAGCCAGTGAAGGCACATGCATCCAGAAAAAGTCGTTATTCCCGCCTTCCACCTTTTCCTTATCGTATACGGAAAGCAATACTTTGTTTTTATAATTATTTATAAGTCCTGTTTCAGCAGCGCTGAAATCCTTCAGGAACTCACCGTTCAGCCATTTCCTGAGGCTGCATTCCGGCCAGTAATTGCTTCCGTATTTCATTCTGTTTTTGTCCCCATCCCGGGGCTCTGAATCAAAAGCCCTGAAGTCCACCGCTTCATCCGAAAGCAATAAAATACCGTTTTCATCAGTATTAATAACTCTCCACAGAAGCTTTCTGCCGTTATATTCCCCGAAGCTCACATAAGCACCGTAAGCAAGACTTTTATACCTTTTCGGTTTATTGCTGTATGTAATCAACAGAAATACAGCAGAAAGGGATATACAAAGGAATAAAAGAGTATTGCTGATAATTTTGCCTGACCTGTTAGTCTCTTTTAGCTTAAAAAGGATATACACCAGCTTGCATATAAGCCATATCACTGATAATAACAGCATCAGATCCGTTCCGGTGACAAACCCGAACATGTGCTTGGCAATATCAGCCTCTCCATTTGAAATCACCGGCACAAGCAAATTAATGATATTAATTACGAGGAGAGCAAAATAGAATATTGCGGCAACAGTTTTTCTGCTATTTATGCTTTCATTATGCTCCCCGCCTTTTTCTCTCAAAGCATTTGTGAGTTCCAGGATAGTAATTGAAAATGCAGCAAGAAAAAATGCCAGTATGAAGTAAATATTGTCCAGCGGCAGTTTAAGCCTGAAGCTGCTCCATATACTGAACTTGTTACACTTTGTAAGGCGTTCATGTCTTAAATCATAATTGCCTAAATAAACCGGCCGTATATGGCTGCTGTTCTTTATTGATATATCAAGTTTCTGCCACAGTCTTGAAGGGTTTTTTAAGTAAAACTTCAGCACATCAAATTTAGAAATGCTTCCATAAAAATCTCTTTTAAATTCAGGGGAACGTATGTCCAGTTTATGACCCTGCATGTAATAATTTGTATTTTGCAGCACAATCATATATGAAGGAAGCCCAAGTTCCTTTAAATCCTCTTCAGGCGTCGGCGAATTTTTTAGTATGCCGAAAAATACTGCCTGATAGGTGGTGTGCTCGTCCATCCATTCCGGTACAGAAATGAAAAAATACATTGACATAACCAGTGCAAGGCTTAGCCCGATAACGTTTAAAGCCTTAAACAGGCTGCTTGATTTATTTAAAAGTATAAATGACATGCCGGCAAGAGCAAAAATAACTCCAAGAGGTATATTGGCAAATTTTGATCCCATAAATAATATAACCCCTGTATAGTAAAGCACACAATACAATATGCTTCCTTTCGATGAAAATATCATAGATACCGCACATGCAAATATGAAAATGAAAGAGGTATATTGCAGCGCTTCCCCGTAAAACGAGTTAAAATAAGCGGTATATCCTACATCACAGAATATAAATATAAGAAGGACAAAAAAGGCGGCATCAAGCCATTTGTGGCCCAACCGTACATTAATAAATATCATGCAAAGCGAAACAGTTAAAAAAATACAGTATAATACACCAAGCCATTGAATTCTGTAGACACTTGGATCTGTACCTTTCAAAGCATTATGAAACAAATTCAGCAGTGTCGATGTTTTAATAAAAATATGCTGGGTTGTAACATAAGGCTGTGCCAATGTAAAAAGTGCATTATAAAGCCTTTCAAATTCTCCTTTGCCTTCAAAAGACAGTTTGAAGCGATCTGTAAAGACAAAAGCCTCCCTGTCCTCCTCCCCATATGATATTCGGTTGGGAGCAATAACCCGCTTGAAATCTCCATTGTCAGAAAGGCCTACTGTATCACCCAAATAAAGTGATGCTGCCAATACTATTAAAACCAGTACCGCCAGTAAAAAAACATGGGGACAGTTCTCAACTTTTTGCACTTTCCTGCCATCATTTCTCATTTGTCATCACCTGTCGTCTGTGTCACTTTCCTTTAGGGACGTTTCTCAACTTTGTCATGTCTCTAAGCGGTATTCCTCTGCGTCATCTCACCTAGTCACCCAGGGACTCACCCAGGGACAGTTCTCAACTTTTTATCTTTTTTCCGTCAACTGTCATCTGGGACAGTTCTCTATTTAGTCTTGTTACTCCAGAACATCCTCCCTGGAATATCATCTGAGAACAGTTCTCCATATGGGGACAGTTCTCGCCTTTCCATATAGGGACAGTTCTCAACTTTATTCCATCTCTCAGTAACATCTCGCCGGAGCAGTCTTCAATTATTCTACTACATGCTTTCCCAATTAATTGAGAACTGTTTCCTGTTATACTGTTCCCGGTTGTATGAGAACTGCCATCTTATATTTTATTCGCAGCTATTAATTGAGAACTGTCCCCGTACATCATTCGCAGCTGTTAATTGAGAACTGTCCCCGTACATCCTTTGCAGCTGTTAATTGAGAACTGTCCCCGTACACCCTCCGCAGCTGTTAATTGAGAACTGTCCCCGCTACCCGGCTACCGGATAAAACTGCTTAAAATATTTTCTGTATTTTAGTATGCGAAAATAAGTGTAATAAACTTCTTCTTTTAAAAAGCAAAAACTGTAACAATATTGTAACTGTGTGCATCTTATAAATTATGAAAATATTGTCGACACTATACATAGAAGAGTATTTGCAGGAGGTGGCATTATGAAAAGGTTCAATCAGTATATTGATATCCTCGTAAGAGCACTTCTGCTAACCGTTTTGTTTATTATACTGCTTCCCGTAAAGGTCCTGCTCAGATTGACACGCAGGGTGGATGTAAGATAAAATCTCAGTAGATTGCAGTAGAGATTATATAAACAAAACTCTGTGGAGGTTGCTACTAAAGCTTGGTAAAGAGATATACTGAAAATGAAAAAATCCCGACCCATGAGTATTTTATGAAAGAGGCGCTTAAAGAAGCACGTAAAGCCTATAGAAAGGCAGAGATACCTATTGGCGCCGTGATTGTCAGGGAAAACAAGATAATTGCAAGGGGTCATAATGAAAAGGAACTTAAAAGTGATGCTACTTTCCATGCCGAAATTTCCGCCATACGAAAAGCAGGTAAAAAGCTTGGCAGCTGGCGGTTAAATGACTGTGATATGTACGTAACTCTTGAGCCTTGTGCAATGTGTGCCGGTGCTCTGATACAGGCAAGAATCAGAAAGCTTTATATTGGCACTGCTGATCCCAAGGCTGGAGCTGTTGGTTCGGTTATTGATGTTTTATCAGTAGAGAAGTTCAATCATAAGGTGGACGTTGCATATGGCATCCTTGAGCAGGAATGTTCAAACATACTCAAGGAATTCTTTAGAGAACTCAGAGCAATGAAAAGCAATAAATGAACCAGCTCATAGGCAACAAATGAACCAGTTCAACAGTAGAGTTTGACATCAGTAGAGTTTGAGAGCATCTGAGTGAGGTCAAATTTCCCACAAAAATTTTATTGCATTTGAAATAATTTTTTTAAATCAGAGACCGGTTATTTAAAAAGGCGTACAGTAGATGTTCGGCAAATATACGCCCTAAATTTACAGTTGATTTATATGGTTCTCGTATGTTAGAATATCAAAGCAATAGTATTTTTATTTTAGTATTTTTTAGTTATTTTTAAAGTTGCAATAAGTGCTTATTTCAGTTTTTGGACTTTACATTATGAAATTAAACAAGCCTGATTCGAAATAATAATTTTGAGGCTGTGCCAATCACAGTTTAACACGGAAGAGTATCGAAGTGGTCATAACGAGCCTGACTCGAAATCAGGTGTACGGAAACGTACCGTGGGTTCGAATCCCACCTCTTCCGCCAATGTTTATCAGGGTAGAATAGATAGAAAACACATCTGTTCTACCCTGAGTTTTTATAACATGCTTTTGAAGTGCTTTTCAAAATATTTATATTACATATTCTGCCTACGAAGGAGGAAACATTGTGATTGAAATTGTGTTTAGCGACAGCGCAGGCGGAAGCTTGAAGATGGCACAGCATTATGGTGAGGGAAAATACTGCGGTGGGACAGTCGGAATTATCATAAATCATTCAGACGGCTGCATGCCAACAAAAGCCGATATTGAGAATGCACAGCGAGAAATTGAGGAAAGGAAACGTCTTGCGTGGGAAAAAGCTGTGCCCTTGGGCGGCAACTCTGCGGATGTGTTCAGCTTCAATCTTGCATGGAGCGTTGGCAGCATCGCAGACAGTTGCTTGGGTATGGAACGTCTTGCTGTGCTGGAGCGGCTCTTTGGCATCTATCCTGAAGATATTGGAAAACCGGCTGCAAAAGAACTGTATCAATCAGCTATAAAAAACCTAGACTTAATTCGTAATAAGGCGGGGAATGGCGAGACTCTGCGTATATGGTATAGTAATCAGCCGGACGAAATATGCGGGTTACATTGGTTTATGAACCTACTGAAAAGTTGGAAATTGCTTTCTGTCAAAGTTGTCCTTGTCAAACTCCCGGAATGGACGATGGATGAGGCAACGATTGTCCGGTATAACAGCTGGGGTGAGGTTGAACCGGGAAAGTGGCACAACTATCTTGGTTTGCAAATGACTGCACCGGAAGTCCTGATCAATGCTATCGCTTCACATTGGTCGGACCTTCAAAAGGAAAATGCACCATTGCGCGCCGTAATAAACGGAAGATTGCAAAGTGTCCCTGAGAGCTTCTATGATGATTTTATTCTACGCGAGATCGGTTTTGAAAAAAATGAATTCCACGAAGCGAATTTGATTGGCAGAATTCTTGGAAAATATCAGCTTGGCATTAGTGACGGATGGCTGGCTCTGCGTATCGAAGGAATGATTCGTTCAGGAAAGTTGAGAGTCGTCACATCTGCTCCGGAAGGTTCTCCAAGTTATCATAGGATACTCAAAAAAAACGAATAGAAAATAATAAAAGCTCCGGGTTCACTTCATTTTTATCCTGGTGCTTTTTATTTTCAGCAGTTCTAACAGCATTCGAACCCGGGAGGGCACGAGCTTTCAGGAAATGTTCTAAATGGCCATTTCGCAGCGAGTGTAGGAGCGTGGTACCGGAGCATTGCGAGGGTGTATGACGTCTTTAGTATACGAAGCAGATGGGAATCCCCCATCTTCCGCTACAATTTGTCCGGAAAGCATGATCTAATCAGGGTTTTCGGCGTCTTTGACAACAAAAACCGAACAATATTCCGCTATATTTACCGCTCTTTTCATGTTATAGGATTTAGCTTTGGACTTCCGTACATTCTAACAGGAAGGAACTTTGTATTAGGACTAGGACTTACTGTAATAAGGGGATACTGCCAGTACATCTAATTGCCGCTAGTACACCTGTTAGGGTATCAGCAGTATGCGTCTAAATTACTAGTAACAAAGTTGTGGGCAGGAGTGAGTTGCAGCCCAGCGACTTGATTTTCTGGAAGAACCTCGGGTGCGAGGGCTGCCACAGATGGAACGAAACCCATCATACCGGCATCTACATCGGGGACGGCAAGGTCATTGAGGCCAGTTCAAGCAAGGGACGCGTCATTATTCGTGATCTATGGAAAAGCCCGAATTACCCCATCTTTATGTTCGGAAGGCCGTATTAGGATACTATCTCCCGGTTTGGTGAAGGATGAGATGATAAAGCTGCTTGAAAAAATGATGTCCGGATACAAGAACATATGACCCCGCCGAATTGACGGGACTATTCTATCAATTTGAGGAAAGCGCTTCCCGACATATCAGGCATCTATAGCTGCAATCCGCTTATTTCATTAAATGATTCTTTGTAAGTAACGCTACCACATCCCGCAAAATGGCGATCATACCTGAGCGGTTTCCGATACTGCCCGCGCTCTGCGCCCACAAAACATCAAAATGCGACTGGAACTCGTTTACGATTAGTATTTGATTGGTATGGATCATCAACGGTTCCTCACCGCTCCAGCAGTTGGCCGCCATGCTTGCATTCCGCTTGATATGCCAACAGCTTCCCGCATGCAGTGCCGACAGATCGTCCAGTATCAACAGGTGGAAGTTCGGCACGCTTTCAAGATACCGGATGTAGCCGTTCAATATTGCCGCGCAGCCCTCAGCGTTCAGGTTTACAAAGCCCTTTTTCATAAAATACAGCCCCGGCATGCGGCAAAAGCCGTCCCGCGCCACCTGCATGAGCCTTGAAAGCGAGAGAATCTCCCGAAACACCGAATCTCCGCCGAGCACACCGTCCATTCCAGCCTTAAAGCGCGCAAACTCCGCGCTGCGCCACGCAAATTCCGCACCTTCATGTCCCAGGGCAAGCAGCGCACGGTCGTATGCCTCTTGGGTCATGTATAGGGGATTGAGGCTGTCTTTGACGACATCAAGGCTGCCGGGCGTGGCATACTCCATGTAGAGGATTTCAAGGATATTTCGGGAATAATCGTCGCTGTATACCTGGAGAGCGGGCTGTGCGTAACGAACCGTTTGCTCAAAGCTCTTTTGAGTTTCCTCCACAAAGCTCCTGTCCGTGACGATAAGGGCGACGGGGGGCGCGGCAACGCCGGGCGTTTCGGTCACAAGCATAACCGCACCATCAGGGATAATCAAATGCATCTGGTTGGTGACGGTCTGCGTCATGCCGTGCAACAGTAAAAGCCTGATATGTCCTGAGACGAGCGGTTTCATATAGACGTCAATCAGACGCGATATCGCCTGCGTGTCGCCGGATACGCATACCACAAGCCGTATTTGTAACCGGCTTTTTTCGATTGCCCGGATAATCAGGCCGGATATATCCTCCTGCGCGATGGTGGCGATCCGGTCGCTGGAGAGGAAGATATCCACGCGGCTTTGCGGCGAGAGCGAAGCGAAAAGCGGTTCAAGATCCAGCGCGATCTGTATGACTCCCAGCCTGATCGAGGAATGTCGTGCAGGACAAGTCAGAGCGGCTTCAGCAGCAACAGGCTGCGGTCTTCCCATATCCGGCGTATTGCCGCCAAGATTCCGGCGAAGGCTATCCCCATCGCTTGCCAGCCATACAACAAGATTTTGCTTGATGCGGTGAACCGAGGACAGCTCCGTGGGCAGGCCTTCCGACTCAAAATGCGCATTGAGCCACTTGATGTCGTCGATGCTCCGGCTTTGCGCGAGGATATATTCCGCAAGGGCATCCATCTGAGCGCTGGCCGCCCGCAGCTTTCGCTTGCCGCTGAGCCAGCGGCTAACTAGGGAGGGATCGACGTCAAGCGCCTTCGCCAGCTGGTTGCCGCCGATATCAAAATAGTCCATGACGGTTTTTAGTTTGATTCCATTGTTTATCACAGGAATGGTCCTTTCAAATCATTTTTCATGGCAAGGGCTTTAAGAAATTGCTGACTGGTAATCAGAGGAATGGCAGCGACCCGACCAAAGTCGGAATTCTGCTTGTTTTGGACGAATTCCATCAGCCATACTTGGTCGGTACACCGCTCCAGTGCCTGTATGTTTCCCCCTTCGACTATTTCATGGAGGATATCTTCTACCAGTCATGAAATCATGGCCTGTGTTACGGTTTTTTCCACATATCTGGCACTGACAAGCATCCCACAGATGATTCTCATCGCTGATTTTCACGCAAATCCGGTAAGTGCAACCGTTCCAATCATGTGCTTCATCCCGCGTCTGACTGCAACGCAGGCATTTGCAGCCGTTCCATCTGTGACCTGACAGTTTGCAGGTCAATCCCATCACGATACCTCCCATTATCTGATTCTGTACCGCTTGTTTTCCCAGAGCCTTCAGCGCTCATAGCCCGGCGGCTGACGCAGGGTGACGTGTCTACCTGTTAAAATCCTCCGGCCCGAAATCCGTCTCGACCACCGTGCCGCTGTCCGAATAGTAACGCTCCCTTTTCCCGCAGCGCGTGTACCAGGTCGTGGACACCTTGCCGGATGCGGCAAAGCTTCCATCGTCGTTATCCCTGATAGCATGCCGAACCTTCCCGCATATTTGGCATTTGCAATTACGTCCATTATTGCAAAAATCCTTTAGCGTGAGCGAGTATCCCCATAGCCTGACGCAGGTCACTTCAGCTCAAAGTCCTTTTCCGTCAGGTTCGGATAGATGTCCGCAAGCGGTGAAAAATCCTCGATAGGGTTGCCCGCAAGCTTTAGTGATGTCAGCTTTTTTCATTCCTGCGATCGGCGTGATGTCCGTGATCTGGTTTTCATCCAGATAAAGACGGCACAGGCCCTCTGTCATACCGGAGAGAGCGCTGATATCCGTTATGCCGTTGCTGTTTATGTACAGGGCTATAAGCTTAGTCATACCGGCGAGAGGGCTGATATCCACCTCCGCTTTATCGTCAAAGGACCAGGCCAGCTTAAGGACGGTAAGATTTTTAAAGTATTTAAGCGAACTTATGTCCTTAATTCTCGGAAGGGGCGTTCCGGGTTCTATACTCAGGTCGAGTTCTGTGACTGCCTCAGACTCGGCAAGGGTAATATCGCCGGAGGGCTTGTTCATGGCTGCCTGCACCTTTTCTTCCAGCACCTCATCGGTGAATACAACCACTTCGGGAGCGGTTTCTGGCGTGGGTTCAGGCGTGGGTTCCACCGTGGGTTCAGACGTTTTCTCGGACGCGGACTCCGATACCTCTGGCGACGGTGTCTCCGTCGAGACGGGCGCGCCGCAGGCCGCCAGGCCCAGCGCCAGCAGCAATGCCAGTAGTACGAATAGTGTCTTTCTCATTGAAAAAACCTCCCTTAAATACAATAGTTTATAGTTTAACGAAATATTTTCCGTACCGCGTTCACATGAAATACGCCGTTCTTTCAATAGCTCCGGCATTATCAATGTCCCTCCCAATAATGCGAAAATTCCTTATGCTCGGTTTCCTTGCCGCACCTTTTACACTTTTCATAGCGGGTTCCGCAAGTGAAGTCAGGCATGTCAATCTCAGTATCTTCAACCTTATAAAAATCGTGAACCTCGTTACCGCAGGCATGGCATTTACAAAGGGCGAGCGTGGCTGCGTCAATGGTCGCGCCGCAATGAGGGCAGATAAACTTTTTCCTGAGTTCCCTTACGATATATTCGTTGTCCGACTCATCCGCTATTCGAGCGAGAAGCGCAGTGTCAACAACCCTATCTTTCGCGGCGTGACAGGCATAGGCGCATTTCGCCTTAATCGCAAGTTCTGTCAGTGTCTCTTGGTTCAAACTATTCAGTATTTTTTGGATTTTTTTGTCAGATATGGTATTTACATACGACGCATTGAATAAATCCTGAACAGCTTTATCGTATGTTCCGCAAATACTGCATTGGTGGTTTACCCAAAGGTGAGGTTCCCCTTCAGCCCCGCAAACGGCACATTTTGAAACACAGCCAATTCGTTCCCATGTATGCGCGATATTTGATTCTTTACCGCAGATAGTGCATTTCTCCACGCACTTGCCGGGTATCTGTTCCCATTGGTGTTCTTTATGTGTTGCGCCGCATCTGCGGCAATATCCGCTTCGCCAGGCATGACCGGCAATTTTACAAAGAAAACGCATATGCACACCTCCGTGTATTACAGTTCCTATGCGCTGTCACATAAGAGGATACCTTCACGCAATCGGTGGCTATCTGTGCTCCGTTTGCTATTCCCCTGGTTGCGGCGAGATTAGCCATAAATGTCAGCGCATCATTCATCAGCTTCCGTTCTTTTGCGGTAAATTCCGCCAAATCTATTTTTTATTTTTGACAGGAGGGGTTTGCTGCGTTGTCTGTCGGACAATTGTACTCGCAGATTACTTTTTGAATAGTTTGTCGAAGATACTCTTAGGATTGCCTCCTTGTATATTGTGTTTTATTAATGTGTTTCTCAGCTTTCTAACAGCTCAATGAGCTACACCTGATATTTTTCTTTTCTTAGAGTAAGCCCCCGTCAGCATATTAAAATATTTTCGTAAAAATAATGGTGCCGATAACCAAAAGGGTAAGAATAGCAGTAATGATACATGTTAAAATGAAGAATTGTTTCATTGTTTTCTCTCCTATATCATAGATATTGAAATAAGTGCAATACAATAAGTTTCATGATACAGGCACAATATGAACTTTTGTACGGCCATCCAGGATAATGTCAAGGGATGCACTTCCTGTATCATCGGCTCTGAACCTCATTTCAGTATCCTTTATCATATATTCCCTACCGGGCTTTAGCCTTTCAATGTCAATTTTCTTTGGCCCAGGACTATTCCCGTTGTATAATACAAGATCGAAATCGCTCCCATCACTTTTGGCCCGTGCTACAAGCACATCAGGATATTTGCATTCCGCCAGGATCGGCCCTGTAAATGCGCCCATGCCAGGACCTTTATGCATCATATTGTACCAGTCATCTCTTTCTGCGAACCTTGCACTTGCTATAATGGCATTAGCTGATACAGACGCGCCTTTATATGCAAGGATATTTTTATCATCATATCTTTCCATGTATTTGTCGGCTATTGCCAACATGTCTTTCACAATCTGCCTGTCGCCCATTTCACATGCTGCCACGGCTATTGTACCCAGGTTGTAACCAGGGGACCTTCTGAAGTTTCCTATATCCATCATGTTGTCCCATTCACCGAAATTAACTTTTATTTCGCCATCCCTATAGGAAACATAATGTTTCTTTGCAAGTACATATGTACGCTTGGCCAAACCGGGATTGAGCGGATTAAAGAGGCGGGAAATTCCAAATGCAGTCAGTGCATTAAAATCAGGGGTAGTTTTTACAAATGTATTAATTCCCAGTAACGCATTACGCATGAAAGTGAAGTCCCCGGAAGGTTCTATAAAGTTTTCCATATAAGCTCTCTCGACCTCATCATATAAGCTCTCCAGGTTTCTTGTGTTATGGAGCCTGTCATATGGCAAAATAGCGTTTAAACCGTACGCATTGCATATAGAAAATACCCAATGAGGTTCACATGGAAATAATTTTGTCGGATAATTCTTAAACTGCCTTACCAGTACATCCACAATGTCCTTTGCACTGTAATCATACGTTCTGCTGCTTTTTTTCGAAGGCTTAAACTTCAGCGCTCCGGGGGCTTCATATCGCAAATCACCTGTATTGGACCCGTATAGTGTTATAACAACTCCGGACCAACCCGAAAACATTATGTTTTGATTCCGTATAGGGTCAGGATCCCATTTAAGCATTCCGCCAAGGTATTCCCATTTCCAGTAGCCGCAAACCTCCGGACGGGTAAAGCTTTCAATTATAAACTGCTGTGCTTTATTCAGGTATCCATGGAAATTAGGAGTATAAGCGCACTGCATCAGTGCCAGCGCATAACCTATATAGTCCAACGAATAGCGTAATGCCGACAGCTGGAACTGTTCATTACTGTCATAGCCGGAAAAGTCACCCGGCTCCCTTAGTGTCATTTCAAACAGATATCTTATAGCACTCAAGGCATCTACAGAAAGCTCCCGTTCTTCTTCAGGCCTGGCTGAGCATGCTTCCTTTTCCAGAGTTTCAATCTCTTTATCCAGGTACATTTCACGTTCTTCACACATTTTTAAACTTGTTTTATATTGCTTGTTTGAATAACGCAAAGCAGGCACAATGACTGCCGGAATAACAATGAATGTAATGCCTGCAGAATAAAATTTGATATTGCTTTCTGCAAGAATTGCTCCCCCTGCAATAGATAATATCCACAGATAGATATTCAGTAACATCGCTCCGCTGGTCTGCATAAATGTCAGACCGAATTTATAAAAGAACATAAATATCAATAAGCCGAGTATCATACTCCAGATGCTTCCCACAGCAATCAGTCCGCTGCCGGGGAAAAACAGCCCCCACGCTGCAGCCTGAGCGCAAGGCGGGAAGTTCGCTGCTCCCAGTTTAGTCAACAAATAAGGCGTTATTCCGATGATACACATAGCAGTATATATAATTATCATTCTAAGGCGTATCTTTAAAAACCGGGGACTGGTTTTGTATGTCGGAACCTCGCTCAAGGGAGGCACGTGCAACCTATTCTTAGGTATATTTTCTGTTGCGGCCAAATTTCTTTCCTCCTTTTCCTAATTACTTTTCAACACAACACTGTCCTATATGTTCCAGTGAAACGTCCTGATCTGCTGAAATAACTTCAATACCGTGTTGAATATATTCGAAGCCTCCTGCCAGCCATATTACAGCAACCAGAACAGCTTCAAAGACTAAAAATCCAATGATAATTTTCCTTCTTTTACGATCAGAGAATATACTTTTAAGTTTATCTCTTAGTTTAACTCTCGGAGGTGTCCAGAAATTTTCTTCGTATTCATCAGGCTCTTTCCTCAGTATGGTGCGCTTAAACCATCTTACAAATGCCATAATATTAAGAATGAACAGAGCACCTGCAACACAACAAGGCATAATATACCCCCCTTACTTTATATAAAATGCCGTTCAAGTCTTACACCTAAGCTTCGTGCTGAATCAGCTTCTTTTTCTTGGATAAATTTTGCATACTGTCAAAAGCAACAGCTAAAATCAATACAAGTCCCTTTATTACATTCTGATAGTAATCCCCGACGTTCATCAGTATCAGTCCGTTGCTCAGCACACCCATGATAAGTACACCGATGAAAACACCCAATATTTTCCCCTCGCCACCTTTTATGCTTATTCCGCCAAGCACAGCAGCTGTCATAACGTCAAATTCATATCCTGTTGCTGCATTAGGCTGTGCTGAATTAACCCTGGACAGCAATATTACTCCGGAAATTCCGGCAAAAAAGCCACTGATTGTATATACAGCAACTTTTAACTTATTTATGCTGATGCCCGACAATCTTGCTGCTTCCTCATTGCCGCCCATTGCATAAAAGTATCTTCCGAAATATGTACTATTTAAAATAAAACTCCCTAAAATCACCGCTAATACTAGTACTATAACAGGTATTGGGATAACCCCCAGATATCCCTGTCCCAAAACCGTAAATGATTCCGGGAAGCCGAATATCGGTAATCCTCCGCATATTATATAGCTTATTCCCCTGAAAATTGTCATGGAGGCAAGTGTCACAATCAGCGGGTGGATTTTCATACGTATAGCTATAAAACCATTCAAAAACCCCAAAAAAACACCTGTGAAAATTCCAAGAAATGCCGCCACTACAGGACTTATTCCCAAATGAAGCATAGACCATGCCGAAATCATTCCCACCAATGAAACCTGTGCCCCAACTGATAAATCCATGCCTCCGGATATCATTACAAAAGTGACTCCTACAGAGACTATTCCGAGCATTGATACTTGTCTTGCAATATTTATTATATTTGTGACTGTCAAAAAAGCCGGCGATAAAAGCGAAAATATACCTATTAATAATAACAGTACAACAATTACGCCATATTTTTTAATAAATGATTTAATATCCATCTTTGTCGCCTCCAATTATCTATTACCTGATGCAAGTTCCAGAATATAATTCTGGCTGAATTCACTTTTACTTACTTCTCCGGCAACCTTTCCTTCGCAAAGGACTATTATCCTGTCCGACATACCTAACAACTCTTCCATGTCTGAGGAAATCATAATAATTGTCATACCATTGTCGGTCAGTCCACGCATCAGGTTGTATATTTCCTGCTTTGCGCCTACATCTATACCTCTGCTGGGCTCATCAAAAATGAGTATCTTTGTTTTAGTAGCAAGCCATTTTGCTAAAACTACTTTCTGCTGGTTGCCTCCGCTTAAATTCTTAACTTTTTGTTTAAGACCCGGAGTTTTTATCTTAAGCTGCTCTTTGTAATCCGAAGTCAACATATTCTCAGCACGTTTATCAACTAATGAAAATTTGCACAAATCCTTTATTGCAGCCAATGATATGTTTGTCTTTACATCCAGTTCCAAGAAAACTCCCTGTCTTTTGCGGTCCTCTGGAATCAATCCTATCCCCATCTTTATGGCATCCTTTGGTGATTTTATCCTGACACTCTTTCCTTCCAGAAGTATTTCACCGCTTTCAGCAGGCTCAGCGCCAAAAACAGTTCTCACAAGTTCAGTCCTGCCCGACCCTACCAAGCCTGCCAATCCCAGTATTTCTCCTTTTCTCACGCTGAAGGAAATGTCCTTAATGCCATTGCCGCATAGTTTTTTTACTTCAAGGACAGTTGGCCCCGGCTCCTTTGTTCTTGCCGGATAAGTTTCTGTCAATTCACGGCCAACCATCAGGCTGATTAGTTCCTTTCTTTCAGTTTCCTGTGTAAATTTTGTTGTTATATACTTTCCATCCCTCATTACCGTCACTCTGTCTGAAATCTCAAAGACTTCTTCCATTCTGTGAGATATGTATATAATAGTTACTCCTTTTTCCCTGAGCTTTCTGATAATATCAAACAGTATGCCTACTTCAGAGGTTGTCAGTGGAGCAGAAGGCTCATCCATTATCAGAATACTTGCATTTTTGGAAACTGCTCTTGCTATTTCCACTATTTGCTGATAAGCCGTTGATAAATTCCTTACCGGTATATCAGGATTAATATCTATATTAAAGCTTTTGAATAATTCCGCAGCTTTTTGGGACATAGCTTTTTTATCTGCTAAAACGCCTTTTCTTAATGGTTCCCCCAAAAATATATTTTCTGCTGATGATAAGGCCGGAATCAGATTAAACTCCTGGTAAATGACCTCAATACCCTGGGCTTTTGACAGGTGCGGCGTTATTTTTGAAAATGTCTTGCCTTTTATGGATATAGTCCCGCTGTCAGGCTCAATTGCTCCGGAAATTACTTTAATAAGAGTAGATTTACCAGCACCGTTTTCTCCCAGCAGAGCATGTACCTCTCCTTGCCTGAAATCCATAGAAACATTGTCAAGTGCTAAAACACCCGGATAGCTTTTTGTTATTTTATTCAACGATAAAATTATATTATCATTTTGCACTATATCACTCTTTCCAATTTTGATTGACACAAGGAGCTCTTTGGCTCCCTCTGCTAAAGCATTGTTCTCTTAAACATGATTACTGCTTTATAATCTCGTCAAAGTTTTCTTGAGTTACAGCTCCTACTCTCCCTACTATCTCTTTATCCACCGTTTCGCCTTTTGACAGTTTTATTGATGTGTCCATGATAATTCCGGGCAATTCTTCAGGGTATATATAAACCGTTCCACGCAGCACTGAACCTTCTTTTATTTTAGCCAGTGCTTCAGGAGCTGAATCTGCGCCAAAGACGGCAAAGTCATCACTTGCTTTACCCGATGCTTTTACAGCTTCAACTGCCCCTAACGCTCCTGCATCATTAACACACAAAATGACTTTTATATTAGGATGAGCCTGAAGAAAATTCTCCGTAACTTTCATACCGTCTGTGGGATTGTCCGCCTGTCCTACAGCAACAATCTGCGCGCCGGGACATTCTGCTTCAAGTGCTTCTCTCATTCCATCTTCCCTGTTTATTAGAACCGAACCCAATCTGTAATTTAATATACCAACTTCAGCCTTTCCCCCCAGCTTCTCATTAATCCATTTTGCAGCCATTTGACCTTCAACATACCCTACTTTTTTATGGTCTATTGTTAAATAGCTGTCATAAGCATCGGTCTTACCACTTAGAGATACTATTTTAATCCCCTTGTCCATTGCCTCCTTTATCTTGCTGCTAATAGCCTGGGCATCAACAGGATCAACAATTATTGTATCTACTTTTTGTGCGATCAGGTTTTCCAGAGCTGATATCTGCAGACTTGCATCCATTTTAACATCAGTTGTTATTAATGTTACTCCTTCTTCATCCGCAATTTTCTGACATCCGTCAACAAGGAACATATAAAGCGGATTGTTCGCTATGCTGGTAGGTACCATACCAATAACAATTCTTTTATCCTCATCGGATTTATTGCTTTCCTGTACTGCATCTTCTTCAGTTGCTTTATCTTCTCCAGTTTCTTTATCGGATATTTGTTCTTTACCTGCATCATCCTGCTGACCGGTATTTACCTCAGATATGCCAACATTTTTTGAATTGCTGCATGCAACCATTCCAGTTAATAAACAGATTGCCAATAAGAAAACCGATATGAGCCTAAATGCCTTTTCCATTTTCTTTTCCTCCTGACTTTTAATTTTTATTGTTCGATTGGCAAAACGGACAGTTTATTAAAGCTTCCGCAATGCTTCCGATTGAAATTATAAAGAATATGAAATATGAAGTCTTTTGATATATAGCTTAAACCTTACAATTTTCTGCTCTGATTTAACAATAAAAAAAGCCGTATGAATACGACTGCAAAAAATTATAACTTCGTTAAAAATTTAGAATTAATTATTGACTTGAATATCAGAGATTTACCCAGTAACAAGCTTACTTGCTCTTAAGTTCGGAACTCCTGCTATCGAAGTACTGGCACAACAAGTTATTCTATACGTAACTACTTTGTCAAGCTCTGTATATATTCACTGGGAGATATTCCTTCAACTTTTTTAAAAACAGTGCAAAAGTAAGGCTGCGAGTTAAATCCGGTATCAAATGAGATTTCCTTGATGCTTTTATTCGTATTGCGCATAAGTTGTTTTGCCTTATCTATTCTGACTTTTGTAAGGTAGCTATTGAAAGTACTACCCATTTCTTTCTTGAACAGCCTGCTTAAATAATAAGGCGTAACACAAACTGAAGCAGCAACCTTTTCCAAAGTGATATCTTTGTCATAATTTTCATCAATATACTTTTTTGCATCACATACAATTGATGAATTGCGTGTTTTTGAAATTTTACAGACTTCTTCAATGGCATTTAAGCAATAATCAATAAACCATTTTTGCAAGGCGTACAAATTTACAATGCTCGCCACCAATTCAATATTAAGCTTCGAAGAAATAAGTATGCTGTTTAAAGTATTGGTCTCAATATATCTATTTATAACTGAACATGTTTCAAACAATTTTGATTTTGTATAAGTTATATTGCTTTCATTGTTAACAATAAAATTAAATATTTCATTAGCTAACTTCACGGTCTCATTTTTATCACGGATTAATATTGCTTTACAAATCTGGTTTTCCAATTGTGTCAAGCTTTCAATGTCATCATTATTACTATTCTTAAAATCATCATAATGCATTATTGACATACCCAAAGAATCTTCTGTAAGTGCCTTGTATGCTTCAATATAGGAGTTGTGTATGTTTTCAAATTTGCAGGACAGCCCGCCTATACCTACCTTTATATCTGCAATATCTTTAAGCTTGTTTCTTACATAATTCGCCAGATTCATCGACCAGATACGTACATTGTATTCGTCTGTGCTATTTTGTAAAGGAATAATAGCCAGAACAATTCCACTTATATACTCAGCTGCAATACACTGACAGACCTGTTTTAAAATGCTCATGATCTTTTGGGCAACTTTATTTTTTTGCTTGAAAGACTCTTCGATCGGAGTTTCAATCCCATTAATTTTTATAACCTTGAAAATCACACAAAATGCTGTTTCCGTTTCTATCTCATACAGAGAAATATATTGTTTTAATATATCATGTCCTTCCAATCCATTTATTACTGAAAAAATAACATCCTTTTCAATGAATGGCTTAACAAGAGATAATTTCTCTTCCAGCTTCTGAAACTCATAAAACCTGCTCCTCTCCTGTTCGATTTCTTCAATATTTTTTTTAATTATCTCTATGAGAGTTTGCATTTTAACAGGTTTCAACAAATAATCATCAGCGCCGACTTTGATTGCTTTTTGCGCATAGTCAAAATTGCTGTAGGCAGTGTACACTATGAAATGCGCTTCCGGGACACTTTTCTTAATTTCACCGATTGCAGAGAGTCCATCCAGGCCAGGCATCTCAATATCCATAAAAATAATATCCGGTTTTTCTCTTCTGGCAATGTCAAGTGCTTCAATACCATTATCTGAAGTGAAGACTGTTATATTGTCAAAATTATTACCTACTATGATTTTAAACGCATTAATTTCAATTTCTTCATCATCAGCAATAAGCAATTTATACATTCTTTTCATCCTTTTCTTAATGGTTTTTTTTAGGTAAAGTCAAAGTAACTGTCGTGCCTGCCCCCAATTCACTGGAAATCTCCATGAGGCCTTTCTCATCATAAAACAGCTCCAGCCGCTGTAAAACATTAGCCAGTCCAATACTTTTTGTGCTGTTATGCTGCTGTTTGTTCAGAATTTGTTCAATTGTCTTATTACTCATACCCTTGCCATTGTCACTCACGCTTATTTTGATGCTTTCTTCCAGTTCAGTGACTTTGACCACAACTTTTCCGTTTTGAATGCAGTTTTCCAGGCCATGCATGATCGAATTTTCCAGCAACGGTTGAATTACAAGACTCGGTATTTGTACATCGCTTATATTGTCATCAGCGATCATATCAAATTTAATTCTTTTACCCATTCTTTTGTTTTGGATATAGATATAATTTTCCACGTTTTCAAGTTCCTCTTTCAAGGATACCTTTGTGCCGGCTTTATCAATATAAAACCTCAATAATTGTGAAGTTGTTTCGAGCATAACTCTGGTTTCCTGCGCATTTTCCAGAAATGCTGTCTGTTTTATCATATTGAGTGTATTAAACAGAAAATGAGGATTAATTTGTGCCTGAAGAGCATTGAGCTGAGTCTGTTTAAGCAAAGTCTCATTCCTTAGATTTCTGTTCTCCTCAGCCATTAAGCGCCGCTGCAATTCTGCTTTTGATTCTATTTCCTTAATATAGTATTTAATGCTCTGTACCATTTTATAATAAACTGATGACAGAAGCGAAATTTCATCACTGGACTTTACTTCAATCTGAGAAATATTAAAATTTCCTTTTGAAATTTGCTCAGCACTTTCAGCAAGCTGTCTGACAGGCTTTGTAACACTGTTCGTGAATAAACCGACAAAGGACCCGCAAAAAATTACAAGACCTACAAAAATGATTAAATTAATCATATTCTGAGTTTTCTGCGATGCCAATAAATCTAAACGCCGGCTTTCAGTTGCTTTGTTAAGAATATCATCATAATAGCCATATCTGTCAATAATCAAACCATTAATTTCAGTTGCTTCGTCAAGGCTTTTATATGCCTGCTCGGTATTTTCATTTGAGAAAAAATGTCGAGCCTCATTTGCCTTATCACCATATGTCTGCAGCATCCTCTCCAGATCGGTCAGTTTCCCCAGACTGAAACGGTCAGTGATATAGTTCTTCATCTCATCTATCAAGCTAAAACAATTATTATATTCATCCAGATAGGAGTCGTACGAATTTACTACAAATGAGTTACTAAGGAATTGATGCGCCTTTGAAACAGAATTAAAAAGTTGACCAAGTTTTTTATTATTTTCCAGTGCAAGGTTATACTGAGTCAGCAAATTGTTATAATTAGAATTGGCATAAAAAATAAAAATCATTAATACAAAAATAACAACAACAAATGCAAAAACCAATTTTCTTGATAAACTCCACCGAAAAGTTTTCATATTCAGGTCCCCACTTGACATTATTTCCATGATTCAGGATTTATCATATCATTTTTGTATGTATCTATATTCTCCAGTGTAACAACCATAGTTCCTGAGTCATTTATCAGCTGCTCAGGCTTTTTGCCTGTTCTCTTATAGTCGCAAATCCATTGTGCAGCCTGATATCCTTTTCTGTAAAAATTCTGAGTCATGGTACCATAAATACTGCCACTCCTTATGCCATCCAGTGTCTGTGGTATATCGTCAATTGCCATAATTATCACCTTTCCGGAAAGACCCTTTCTCTGAACAGCTTTTGCAGCGGCAAGACCTCCACTGCCCGTAACGCTCACCACCAGATTGCATTGAGGAAATGTATTAAAAATATTTTCAAACTGTTTTATACTATTTAGAAGGTCCGCACCATCTTCAGTAACAATGAGTCTTTCGTACCCTCCGGGAGCGGTCTTAAGAATTTCTTCATAACCGGCAACCATGTCGACTCCTATCCTTGTATCCAGAGCTGCGGTCATATATGCAACCTTAATAGGAGTATCACCGAATTTCTTTAAAATAGCTTTTGCACCGAGATTGCCGAATTTTTTCGGGTCAGTACCGATATAAGCAAGCCTTGGAGCGTCGGAAATATCGGAATTTACTAAAACAACCGGAATACCTGCCTCATTAGCTTTAATAAGTACAGGCTTCATTAATTCAGGATTGGTTCCCTGTGTTATTATGCCATCAGCTTTCTCAGCTATTGCAATCTTGATTTGTTTAATCATTTCATCAATATCAATGGCCGATGGTCCAACCCAATCGCCTCTGAAATTAAAATCCTTTGCTGCTGCGTCAAAACCATCCTTTGCAGCCTGCCATACAGGGTTATCAATCAGAGGGGTGACAAATACCAGATGAAGCTCTTCCTCTAGATTTTTATCAGGTTCAATATTTACAGACGGGGATGTTCTGCATGCTATAGCCATAAACAAAAGTATTGAAAGCACTAATACAAGAAACAGAACATTTCTCATTCAGACTCTCCTTCTCACCTTATCTTATTTATTATAAATCAATCTCAGACATTATTCTACTCCATCCGGCATCATAGCTACCTGTTCCGGTCACATTGGCAGAAAGGTGCTTTTCTTGCATAAGAGATAGTCCAAAATCGAGGAGCATTAACACTCCCCGATTTTGATTTCTATAATCAGTTGCTTGAGATACTCCAATTAACTATAGTATCCGCTATAAGGTCTAAACTGAAAGTTACGACATTTCCATCGCGTGTAAAAGGTATATTCTGCCCGTTGCGTTTAACATATATGGTCGCCTGACCATTAAGTGAATCACTAAGCGATACAGTCATTGTGACTGTCTCAGTTGCAAGCGCCTTTATCTTGCCTGTTATCGCATATTGCTGATACTGGACGCCAAATGTCGGGCTTTCCCAGCCGAACCCGTAATCAACAGGCATCTGTGGATCAATTTTATAGCCTGAGTTGTTTGATGCTATGCCGCATAATACCAGCGAACTATGGAGTGACTGCGAATGGCTGTGCATATTATTCATCGCATGTGTTTTTTCACCATTAACAGAAGCTTCCTGCCAATTAGTTCCCGGTTCATTCAAAATTGGGGTGTTCAGTTCTGTAAATACTGCATCAGGTCCACTTATTAACCCGTAGAACTGATTAGGGTAAAGCGTACCATGTGTTGCAAGTGTATTCTTCTTGAACTCTGTCCATGCAAGACTTTTCGCCGAAGAGCTAAAAGATGCTTGTTTTGCAAGACCTCTTACCAATGCCCCGCAAATAGAGTACCATGAAGTGTCACATTCAGGCCTTGATTTATATGGATCACCATCCGGCAGTATCCCTACAAGGTTTGCTCCGGCAGCACACGGTGCTGATACATCATTTATTATTCTTGACACCATACTATTAACCTGGGCAGGGCTGAGAAGGTTATCTACCAGTAATGAAAAGGCATTGCTTTCAAGCCACAATGTATTAGCCCCAACCTCCATCTCCTGATTGTTTTGGTTTCTTACATAAGCTCTGTTGAACATATTTGTCCGCCATTGGTTAGACATTGCAGACTTTAAGGAATCTATTTCATTGGTAAGCATTGTTGCTGTCGCTGTATCGCCGCGTCTAAGCGCAAGATCCCTGAATAATGGATATACAATTAATGCAATAGCAGTATTTAGAGTTGATTCCCCATATTTCTGAGTCGCATAGGGATTAGGTGACAAACTTGTTATTCCATCATTCCAATCACCATTCATTATCTTAATCAAGCCATTAGGTCCCTTTCCAACAGTATTAAGCATATAGTTAAGAGCTAACTTCAACTTGTTATATGTTGTATCTGTACTTGAACTATTAAAAAACCTGGTGCTGTCATCCAGAAAAGCATAGTCCCGGGTAGCATTTACATATTCGCAGGCAGCCCATATAAGCCACAATTGCAGATCGCTCGGTTCGAATGTAACATCACCTATTGATTCTCCTCCGTATCCGGATGTTCCATAAGTTATCTTGCCTGCACTGGAGCCTGTAAACATACACTGAAGTATGTATCTTATCGTCTCTTTTGCAAGCTGCGGATTGCAGTAAATTAGCGGCATTATGTGCTGAAGGGCATCCCTTTGGGAAATATTTTGACCCCAATCAAGCATGTAGGTGCTACCCTGATTTAATATGTGCGATGAAGCTCCAAACCAATCTTCAAGCATGACGCCGACATGCAGATAATACGAGTTCCATGCCATTTCTCTCGAAAGCCATGTGTCCTCCGTACCCGGATTAAATTTGATACAGTTGGTTTTATAATAATTTATCATATCTGTAAACCTATTAAGATAATCTGAACGATATGCATCGATTAAAGCATTTTCCTGACCTTTCCTTGTCATACCATATAGTACATATATTGTCTTACTGCTTCCTGCTTCGAGAGTAAACCTGTTTTCCAGTACAAAGCTAATATTGTCTGTTGTAGTACCGAATATTGATGTCAAACTATTTGTCAAAACAGAAGTATTCAAAGCATCAGGCCATGGATGATCCATACCGGAAGAGAATACTTTCGAAGTTATAGTCTCAAACCCGGCAATGCTATCACTGCCCAATAAAGTTACAAATGCTGTTTTCGGAGAAGGATCATTTATTGTATCAGATCGTGTCATATCCCCCTGGCTACGGTTGCTTACAGCTTTAATTGTCTTCCTTTCGGAATCGTAGTATGTGCGGAACCAATCCCATTCATAAGAAGAATCTGCTATCCCTGGAATAACAGGAAAGCGCACTATATATGTATCCCAGTCCCAATAATCGTAATAACTGATCGTTTTTGATGTACCGCTTGTATTTGTTATTGTTATCTTCTCCATTAAGACCTCATCATCTCCCAAAGGAGAGAAAGTGTAATGGTCAATAGATATCCCGCCATAGGTTATTATCTTTCTGGCATATCCCATTCCCCAATCCAATTGATAGCCAGCTTCAGCCGGTTTGTCCGGATAATAAGTGCTCCACAACCGGTCTGCAGTGCGGTCATACACCCATCCAAACCCGCCACCGAAGGCCCGTCTTGAAGGATTAAATCTATTGGCAAAACGCGGAAAAGTCCTGGTAGTAAATAATTCTGTATAGCCATTGCTGTGTGAGGTCGAAACTGTTGCACTATTTCCAAGCAGGTGGTACGGCTCCTGAGCTGTGAAATTTTGTTGGGCTGCAGCAGATGCATTATTATATCTGTAAGCAGGCAGCCCGTTTTCATCCACTATCCATGTTCAAAGTTTCCACTTCCATATGTAGAACTGTAGTCGACATTTACCGGTAATGCATATGAAATTCCGGAAAAGCACCAAGTCAGTAAAAGTGTTGCAATGCATGTCAAAGTAACAATTCTTCTTAGAATTAGCCTGGGTCTCAACATTATTACCTCCCTCATCACTGGATTTTAATAATGCTAATTATAAATAGTATGGAAAGGAAAGTCTTTTAAAATTTAGCATAATTATTATAAATATATGACTTATCCATATCCCTTTGGTTAATCTGCTTAGATTGGCATTATTAATTTATCAAGCATAATTCATCTTCCATTCGATAATAGGATCATTTTGTATAGCCTATTGTAAAACAAATGATATATAATGATATATGTGATTATGCTTTTTGTAATATTGAGTCATTGTAGGCGAATTATAATATAAATATAAGCATAAACATATGCTGAAAGGAGATGCTGCAAATGTCCTTTATAGATCTTGCAAAGAAAAGATATTCCGTAAGGAACTACAAAAATGTGCCTGTTGAAAAGGAGAAGATTCTTCAGGTGATTGAGGCTGCCCGGATTTCCCCATCAGCTGTCAATTTCCAGCCCTGGCACTTCATAGTTGTTACTACAGAAGAGATGAAAAGCAGGATTGCAGAAACCTACCCAAGGGACTGGTTTAGAAAAGCACCGGCTGTCATTGTTGTGTGCGGCGATCATTCCAGCTCATGGAAGAGGAAGGACGGCAAGGATCACTGTGATATTGATGTAGCTATTGCAGTAGACCACATGACTCTTGCTGCTGCTGATATGGGTCTTGGTACATGCTGGGTCTGCGCCTTTGATGCGGAGAAGTGCCACCAGATTCTGGAGCTGCCGGAGAATCTGGAGGTTATCGCATTGATGCCCATAGGATATCCGGCTGACGACGAGGTTCCGCAGAAGAAAAGAAAAAGCATAAATGAAATTATCAGCTGGGAGAGGTACGAAAAATAGATCAAGTATTCTCTCCCTTGCCTCCTTCAGAGTTCACGCCGGAATTAAGCCTTATCCATTTTATCTATATGTTTTCGCTGCTGTTTTAAAAAATTTCATGTTTTTGGGAACCATAGTCATATCCTTTTCGTCTGTTACATATATAGTAAATTATTTGAAATTTTTAGCTATTACAATAAGCAATAACAATATAAGGAGGGTTCCCTATGTTTTTTAAGAAAATACTGCCGATAGTTACAGCAGCGATGTTGGTGTTTTCACTGGCAACAACAAGTGTATTCGCTGAAAATACAACTGAAAGTTTAAGCGAAGAGAAAATTAAGCTTATGATTGCATCCGGAGAAATATTACCTACTGGCGAAATAACTGAAGACAACGTAAAAATCAAGAAAGAGCAGGCAATCAGACTGGCCAAAGTATTCATTAAAAAAAATCTCATGAAAAATACAAATGAATATGAACCTAGAGGCATTTTTCTGAACCCCAAATGGAGTTTGAGCGGGGTTACTTGGTCTATAGATTTTTACAAGAGCAAGTCTCCGGGAGAAAACGTTAATATCGGAATTGATGCAAATACAGGTAAAGTCTTATACTTCAACATTTGGGAAAACTATGATAATCAGAAAAATCATGTTGCTACGCTGACAAGAGCCGAAGCAAAAGTTAAAGCCGAAGAATTCTTAAAAGACAAGTGCAATATAGATTTGGATTTATTTGAACTTCAGCGGGAAACTCCTTATTATAATGAATATCAAATTGGTGGGGTAAAGGAGCAGATTATATATAACTTTACTTACAATAAAAAAATTAATGGAATAGTCCTAAAAGGCAGTAATATTTACATCGGAGTCGATGGAACTGATGGAAGTATAGTAAGCTACAGCTTTAATGATTTCGATGTGGATATGTCAAAGTTGCCGTCTGCGGAAGAAATAGTGGACGCAAAACAGGCAAAAGACAAGTACATGGAATTTACCGATCTTTCGCTTCAATACATTTCCATATACAAAGATACTTATTATGGAGTTGTAAAACCTAAGATTGTACTTGCATATGTTCCTGTTTCATATATATCCTTCATTGATGCTAAAACCGGTAATCCTGTAAATTACGACGGAAGCGCCGCTGTCGTCACAGACAATTGGAATAATCAATTTGCAGAGAATCCTGTTCCCATGGATCCCGATGCGAAAATTTCAGATAAGGTTATTGACGAGAAAGAAGCTAAAGCTCTTGCCCAAAAATATAAAACCATGGTTGAAGAGCTTTACGGCATAAAATTCGATGAAAATAGCTCATCTTACTATCCGATGGATTATAATGCCCAGGATGATATCTGGAGCTTTAACTGGTATTTATACAATGAAAACCAAAATGTGAGCCTGAGCATTGCAATAAAAGGAAAAACAGGCCATATTAACAGTTTAAGCATATACAACTTCAATTATAAAAACGACATTATGCTTAAAGAAGGCGATGTCCCGGCAGAAATTACAGAAAAATTCAATTGGAGCCAATGTAAGGAAAAAGCTCTTGAAATCATCAAAAAGATGTTGCCCGAACAATATGGTTTTTATGCAGATCAGAACTTGCAGGAACCTACGTTCGACGAGGAAACCAAAAAAATTATGCGCGAGTACAATTACTCATTCACAAGGGTTGTTAACGGATTATACTATCCCGATAACTCAATTATCGTCAGTATTGACCGTGAAACCGGCGAGCTCATGAACCTTTATTTCAGCTGGAGTGACATGGAGTTCCCATCTGCTTCAAATATAGTTGAAAAAGAAAAAGCTTTGAAAAAATATTTCCAGGGAATTGAGCCAACACTTGAGTATCTTGTTCCATATACCTATGACAAAGTCAGTGGAATGGAAGCATACTCTGATACTCCAATTCTTGTATATACATTTAGTAACCCCGATTATGGTTACAGCAACTATTTAATTGATGCAACATCCGGCAAGCCGGTTGATTGGAGCGGAAACGAATTAAAAGCGGTAGACCCGGAAAGTGGCGCTAACCTCCCGGATCACTGGGCAAAAAGAAGTGTGGAATTGTTGAAAGCACAAAAAATAATTAGAAATTCTGATGTTGACTACGATGCCAACCTGACAAGAGCTGAAGCCGTTAAGATGATGGTTTTTGCAAAAGGAGGAGTATATTATGGCATCGACCCGTTCAGCGAACAGAGTTACCCCGATGTGACGAAAGACGATGAAAATTACTTCTTTGTAGAAAGTGCAGTTAAGCAGAAAATCCTCACAGACATTTCCGGGGAGTTTAATGGAAATGAAAAAATAACAAAAGAAGAATTTGTAAAGCTTTTGGCTAACCTTCTCGGATATTCGGACATCGCCAAGTACAGCAATATTTATGTGCTTCCCGCCGGAATAACAAATATAAGTACTGATGCAAAAGGAAGCGCTGCTATATGCTATGCCCTCGGAATACTTCCGGTTAAAGACGGTGATTCTTTCGACGGCAGTTCAAAGATAACCTGGGCAGAAGCCGCAAGCTCGCTATATAAGGCTTTGCCATTTATTAAATGATAATTTAACCTGTTGTGCCGGCATTTCGATGGCAGGAGTTCCGGGCACAACAAGTTTATTTAGACAATAAATAAAGCTGTCTTCTGAATAGAATTTGATAAAAATGTTTATATAATGCAAAAGGGGGCGGAAGCCATACAGCTTTCTGCCCTTATTTTTTTGGAGATTTTTATTTACAGTAGCCTGTTTTAGGAATAACAAAGTATGATATTATTAAAATATGAAATAGGTGATATGGTATTTGGGCATTATGGAACTTACCTACTGAATTTACCTGCGGAATTTACTCCCGGAAGCCTCAACATGGCAGTTTGCAAAAAATAAACCGATAGGATTGTTGACAGTGAAAGAAAGATTGATTGAATATTGCAAATCATTAAATATTGAATATGTAGGAATTGCGCCCCCAGGTCCATACCTGGATTTTGAAAAAGTATGGATTAAGCAGATTGAGAAAGGGCATGTAAGTGATTTTGAGGAAAAAGACATAAAAAGAAGGGTTTATACGGACTTGGTTCTTGAAGGCACAAAGTCCGTAATAGTGTGCCTTTTTCCCTACTTTACAGGAAATGTCGAGGAGGCCAACCTGTCCAAATATTCCTATAGTCTTGATTATCACACGATAATCAAAAACAAACTTGAAGCAATAGGAAAATTCCTTGAATCAAATATACAATCTTTCAGGTACAAATCTTTTGTCGACAACGGGCCCTTTAGCGACAGATATCTCGCCTGGAAGGCCGGATTAGGCTTTTGGGGTATAAATAACCATATAATAACTGATAAATATGGTTCGTATGTGTTCATAGGCTATTTATTAAACAACTATCCTTTTGAACCGGACAGAGCTCAAGACAGAACCTGTGTCCAATGCCTCCAATGTGTTAAAAAATGTCCCGGGCAGTGTATTTCAGGGGATTTTACAATAAATCCGCGTAGATGCAAATCTTATATAACGCAGAAAAAAGGTTGCCTGTCTGCTACAGACATTGAAATTCTAACCAAACATGACCTGATTTGGGGATGTGATGTCTGTCAGGATGTTTGTCCGCATAATAAAAATATTAAAGCTACCGAAATTGAAGAATTCAGGACGAATCTTATGTACAGGCTTGAATATGAAGAATTAAAGCAGTTGTCAAATAAAGAATTTATGAGAAGATATGGAAACAGGTCCTTTAGCTGGAGGGGTAAAGGCATCTTGCAAAGAAATTATGAAATAATATTGTCAAAATAATATTATCCTTTTAAATACACAGATATTATCCTTTAAATATTAAATATGCTATCCTTTTTAATAACATTTTGAGGTAAATTAAATGCCTTAAGGTAAATAACTTAAGGTGAATAACTTAAGTTAAGCCCTTAAGGCAAATAACTTAAGGTAAATAACTTTAAGTAAATTACTTCAAGTAAATAACTTCAAATTTTAAATAATAACTTCAAGTAGATAGATTCAAGTTAACAGCTTTAAGTTGGCAGCTTCAGGCAAACAACTTCAGGTAAACAGTTTCTTCAGGTTTTCCTTGAAAGGTGGCCTTACAATGCCCTTCTCTGTTATAATACCCGTAATAAGCTCATTGGGAGTAACGTCAAATGCAGGGTTATATACATTAACTCCTTCCGGTGCGATTTGATAACCCAATCCGAAAATTATTTCTTTCTTATCCCTTTCTTCTATCGGAATTGCACTCCCATCAGGAATACTCATATCTATAGTGGATGTGGGACCAATGACATAAAAGGGAATGTTATGGTACCTGGCAAGAACTGCAACACTGTATGTGCCTATTTTATTGGCTACGTCACCGTTTGCAGCTATCCTGTCACAACCTAAAAATACTGCCTGAACCCATCCGTTTTTCATTACTGTAGCAGCCATATTGTCACAAATCAGTGTTACATCCACTCCTGAATGGTGAAGCTCATAAGCTGTCAGGCGTGCTCCCTGAAGCAGCGGTCTTGTCTCGTCAGCGTATACCTTGATATTCATACCTCTTTCTTTAGCAAGGTATATGGGTGCAAGAGCAGTTCCATACTTCGAGGCTGCAAGAACGCCGGTGTTGCAGTGTGTAAGGATACCCATGCCGTCTTTGAGAAGTGTCAGCCCGTGTTCCCCTATTTGCCTGCACATCATTATATCTTCCTGCTTTATTAGATCCGCTTCATCTTTTATCACTTTGCAAATTTCGTCTATAGGGCGATCTTTATTCTCAATGACCTTTGCATCAATCCGGTCAAGAGCCCAGAAAAGGTTTACGGCCGTCGGTCTGGATTTGGCCAGGTAGTCTTTGTCTTTCTTGAAATCTTCATAAAATTCTCCGAATGATGTTTTACGGGCGGCTTTTGATGAAAGGACAAGGGCATATGCAGCCGCAACGCCTATAGCAGGCGCTCCTCTGACCTTCAGTGTTTTTATTGCGTCAAAACAGTCTTCTACATTGTTCATTTTGACATATTCCAGGCTTGAAGGTAATTTGCTCGTGTCCAGAATGTACATTTGATCGTTTTCATATTTAACGGTGTGCAGTTCCAAAATCTTTTCCATTGACATATTATTTTTCACCCTGCTTTTTTTATTTTTTCCACCTGTTTTCACACTGTATTTTTTCAAATAAATAAAGCACTTATACTTTGGCTTGTTGTTCCAGGTTATGAGAATGCATTGTGGAGAGATTTCCTCTCCAACAGATGCAAGCATCCCGGGCATCCGCTCTAAACCGTCGAGAGGATCCCTTCTGCACTCCCCGTGTTAAAGGAATGCATCTTACTTCCCGTACTCAAGAGAGCATTCTTTAGCACCAGCAAATTAATAACACAAGCAAATTAATTTGCCCGGTAACTTTGCCCCGTAACGAGCTTAACATCTGTTAAACCCGGAACTCCTGCTGCCGAAATGCCGGCACAACAAGCTAATTTACTGTAATACAATATTTATAATTTATTGTAATACAATGCTTATAAATTCTCAATGTGACATTCCTTTACTCTTTTAATTGTACTGCCACACTTGGGACAGCTCTTTAATGAAAGAGGAATTTCCAACCCACATTCTTCAAGAAGTTCACCATTTACAAGGATTTCTTCTGCAGCACCGTCCGCCATGACTCTGCCGTCTTTAAGCACAATAACCCTATTGCATACTTCATATACCATATCAAGGTCATGGCTTGTTATTATCTTGGTATGTTCAAAGCTCTTCAGCAGGTCTATCACTTTTCTTCTGGATTTAGGGTCAAGTGAAGAAGTCGGCTCATCCATTATTAATATATCCGGCTGCATTGAAAGCACAGTTGCTATTGATACCGACCGTTTTTCCCCTCCGGACAGTCTAAAGGGCGCTCTGTCTTTCAAATGGGGTATTCCGACAACTTCCAATGCATAATTCACCTTTTTTGCTACATCTTCTTCATCCATCATGTAATTGCGAGGCCCGAAAGCTACATCATCATAAACGGTTGTCATAAACAACTGATCATCAGGATTCTGAAAAACCATGCCCAGCCTTTGGCGTATCATAGGCAATGTCTTTTTAGTAACATGAGTGTCTCCCACTAAAATCTCCCCATGACTGGCAAAGATAATCCCCATCATCAGCATAAGCAGCGTGGATTTCCCTGCCCCATTGGACCCTATGATTCCCACTGATTCCCCATGCCTGATGCAAAACGAAACATCGTTTATTGCCTTGTTTCCATCCGGATATGTAAAATGAACATTTTTAAACTCAAGCTTATGATGACTCATCAGTTAATTACTCCTTATTTATTGCTATATAGTTACTTTTTTTATTACTAGCTAATTAGTCTTTTCTAGTTACTCCTATCTGATTACTCTTTATCTGATTGCTCTTTATATAATTACTCTTAATAATTGCTCCTATCTAATAATTCTTATCCAATTGCTCTTATGATAATTACTCTTATCTAATTACTCCTGCCAGTATCGACTCTATTATTAAAGGTATATTATAGATTTTTGCTACGACAAAAAACAAAGCCCAGCAAAGTAAATAAACATAATCCTTAATATTGAGCCTTGCATTATCCCCTGTATTATATTCACCGCTAAATCCTCTAAGGCACATGGCGTGATAAACTCGCTGCCCCCTGTCGTATGTTCTTATAAGCAGCTGTCCTGCCAAAGACCCCCAGGCACTTCTGTGAATACCCTTTTGCATAGGGGCTCTTAATAAGTAAGCTCTTATAGTCCTTGCAACCTCCTCCATCAGAATAGAAATGTAACGGTATGTAAGTAAAAGCTGCAGCACAAGTATTTTCGGTATTTTCAACATTCTCAATGCTGCGGCAAGTTTGTCCATCCCTGTTGTTGCAATAAGTAAAATACCTGCTGCTATTGTTAAAACACTTTTTATAAGAATAGAAAAAAATGATACCCATCCTCTTGATATGGCAACTCCGTTTATTAACAAAATATGCTTATCAAATAAGGGATTTAGTATTCCTATTCCTATGACAAAAGGCATGGCAAGCATAATCCTTTTCAAGAAGGGGATTGCCGGAATATCAGAAAGCATAAAAATAATTACAGGATATAAAAAGAACGGCATAAGCCTGATAACCTCATACCTGTCAAAAGATACCACAAATATTAAAAAAATAAGTGTGACCAGAACCTTGACAAGTGGGTGCATTCTGTGCACAGGCGTTTCCTTCCTTGCAAGGCTGTCTAATAGCCTTATGTTGTACAATGAATTCATTATGTCCGGCATAGTATCCCTCTCTCGGTAATTATACAGCTTTCCTCATCTTTTTCTTTTTTACCAGGCCTATTATAAGTCCGATAAAAACGCATAAAGCAAGGGTCAAGGCGCCGCCGACAAGCCCTGAGACAGAAGTTTCCGCACTGACAGCAGGCCATGTCTCTTCTTCATCGGAAAGCCCTCCGCTTTTTTCAGTTACACTGTCATCTGCTTTAAATTCATAGTCAGGAAAAAACGCAATCTTTTCCTGTATTTCTGAAAGAACTTTATGAACCGTATTTGAAGTTTCCGGCTCACTATTTGTAATCTCCGGTTCCGTTCCACCTGTAACTTTTAATATGGACCACTCCAGGCCGTCAGGATTGCTTGATGCAAACCAGGACAGAACCCCTCCAATAATAACTGCTGCAATAATAAAACTCACAAGAACCTTTTTCATTGGAACATTCCCATAAGATTTTCCCGGAGAAGATGTATCAGTATTTTCTTCCTCCGGAGAAAATCTTTCGATAATCTCTTTCTCCGCAGAAGAGCTCCCGATGATTTCTTTCCCTGGAAAAAATCCTTCAACAATTTCTTTTCCCTTATAAGAACTCTCAATAATTTCAGGCCTGGCTTTCCAGACGAAAACAACAACAGCTGAAGTAATAAGTCCCTCAACTATTCCTATCGCAAGGTGGATTGGCAGCATAAGCATTAGAAATGCCGAAAAAGGCAATTCCGTTTTCCCCGATAGCAATGTCTCAAGTACCACACTAAAGGCTCCAAGTTGAAGTCCAATTATTGAAGAAAGAATTGAAGCAGCAAAAATTCTTCCGGAATTAATTCCTTTTCGTGTTAGACGTTTATAGATTAACGGATATACTATAAAACATGTATAAAAACCAAGATTGAAGACATTGCACCCAAATGCCAGCAATCCCCCATCAGCGAAGAATAGCGCCTGAATGAGCAAAACTGATGCCATAGTTAAAAATCCCGCATAAGGTCCCAGAATAACAGCAAGCAGCATGCCTCCCGCCAGGTGGCCGCTAGAGCCGGTTCCTGCAATAGAAAAGTTAATCATTTGCGCTGCAAAGACAAATGCACCCATTACTCCCATTAGCGGAATCTTTTTTTCGTCTATGTCATTTTGAATTTTCCTAACTGAATATGCTGCCACTCCTGCAGTTGCTGCTAACATGGTTCCTCCTACAGCAGGTGAAATCAAAGCATCTGCCATGTGCATTTTATCAGCTCCCTTATACATATTTATAAAAAAGCCCACAAAGGGATATATCTATCTCAGTTACAGTCCCTTCATGGGCTTAATTCACAATCATCTTTAAAACAGAAGTATGTATTTAAATATTCATTTTCACTGAAACCTTCCTGATTTCATTTCCAAAAGTTAATATAGCATAGAACACAGTCTTTTTCAATTAATTATAATAAATTAACTAATATAATTTCACAGCCGGGACTTGCGCAAATTATAAATCAACTTGTTGTGCCAGGCAATGAGATGGCATTGTGAAGAGCTTAAGTTTCCTTTAGCACAAGTGAATTGATTTGCCCCATAACCGGCTTATCAGCTCTTGAGCCCGGAATTCCCGCTATGAAATGCCGGCACAACAAGTAAAATTATGCAGTTTTTACGGAGCCTTCACTCATTTTGTTGCTTGTTTTTTTGGAAATCTTATCAGCAGTAACTGCTATTAATAATACAGCTCCCTTGACAATCATTTGCCAGAACTCATTAACCCCTAATAAGACCATACCGTTTGACAGCACGCCAATTGTGAGAACTCCAATGATAACGCCCAGGATTTTGCCCTCACCACCTGTAACTCTTATACCGCCTAATACACAAGCAGTGATAATATCCATTTCATAACCGGTACCTGCGCTGGGCTGGCCGCTGTTTACACGTGACAGAAGTATTATTCCTGCTAATGAACCTAAGAAACCCTGTATGGCAAATACAAAATATTTAACCTTTTTTACAGATACACCGGACAGTCTTGATGCATCTTCGTTACCGCCTGTACCATATACCACCCGGCCAATAACAGTTTTTTCCAGAATAACATAACCGATGATAAATACTATAATCATAATTATAACGGGTACCGGGAAAAATCCCACATAACCTTGCCCGAGGAACAGGAAAGACTTTGGAATACCGTAAACCGGCATACCCCCGGTGATAATGAAGCAGGCTCCACGTAAAGCTGTCATCATTGCAAGGGTTACAATAATCGGTAATATTCCAATTTTGTTTACAATAAGAGCAATAAACAAGCCAATAGCTACTCCCAGGATCAGGGAAGTAATCACTGCCAACACCGGCTGAATACCATTGCTCATCATAGTCGCCGAGACAACAGCTGAAATTCCGATTATGGCCCCGATGGACAAATCCATGGCTCCCATAAGTATTACAAATGTCATACCTACAGAACATATTCCAATAATAGATACCTGACGGGCAATATTAAATAAATTTGTTTGTGTGAGAAATGTCTCAGTAGTCAGGCTAAAGATAATGACTAAAGCTATAAGTGCAAACCATATACCGAATTTTGAAATCTGTTCTTTAATTTTCATAAGTTCCTCCATCACAACCAGACGCCAATTTGAGAATTGTTTGCTGATCAGCATCTTTTTTTAGTAATTCTCCGGCTATTTTGCCATTGTATACAACAAGAATTCTGTCAGCCATGCCTAAAAGTTCAGGCATCTCAGAAGAGATGATTATTATTGATTTACCTTGCTGTGTAAGACTGTTCATAAGGGCGTATATTTCCTGCTTTGCACCGATATCAATGCCACGTGTCGGCTCGTCAAAAATTAATATTTCGCAATCTGTAAACATACACCTGGCCAAAATAACCTTTTGTTGATTTCCTCCACTCAGATTAATTACCTTTTGATTAATCGAAGGGGTTTTTATTGATAAAACATCTTTATATTCATTAGCTGTCTTTTTTTCGAAATTTGCCTTAATTATCCCAAACTTCCATGCAATTTTTTTCAGCATGCTATAGGAAATGTTCTCTTTTATTGTCATATTCATTAAAGCACCAAACTTTTTTCTGTCCTCCGGTATAAGCGCTATACCGTTTTTAATTGCCTGTGCCGGCGACTTGTTTATTATCCTCTTTCCTTTTAAAGTAATGCTGCCGCTTCTAACCTTGTCAGCACCATATATAGCTAAAGCGATTTCGGTACGCCCTGCTCCTACAAGTCCCGCAAAACCTAATATTTCCCCTTTATGTAGTTTAAAGCTTATATCACTGACTTTTGATGTAGTAAGGCCTTCTACCTCCAATACTACTTCCTGAGGTGTATAATTTCTGTTTGGGAAATTGTCATTCAATTTACGGTTAACCATCAGGGCAAATAAGTCATTTTTATTTGTATCAGCTACATTCATGGTTTTTATATATTCACCGTCTCGAAACACCGTAACCTTATGACACAGATCGAAAATTTCTTCCATCCTGTGGGATATGTATATTATTGCCACACCCTGTTGGGTCAATTTCTTCACAACATTAAACAAGTATTTGAGTTCATTGTTTGTAAGCGGTGCTGATGGTTCATCCATTATAAGCACACGTGAATTCATTGAAATGGATTTGGCTATTTCCACTATTTGTTGATATCCAACAGATAAATCTTTGACTATGGTTTTGGGATTAATATCAATACCTAACCAATCCAATACTTTTTTTGCGTTTTTGTACATTGTTTTATAGTCTACAAAACCGAACTTTTGAGGAAACCTGCCATAGTAAATATTCTCCGCAACACTTAAATAGGGAATCAGATTAAATTCCTGATATATTGCAGTAATGCCCAGAGAAAGTGATTTTATCGGATTATTGTTTACTATTTCTTTGCCTTCAAAAAAAATTTTTCCCTCTGTCGGCTGAATTGCACCGGTTATTGTCTTTATAAATGTAGATTTACCGGCACCGTTTTCCCCAACAATTGCATGAACTTCACCTGGATAAAACTTCATCGAAACATTTTTTAAGGCAACAACACCCGGATAGACCTTCTTTATGTTTTTTAGTTCTAATATGGGCTGGTTCATTGAGTCTCTCCTCTTTTTCACTCCAACATATTTCTCCACCAAAATGGTGGAGAAATATGTTGCTATTGGTTATAAATTTTATTTTATATAATCATCAATATTGTCCTTGGTTACAGGAATGCACTTGATCTCCACCATTTCCTCAATAGGACCGGATTCCAGAACCTTTAGAGTTGTTTCAACACCCAATCTGCCTGTACCATAACCGTCAATGTCAACTGTTCCCACATATATGCCTCCTTCTTTAATCTTTCGGAGAGCTTCTTCCGTAGCGTCAAGGCCTACAATACATACTTTTTCTTTATCCTTGCCGGCGGCTACAAATGCTTCATACGCTCCCAATGCACCACCGTCATTTATACAAATCAACACATTAACATCAGGATTAGCCTGCAGGATTGTTTCTGCAACAGCCATACCCTGATCAGGCGTACCAGCGGTTTGTTCATTAACAATTTCTGCATCCGGTGCAAGTGCCAGCATACCTTCCTTAAGGCCATTTGCCCTCTCAACCAGAGGAGCAAGGCTAGGATATCCCAGCACCGCAACTTTCGCCGGCTCTGTCAGGTTGTCCTTGATCCATTGACCGGCAATTTTACCGCCTGTAAATCCAAACTCATATTCACTCATACCGACATGAGCGGAACGGCCCTTGATTTCCTGATTTAAGTTAATAACAGGAATTCCGGCATCAATGGCATTTGCAATAATCGGCTCCATGGCTATTACATCCAGCGGACTTATGATGATGGCATCAACACGTTGCGCAACAAAGTTTTCAACTGCAGCGACCTGTGCAGCTACATCACTTTTTGCATCATGTATTATCAAGTCTATGCCCATTTCATCACAAATATCTTTCATACCTTGTGTTACAGCGATAAAATATGGGTTTGCAAAGTCGAATAGTGAGTAACCGATAGTAAGTTTTTTCTCAAGTTTTGTCTCGGTATTTGCTGATGAAGGTGTGTCTTTTTCAGAATCAGAAGATGATTCTTTTGTTGCCGGTGAGCCACAGGCTGCCAGCGATAATACCATTACAACTGCAATAGCTGTTACAATAGCTTTTTTAAATAGTTTTTTCATTTTTGTCCCCCCAGTTTATTTGTCGTAGTGTAAACTAAATTACACCTTTTATATTTTGAAATATGCTATTTATCGAGGGCTTCAAGGTTTTTTGAATAAAAAACAATGACACCCCCTTTTTTCTGGTATAATTGAGTCGCCAAAAACAA
>DUMB01000095.1 GCA_012840085.1 Clostridiaceae bacterium
AATATTATCCACAGAGATCTTCCCTCCTTTGTGTTGTTGTTTTTGTGTTTATAAAAATTTTAACACAGGAGAGTTGATCTCTGTTTTTTGTTTTAAAAACTCCACAATTATTTTACGCTATCATATATTCCCACAACATAGTAACATTTTAACGACTCACTTGCCTTCCCGGAAATCTATTTACCATTCTGTTGCCAGTTCAGCTACCAGCGTTGAGGCGTCCTGTGCCACAGATGTTGGGGTACATTTCTCTAGCCATGAGAAATATTTTTGTTGTGAACTGTCCCCATTGAGGGCAGCCCTCTACAAATGCCCTGGCATTCCCTATCAATAAAGAGGTACCTTTAGCAGAGAACAGCCATGACAGTGTCTGTCATAGAAAAATTAATGAGAGTAATAACTTTCACATTAACCCTCCTCGATATGCTGCTCCACTCTGCTTCGCCGCTGTCCCAGACATGCTGCTCCTCCCCGCCATGCCACTACCCCCGATATACACGACATTACCTGTATACCCCATATCCCTGTATGCGCATGTCTGCACAGTACTTCGATTCAGTTGTTTTTCTGCCTTCCTGGGCATAATACAAAATGAAGCAGTGCTCATTATTCATTTTGTATTATGATAATGTTATATAATATGATATAATTTGTATGCAAAATGAACAAATTCCTTAAAAGGGACTTTTTAAAGAAGGGTGCGTAACATGATTTTTGAAGCTTGCAAGTCAATTTTATATTCTGATACTCTTGTGCCGGACATATTCATCACCGAGTATATGCCTTCAATGAACAGTGATTATGTGAAAGTGTATTTATATTGCCTGTTTCTAAGCAAGCACGATAAGCAGGTTTCAGCGGAAGATCTTTCCAAGAAACTTGAAATAGATCTTAATCAGGTAAAAAATGCTCTAATATATCTTGAAAATGTCGGTGTTATAGTACGTAAAAACGACCGCATACAAATGGTTGACCTGAAAGAAAAGGAGATAAACAAGATATACAGGCCAAAGACCACTTCAAGTCCGGAAGATGTGTCATTGAGCATTGAAAGGAATAAAAAACGAAGCAAAATAATCTCTGCAATAAACAACACTTTCTTTCAGGGTGTTATGTCACCCTCATGGTATACTGATATAGATGCCTGGTTTGACAGATACGGTTTTGAAGAAGATGTAATGTATGCTCTGTTTCAGCATTGCTACGATCGCAAGGGACTGGCAAAGCAATATATTGTAAAGGTTGCTGAGAGCTGGTACAGTAAAAACATAAAAAATTCCTTTGATCTGGACAATTACTTTATGGAATATGAGAAACTGCGCGACATCAAGTATAAGATTGTGAAAAAACTCAACAGAAGAGGTCCGCTTACTGAATATGAAGAAGATTACATAGAAACCTGGGTTATGGAGTATAATTACGATTTCAGCATAATTGATATGGCGTTGAGAAAAACTACCTCGATACCCAATCCAAATTTTGAGTATATAAATAAAATTATCACCACTTGGCATGAAAACGGCTTAAAAACCAAGGAAGAAATAGTTGCATTTGAAAAGCAAAGAAAGCAAAAAAGCACCGGAAGCAAAAGCAGCAACAATCAACCGGCAACACAACCGACACCGGTACCGCAGCGTGGCAACTTCGAACAGCGGAAATATGAGGAAAGTGATTTTGATAAACTCTATAAAGAAGTTTAAATGCGCTTTAGGAGGAGTTTATGTTAGGAATAAATATCTACAGCGCTATAAAGGCGGAATATGACAAGAGGCAGAAAGCAGCTTATGATGCTCTCGAGCAGCGCAAAAGCATTGTTTATGAAAAAATACCAAGATTGCGGGAAATAGACGAGGAAATACAAACCCTTGGGCTGAAATACAATAAAAAAATATTGTTAACAAGCGGTTCCAAAGAGCTGCTGATTTCGGATTTCAACTTCAGGATTGGCAGCCTGAAAGAAGAAAAAATTCAGCTTCTTGAGGAAGCCGGATTTCCCAAGGATTATCTTGAGCCTGTATATCAGTGTTCCCAGTGTAAAGATACAGGTTTTATCAGTACACAGAAGGGAGACATAAAGTGCGCATGCTACAAGCAGCAGCTTATTAATCTTCTTTACAGCCAGTCAAATTTGAAATTGGCTGAATTTGAGAACTTCTCCACTTTTAACGAGAATTATTATCCCGATGTGGTGGATGAGCAAAAATACGGAATTAAGAAGTCTCCCCGCAGGCAAATACTTGGTATAAAAGAAGACTGCCTGAAATTTATCGAAAACTTCCGTTCTCCTGATACCAAGAACCTTTTTTTCTGCGGCCCTGCCGGTGTGGGAAAGACATTTATGACAAACTGCATAGCCGTTGAATTGCTGAACAGAGGCATAACAGTGCTCTATCAGCCTGCACCAGTACTCTTTAATACTATTAATGAATATAAACTTAGGTCACTTAAAGATGATACTTATCAGGATGCAGGCTATAAAAGCATATACGATGTAGAGCTTTTAATAATCGACGACCTTGGCACAGAATCACCAAGTGCGGCACGATATGCTGATTTTTTAACTCTCCTCAGTACCAGACAGGCAAATGATTTTTCAAAGCCCTGCAAAACAATCATATCAACAAATATAGATATTAAAAAGATGTATGAATACTACGACGAAAGAATAGTTTCAAGGATAATCGGCTATTTTGATATATACAAGTTTGCAGGCGAAGATATAAGGAAGCTAAAAATTCTCATGGAGAAATAGAACAAGTCTGATACTGACACGAGAACAGCCACAAACCAATACAGAAATAACCGACACAAATTAGCTGCAACAGTTATGGAACTAGCTGCATCAACAACGGAATTAGCACAACAGCGATGGAACTGGCACAACAGCAGTGGGACCAACTGTAACAGCAATAGCGAAAACAGTTACAGCAGTAATAGCAATAGCTGCTGTGCCAATGATTTCAGGACACTTGCTGCAACATCAGACTCTACACGTAACAATGATGCACCCTGGGTAAAATATACATAGCCTATGATTGCCGCTGCCGGAAGAAACCACAGCGCTCCAATCAGGCTCTTACCCTTTTCGGGTACAATCTTTTCGGCTTTACCGTTGTTTATCCTGACCAGAGCAATGATAAGCCCGGCCAACACCGCCGAGCAAAAGAGTACCGTCAATATTGCAACAAAAATTGCTGCCACAAGCATTTCCGGCGGCAGGTTTTCAAAAGCGGAAAAATCTATGCCTGTATTATAAATGTTGTTCATCTCTTCCAGCTCAGATTTCAGGCTCTCATTCAGCTTGAGAGCAGCAAAACTTACAATTACAGCAATAGTGTTGTTGGAAAAATGCGCAAACATGCCGCTGAAAATAGAGTTTGTCTTATATACAATAAAGCCTATAAGTGCCCCAAGCAGAAATGTTCCGAAAAGTTTCTGGAAATCAAAATGCATAACTGCAAAAAGGAATGAAGTAAACAAAATCGACTTTACTGCGCCAAATCTCTCAAGACCTCTCTGTATTACCCCTCTAAACGCTATTTCCTCACATATACCTGCAGACCCGCCAATTACCAGAATGTTTATGAGAAGTCCTCCTAAAGTTTTTGCAACAGGAGGCTGCGATATAGCAACTCTTCCAAACACTTTAGTAACAATCCAGATGTTTGCCAGATTAAAGACACCAACAACCGGTATTGCAAATATCATAATAAATAATATCAGAAAAATGCTTAGCAAATTTACTTTATTAATTCTGAGTATCTTTTTTACGTCGTATTTGCAGATAATAAGCAAAAGCAGCGCAGGCAGCATTATCAACAAGAACTCTGTTATCAGAAGTCCTGAGTATATTTCATTTTTCTGTACTATGGCACCTAAAGTAAAAAACAATATTACCGTTATGGAAAAAATAATTGCAACCTGTGCAAGGCTGGGTTTGCGTAGTTGCTCATCCTGTAACCCGGCCTCTGTTAAATTAGCCTCACCAAAATTCGTTATATTACCCCCGTCAAAATTATCTTCCATTTCGAAACCTCCAACATATTCATCTCTGTTTAATTCTATTTTATTTAATAATATTTAATATTATAATACCTGAATTTACAAAAACATACAACAACAAACCACAAATAAGGGACAGTTCTGCTGTCCCCTATCTTTATCTCCTGTCACTGTATCTCACGTATTTCATCCCCGTATCTGTCACGCCTTTACATTTCTATGCTCGTGCCCATGTTACATTGTAAGAATTCCATTCGGGGTATTTACAATCATTAATACGTCTTCTTCCTTCCCTGTTTCCGCATTTATATAAACAAGGAAGTCATTATTATTTACTTTGCCTTTAAATTCATAAACAAATAATTCCGATTTATAATCTGTCGGAATAATTGCAAGTCCTGTGCTTAAAATCTCCATTCTGGGATTAATCTTCGTCCTTGCTTCCTCCTCCGTAATTTTGGGCTCAGGAATCTTCCTTTCTCTGTGGGAATAGAGGTACCCCTTGCTCTCAATTCCTATTATATCTCCGTTGTCAAGAGCTATCTTCAGCTTTACCAGGTCCGGATATATAGTGACATTATCCTGTTGATAAGCATAGTTTATTGTAGCAGTGTTGTCCTCTGCAAGATAATAAGTGTCAACCATACCCTTAAAGCCATGCTCTTCCAGAAATTTTTTACCTAACTCCTTTGCCTCGTCCATTTCTATATTTTTTTCATTAACCGGCCTGTTATAGAGCATCCACAGAACATGTCCGCCTTTTTGTGTTATACCTATAGTTGCGGTCTGGTCATCAGGGGTGTTATTAAACGTAACACTGTAGCTGTACGTCCTTAGCGGATCGTCGTCGTTTTTGCTTGTGAGTTCCACCGACTTTACCTTATCTTTTCCAAAAATCTTAATAACGCTCTCCTTTGCCTGTTCAGCGCTCATCATATCTCCTGTAAGGCCCTTTGGCTCAGCTGTAGTCAGATGATCTGAAAACGGGCCGTCATATATTAATGTAGGATAATCCTGGAATGTCTTATCTATTGTCTCAAACTGCTGCATCTGCACATTCTTCGATGCTTTACTGAACAGCTTTGTTCCTTTGTTTGCAAGTTCGCCCCATTTCAGCCTGCCTGAAGCAAGCTGGTTCTGTAAGTCATTTAGGCTTTTGTTCAATGATACTGCAAAGCCATGTAGTTTTTCTATCATACTATATTGGTCATCTTTAAGAGGTTTACCGCTCAGATTCTGATTGTTCAGGGAATATGCAAGGTCTCCAACTTGTGTCAGGAATTTGGATGTATTGGCAAGAACCGGCTGTGAAACCGGAAGCTGTCCGAGATTTGTCTGCGCAAGATTTGCTTGTCTCCAGGCTTCCTGAAGTATTGAGGCAGTCTTTTCCGGAGTCGATGTAATCATGGACTTTACAAGCAGAGTTTCTACATTATTAACATATCCAATCATATCGTAGAATGCCCGGTTGTACTGATTGTCCAATTCCTGCCTCAGATCCGCCACCTTTTTGTACTGTGTTATTCCCCATATTGCAACTGCTGCAATTACAACAATTACAATACTGTACATTTTTCTGTCTTGCAATCTTCTTTTAAAATCTAAGAGCTTTTCCCTGATACTCAATTGTTCTCCTCCTTACAACTTTATTCTTTATATTTGAGTTCTCAAACTATTTCCCAAAATAATGCTTTCCTATCTTCTTAACTATTTTCCTGCTCCATATCCATTTGCTTGTGGCTGTTGCAGGATTCCAGTAGTATATGCATCCATCTGTGGGATCCCATCCGTTTAATGCATCCCTGGCAGCTTTAACAACTGTTGATTTAGGATCTATAGGTACATTGATCTGCCCGTCGGATACTGCAGTGAAAGCACCCGGCTGGTATATCACTCCTGCTACTGTTTTTGGAAACTTCGGATCTCTGGTTCTGTTCAATATTACCGCTCCCACTGCAACCTGCCCCTCGTATGGTTCGCCGCGGGCTTCTCCGTTTATAGCCCTGGCCAGAAGCTGCTCTTCTGATGTTCCGCTTCCCCCTTGGGCATATACAGTACGGGGCTTCCTCAACTTTTCAAACCCCATTGCCATTAATGTTTTCGCATCTGCTATTCCCGTTGGCTCAAGGCCATGGCTTTCCTGAAATTCTCTTACAGCAAAAAATGTATCCCATCCGAAAAATCCGTCTATATTACCTTTGTAATAGCCCCAATTTTTTAGCCTCTGCTGCATGTCACTTACATCCGGACCTTCACTGTTTAAATCAAGCAATGGTACAGATGGCGCAATATACTGCCCATTATCAAATGGAATTGAAACAAGCAGTATAACCAGAACTATTATTAAAATGACTTTAGCTTTTCTCAATGACACTCCTCCTCAAAAGTTGATAACGCTCTTATATTTTTCTGACATGCATTGATATTTTTTGTCTTATTACAGAAAATATACATTTTTAGTTATTTGCAGCTTAAGCTAAACAGTACTGGCAAATGCAATTGTAATAATTAATAAACGTTTAGCTAATAATTAGAAAGTAATTACCCACAATATTGGAGGCACGGAATGAATATACTCTTTTTACCAGTATCTGCAGGCGGAGGGCATGAAAAAGCAGCCGAAGCTGTAAAAGAAAGAATTGATTTAAAATATCCCTCTTCAAGAACCCTGATAGTGGACGCTCTGAAATATATAAGTCCACTGGTTGACAAACTTATTATAGGAAGCTACATTAATACAATCAAAAATACACCAAATATATACGGTAAGTTGTACAGGTTGTCAGCCAGCGACAGTAACATTATCAGTATTTCAAAAACTATATCCAAAGCACTGTCCCGTAAGCTGCAGGGTTTAATAAATAATTTTAATCCCTCTGCTATTGTTTGTACACATCCATTAACGTTGCAAATGGCTTCATGCCTTAAGAAAAAGAACTGCGTGTTCTGTCCGGTAATAGCTGTCATAACAGATTTTACAGATCACATGTTCTGGAAGCAGGATTTTGTTGATGCCTATGTAGTTGGCCATGAATATGTGAAAGAAAAAATGATTGGTATGGGAATTGACCCAAATATCATATATAATCTGGGAATACCCGTTTCGATGGCGTTTTTGGAAAGAAAAAACAGGAAAAAGCTATTAGGCAAGCTTGGACTTGAAGACTGTACTACCGCATTAATTATGGGAGGAAGTCTTGGTTTTGGAGAAATGCACACAGCATTTCAAATGCTGCAAAAAAGTAGAAAAGTCAGTCAAATAATAGCTATTACAGGTAAAAACCAAAAGTTAAAAGCACAACTGGAGAACCATGCACAAGATACAGATAAAAATGTCAGAATCCTTGGATATACCAACCTTGTTGCTGATTATATGGAAGTATCCGATTTCATTATAACCAAACCAGGAGGTCTGACTATTTCAGAGGCACTTATAAAGGAACTTCCCATATTCTTAATGTCACCTATACCTGGGCAGGAAGAGAAAAATGAGCAATTTCTCGTCAATAGCGGTGCTGCTGTAAGAATAACCCCGGAAGACAATATTGACAGTATATTGCGTCAAACAGTGGAAAACCCGCTTCGCCTGCGGCATATGAAAGAAATGTCAAGGTTTCTTGCAAAGCCACAGGCAGGAGAAGACATTGTGCTTCTTCTTGAAGAGCTTATATACCAAAACATGCGCAATACGGTTAAGGCCAGGCAGCTCAATTCCAATTAAAGCCTGAGCTTGCGTAAGGTCTTGCGGTTGAGTAAAGTTTATTGCTTTGCTCCAATCAGGAAGGAGACTACCCATTAATTAAGTAACCGGCCTCCCACACCACCGGAACTTCCGGGGACAGTTCTCAACTGAAATAATCCTGCTCTTACTAATAGAACAATCGCCTTGCCCCCGCCAGCCTTTTCTGGTAGTAGCTATCTTCAATGGAGGAAATAAGCACATGACCCTTTCCTTTTGCTGCATGGATAAACTCATTGTTGCCCATGTAGATTCCGACGTGAGATATGTCTTTCAGATCTTCGTTTGTGCTGAAAAACACCAAATCCCCCGGCTGTATTTCACTTTTTTCAACCTTTTTGCCCACTTTAAACTGATCCTTTGAATCCCTCGGCAAATTAACCCCGTTTATCCTGGCACATATATAAGTCAGTCCCGAGCAATCCAAGCCGTTTGCGCTGACTCCTCCCCACATATATTTAACGCCCTTGAACTTCTTAGCAGTAGCAATAAAGTCTTCAGCCTGGGTCTCAGGTATCAGCATATCCGGTTCAAGTTCTATGGTTCCTTCTTCGCTGACCCAGCCGGTGATTCTGCCGGGAAGAGCCACTTCATATGAGCCGTCTATCTTGTTGTTGGCATACAGCTCGGTGCCCATCACAACTTCTTTTACTGTAATCCCGCCTTTTGCCTGCGAGAATATAGTTTTTGTTTTTGCTGAAATAACAACCTTGTATTTATATTTATCTTTGTCAATACTTAAAGTATCGGTGCTGACGAATTTGGATTTTACCCAGCCGGTATAGCCATCCACTACTTTGACTTTCAGCCAGTCTTCCTTTTCTTCCAGTATTTCAACAGGTTGATTAAATATTGCCTGTGTCACTCTTTCAGATTTAATATCCGCTTCTGCAAATACATCCACCGTGGTGTCTATAACCACACCAATATTATCCTTGTGCTCTGACATATCAGAATTAGTCTCAGCATTAGCCTCAACTTTGCCGTTTTCATTTGAAGTGTCCGATTTTGCTGTCTCAGAATTCTTTCCTGAAGGAATACCTTCATTCTTTCCTGAAGGATTTTCAGCATTCTTTCCTGAAGGATTGCCTTCGGCGGAACTGTTTGCCTCATTGCCCATATCAGGAAAATCAAGGTTTGCTATTTTGGTTTCTTTTCCGCAAGCTGCAAACATTAATAGTACAACAATTAATAAAGCTGTTAAAGATACAAACCTTCTCATCAAATCCTTACCCCCCGGTAAATTTTATCTTTTGATATTACGCCTCCAGTGCCAGGTGCCTGGCATCCGGCTTCTGCTCTTTAGCCATCTCTACATCACGGCTCTTGCAGGTAAAAAGCAGAATCTGCCTGTCAGATGAAAGTTTGTCCAATAACCTGAAGGCCTCCATGCTTCTCACATCATCATAGAATGCAAAGGTTTCATCCATAATAAGCGGCAGTTTTTCCCCGTTTGTTATTAATTCCGCCATGGCTATTCTTAAAGCAAAATATATTTGCTCCACCGTTCCACAGCTTAGCAGTTCTGAGGATATAACACCAAGAGTCTCCGGTGATACCGTTTTAAGTAAAAGGTTATCGTCGGCACGGAGCTCTTTATACCTTCCGGACGTTATACTGCTGATGATATCACTCATCCTTGAATTAAGCAGAGGAACAAAATTTCTTTGCAAATCAATGCTTGCTTCAGCCATTACATCAATGGCAATTCTCAGGGCCTCACCCTTCTCCTCCAGTTCTCTCTTCTCTTGCTCGAGTTCCTCCAGTTGTTCCTGTATGCCCTGTATCTCTTCGTCATCCGGAATACCTTTAAGCAAGGTCTCGTATTCCTTTATAATAAGCGCCAGTTCGTTATTTTGTCTGCTTACACCTTCATATTCCAGTTTCCAGCATTCTTCCATATCCTCCAATGCCTGTCCGCTGTCAGTCTGTGCCAATAGTGTAAAATATGGCTTTTCAAAGCATATATTCTTGAATTGCTGTGATGCTGCCTCTATTATATTACCAATACCCGCATCCCTTTCGTACACTTTTCGGGATATATCTTTTATAACAAAATCCAGTTCTTCACTGCTTTCGCACTTCCTCATGCATATTGAAGAAACACTGCTGAAAAGTGATGCAAGGGTACTTTCCAAATCCCCGGCTCTCTTTGACAGGTACTCAGCAGCAGTTTCGATTTCCTTATATCTTGCCATAGCCGCCTTAAATTCGTTTATGTGTCTTTCTTTTACGTCCTCAATGTCACTCTCTATTATTCCCGCTGCCAAAAGCTTCTCAATGATCTCCTTCTTTAACCTGTAAATTGATTCAGCATTTATCCTGTAACTCTCTTCCATATGCTCAATTTCACTGTTCAACATTGTTAAATGCTGTATCAGGCCGTCACACGATGCTTTGGCTGCAATAAAGTCTTCAATGCTTGCCACGCCGGCCTTGTCCAATATTTCATTAAGAGATTTCTCCTTTTCAGCTATTTTTTTTGCTATATTGTCAGCCGCTTCATCCTCCTTTTTTTTCATGTCCTTCATATTTGAAATATCCCTGCCCAGCCTTATCCACCTGTAAGCCTGCACTGCTGCCAAAGCAAGCAAAAACAATGCTGCTGCAAACATGGGCATAGCCGGTACTTCTGCAAATATTCCCTTGCCGCCGTTTATACCTAAAACTGTACAAATAGCTGTAAGCACCGTTAATACAAAGAATGCTGCTGTTGAAATATTCTTCTTTTTCTCTTTCTGTCTCAGTTCCCTATGCGCATAATTAGATACAAATATTTTCTGCTCATTTCTAAGATTATCTATTTCCTTTCGCAGGGAAAGCAGCTGCTTGTCTGAGTTTTCATTAAGGACAGCAAGTTTTCTGAAGGGCTCTATCCTGCTTTCCAGCTCTAAACAGTGTTGCTTTTTAGCTTCAATTGAATGTTCCAGGCTGTCATTTTCCTTTTGCAACAGCCTGAGCTCATGGTATTTTATATTTAAGTCATCCCCGCACTCATCACTGTAATGTGAAAATGCAGCAAGCTGCCTGCGGGTTTCACAAAGCTCGCACAGCTTTTCTTTTGTTTCTGCAAGCTCCTTTTCTATAGAAAGGATTTTTCCCTCAGCCTCTTTCAAAGCGGCAAGCTTGTCCTTATATCCTTCAGCCTCTTTCATCAGGCTTATTATCTTTCCCACTTCCGCCAGGGCTTTCATTCTATCCTCAACACAGTTTTTTTCAAAAAGTGCGTCATTCAGCCGGCTTTGAGTGGTCAAAAATGATTCCTTTTTATTAATCAGACTTGTTCTTCGTTCTTTTAGTTCCAATATTTTTTTAACTACCTTATCCAGTGGACGCTCAGTGGTTTTTTCATTGCCAACATAGTTCTTTAATGCTTCCTTCAACACCTGCCGGGCTTTTTTATATGATACGTCCTCAAAGCCGGTCTGGTGCACATTAACAAGTCTGCTGATAAGTTCCCTGCTGCCGCTGTCATCTATACGTGTGTTCATCTGCCTTATTAATGCAGTTTTTTCAAAGCACACATCGTTCAGCCCGATATGCCTTTCTGCAAATTGAACCCCTGTCTCTCTGGACACAGTAAAAGTTCCGGTTATATCATTGAAATGGGCATCAAATACTCTGGCAGAGCCTGTGTCAAAATCTCTTTCCACCCTGTAACGTTCACCATTGTCAAGGGTATATTCCATAACACCGCCGTAGATTCCGTTATCCCAGGGTTTGTATCTCTTTAGTGGCGGAAGAATACCATCTTTTGTCTTTCTTCCCCCCTTCAGGCCAAACAGCATGCCTCTGATAAACCACCAAAGGGTGCTCTTTCCTGCCTCATTACATCCATATATAATATTTAAGCCATTGGAAAGCTCAATAGTCTTATCTCTTATTTTCCCAAAACCCGTTATCTGAAGCTTGTTTATATGCATATTTCGCCCCGCTCCAAAGCCTCTATTCCATAGTATAGTGCCTTTTTAAGAAGTCTTACTCTGGCTTCATCCGTGCTTTCATCAATCATTGAAAGAATTTTACGGACATACAGTCCTTTAAGACCGAGCTCTTTTGAAATCTGAACAAAATTGTAATCGGGCTCCGTAAAATCCTTTATTTTTATAAAGTAAGCCCTGTCCATTATATAGGACTTTACAAGCTGGCTGTCTATTCTGAAGCTGTAGTCGGTATATCCTTTCAATACTATATTAAGCAGACTGTTTCTATAATCCTTATCCCCCAAAGTTTCAAGAATTCTTTTGCTCACCTGCTCGTCACTGCAACATCCGTCTATATTAACTTCAATCTCCTCATAAGTCTTACAGTTAAGCTTTATAAACTTCCAGTCAATTTTTGATATGGAATTTTCGTCTTTTAAAATTGAGCCCACAATAACGCCATGCTCGCCCATCTCATCAAAACCAAGAGGTTCCGGGCTTCCCGGATTAAAAATATTGCCCCGTACACCTTGTGCTTCTATCCTGTTGTGGAAATGCCCCAGAGCAATATAATCCATGCCCAGCCTGTCAAGTTCTTCACTCCTGACCGGGTTGTAGTTTTTGTCTCCTATATCCATGTCCAATGTGCCATGGCAAAGGAGAATATTTATGTATAGCTCTGTATTTTCAATACATGATTCTGCATTTTCATCAAATCCACGGCTTATGCCCTTAAGTCCATTGCTTATACCCTTATCTTTAAAACTGTTGTCATACCCGATGCCATAGACAATGGTATCAATATCCTCAAACCTGGCAAAGGCGTTTTCCTCCGTTAGTATATAAACATTATCAGCCCAGTTAAAATTCCTGTAATAAGAGTTGGCAGTATTCGGGTCGTGATTTCCCGGTATAATAACTACCTTTATTTCAGGAATTTCATTGAAGCAATCGTTTATGAAACAAATGGTAGACTTTCGAACATAATGATGCTCATAGAGGTCTCCACTTATGAGAAGCAAGTCAACCTTTTCGCTCTTCGCTGTTTCGGTAATCCTTCTGAAAGTAAGTTTCAAATCCTGCCTACGTTCGGAGGACTTCCCTTCTTCCGTGCCAAGAGAAGTAAAAGGTGCATCCAGGTGGATATCAGCACAATGCAGGAATTTTACCGTTTTCATCCCCATCACACCTTTTTTGATTTATCACCGTTTTAATTTATTATTATATTTTGTATGTGATAATACTTTGCAAGCGCACAAACATTGATTATCAAATATAAGTATATTGTATCAGAAATAAATAAGGAATTGAAGAAACGACCATGCTAATTTTCACTGGAAGAATTATACTTGTGGGTTTCTATACGGAGTTTCTATAAGGATTTTCTATAAAGAGTTTTTATAAGGAATTTCCATGCTGGATTTCTTTACAGAATTTCAGCACCGAATTTCCACGTATTTCCATAATGAATCTTTATACTGGTTTTTATACTGAATTTTTATAATAATTTTTATACTGAATTTCATTTCTGAAGCTCAAAAACTACATAGGCTACCGCATAGTCATTGCAATGAGACAGGCTTATGGAGATATCCACACCGTTTATGCTGTAAAACAGCTCTTTTGCCTTATCAGATAGTACAACGTTTGGCTTTCCCTTTTCATCGTTTACAACTTCTATATCCTTCCAGGAAATGTATTGGCCAATACCCGTGCCAAACGCCTTTGAAACAGCCTCTTTAGCCGCAAATCTGGCAGCATAGCTTTGGTATTTCGCAGATTTCTTGCTTTCGCAGTATTCAATTTCCTTCTCTGTAAAAACCCTATTTTTAAAAGCTTCCCCTCCGTTTTCCAGAGATTGTCTTATCCTGCTGACTTCAACTATGTCAACTCCACAGCAAACGCCCATTACTACCCCCTACTATGCGTTAACTCTGTTTCTGCGTCTTTCTTCAAGCACATTGTCAAGAGCCGTCGCTTCATTAACAGCAGTTTCAAGTGTTTCCAACATTTCTTCAGTTTCTATGCTGGACATAATCTGGTGCTTGAACATATGGACGGTACTTTCCATATAATCAAGCTTGGTGCCTATTCTCTCAATCTCCGCCTTTTCTTCCTTCAGGCGGTTTACTATTTTCTCATCCATTTCAATAACTTTCTTCAGATCTTCGGCAGCATTTGCATCGTTCACAAAATTGAGTTTCCGCATATTCTTATTTATTCTTTCAATTACTTCGCTCACATCTACATTGCTTAGTTCCCTGCTCCTTATGCAGAAGTTGGTGAGAAGCTTGATATAACTGATAACCAGGTTCAACGTCTGCTCAACTATCTTCTCCTTAAGAAAGCTCTTCTCGCCTCTGAAAAAAGAGTCTACTATTGCATTCTTGTTTTCAATAACCTTATTCAGCTTTTGGCTGTAAGTCGCATTGGTATGCTTCTTTGCCTGTGCAGCAAGCTTCAGGCACTTATAATTGAGATCCTGAATTTGCTTTATCTTCTGCTTTTGCCTAAACTCTTCATGGAACTTTTTGCTGCCCAGGCTCTGAATTACAGAAATAATATATACACCCAAAGCCGCAGGATATGCAATTGATTGTATATCCGGGATAGCATCTGCCGCAAAAAAGGCTACTCCCAGCGCAACCAACAGAATTCCCAAATTTCTTAATCTGAATAGAGCACTTGCCAACAACCTGGATTTCATAATTACCCTCGCAAATTATAATTAAATGTAATTTCAGTTAATGTAATTCCAATTCAATGCTGCATTCATTAATTAGCGTAAATTTTTATATATTAATTCTGAGCCTTGTTTTCGATCTTTTCCTTTACTTCAAAGCCCTCACTACCGCTAAGCATTGCCTCAGCCCTGGCCTTTGCCCTTTCTCTGGCGGAATTCATATCAAGCCTTTTGAGCTTCATTTCCATGTTCGTATCATTCAGAGATTCAATGGCATTCGCTCTTGCCGTTTTCTTATTGACAATCTCTCTTGCTCTTTCCATGCTTTCATTGACACTTCCGATCTTACTGTTCTTGGAAGTATACTGTGCATTTACGGAGTTTATATTTTCTCTGAGAGTAGCCATTTTTGCCTGAGATTTGAGCATCTTCAATTCATTAAGTTTGGCATTCATCTCAGATTCAAATATCTTATAATCTTCACGTATTCTCGCAACTTCCTCCATTGCTTTGTCGTAAGTTGCCTTGTGAGTCTCATAAGTGTTTTGGTACTCTTCTTCCTGAACCAGAAGTTCAACCAGCAAATCCTTGTCTCCCTGTTTTTGTGCAGCCTCTACTCTCGCTCTGACTGCATTGAGATTCTTTTCAGCATTTTTCATTTCTATTTTAATCAATTCTGCATTTGTCTGAATTTCTATTATTTGCTGCTCCGCTTCTTTTCTTGCCTTCTCAATCCTGTTTTTTATATCTTCAAAAAGAACCTCTGGATTTTTTTCCTCAATACCTCCAACAAATAAACCAAAGAATCCGCGAATCAAAGATCCAAGTCTGCTAAAAAAACCCATGATAACAGCCTCCTGTTTTATAATTTTGAACTTTTGTGCAAAGTGATTATGATAGCATTGTAGGGAGCTTCAGATCTATTTCATTGCCTCTTACGCCCGCAACTCCTGCTATCGAAATGCCAGCACAACAAGTTAGATTAACTAAACTCGTTTCTTATGAATAATTTATAACAAATAAAGTCTATTGTAAAGTCATAATGGCATAATATTGTAACAGTCGCAGTTTTTTGTTTTACCCGCCATACATATTAAAATCCTGCTGGGAAAACGTATTTCCACACAGATCCTTGTATTTATCCGGCAGTAAATCTTTGTCGTCACATTCTTCAATTGCAAGCATTGTCATAAACTGTACCTGCTGAGTACTTGGCCTGCACCTTTCTATAGCTTCTTCAAGTATTCCGGATGTCAGTATGGTTCCCTCGGTATCGTCTTCATTAGCCAGCTCATATGCCTTTCTGACTACTATTTCAATTTCAGCACCTGTATAGTTATCCGTCTTTTCAGCAAAAGGCATGAAATCTGTTATATCCGTCTCAAATTTATATTTCTCTATCATTATTCTGAATATTTCAGCTCTTTCCTCCAATTCAGGCAGAAGTATCGGTATCTTTTTATCAAACCTTCCTGCCCTTTTCAATGCCGGATCAAGCAAATCCGGCCTGTTTGTAGCAGCAATAAAAATGACCTTTCCTCTATTATTTGTATTACCCGTAAACTGCAAAAATTCACTGAAAATATTTCGACTTACACCGCTGTCCCCGCTGTCGCCCCTCCTGAATGTAGTATCTATCTCATCAACAAATACTATTACCGGCTGCTGGGACTGTGCCCCCAAAAGACACTTTTTGAAATTTCTCTCGCTTTCGCCGACATACTGTCCCAAAATCCTGGCCATGTCTATTTTCACGCAGTTGAATCCGCTGGCCTTGGCCAGAGCATTGACCAGAAGAGTTTTTCCTGTACCCGAAGGACCACATAGCAGTATTCCCATAGGTACTCTCCTTAAATCGCCCTTCTTTATCGGCTGTATCACATTTTTCAACAGGTAGTTTTTCGCCTTTTCCATGCCCCCGATATCCTCGAAGCCTATCTCCGGATATATAAATTCAAGTACGTCGCCATATTCCTTTTTAAGTACTGAATGTTTTTTCTCCTTGATAAACTCAAAGCTTATGGGTACGTCTTCTGCTTCAGCCTTCAGCTTTATATCCTTTATGGCCTTTTTGCTCAGTCCTGATGATAGTTTGGCAAATTCATCGATTGTAATGTTTGTCTTAACCTTTCCATCCCTCAGAAGATACTCAATATAACTCCTTCGTTCATTAACATCGGGAAGCTGAACAAGTATGGGCTCCACCTTGTAAGATGATTTTAGTATTTCCCTGCTCACATCCACCAAATTGTCCGACAGCATGAAAATACAGCTGCCCACTGCTGAAATTTTTGTGTTTACCGACCATTCACTGAGCCATATTAATGCAATCCTCTCCTCATAAGAAAGGCTGCCAATGTTGCCTGAAGGTATTATTTTGTCCACGTGATCGATAAATAATGCCATCTTCGTATTTTTCAGCGCCATGTCTATATATTGGAATATTTTTGACGGCATTGCATGAAAAATGCCCGCCGCTTCATTGGCTGTAATAATATTGAACTCCTTTTCCATTCCGGGCTCAAGGAAAGTCAATCCTCTTGAAATATCATAAAAAGCAACAATGGAAAAATTCCTCTGTTTTATAAATTCCTCATAAATATATCTGTCAATGTATCTATAATTATCTACTACATCTCTCACATTAAAATAAAACAAGAATTCATGTGAAATACCTGCTTTATATTTATTTAAAAATTCCTCGTACCACATTTCCTACCTCCATTCATTTTGCCTGCTTGTCCTTTATTCTTCTTAATTATTATACGATAGTTGTGCCAAAAAGTATGTTTATTTAAGAATAATTTCACTCCTTAAGAATAATTTGTATATGTAGACTTTAATACTACATACCATATTACAACACTCTATAGTTTATGTCAATAATAATGAAATTCAATAATAATTAAAAATGGTATTTTATGTGGACTATGTTTTTCAATAATATTTTAAAAGCAAAAGACTAAAACTATAAAAAGTGAGATTTGAAAACTGTCCCCATATAAAATAATTACACAGGAGGAAAATATGGAAACAGTAACTTTTAATGTGCCTTCAATAACATGCAGCAATTGCTCCAACAAAATACAAAGTGCCTTAGGCTCCATGCAAGGCGTGAATAATGTAGCAATAGACCTAAAGACTCAATCAGTTCAGGTAGAATACAATCCTGACACAATAAATCCCCAGGAAATCAAAAAGGAAATAACAACCATGGGGTATGAAGTAATTTAAAAAGGCAGATTGCACCTTCCAAGGCATTGCAAGGCAAATAATAAAAACAGCCAGTATATTTCACTGGCTGTTTTGCCATATTATACTATTCTGTTCTCTTTTAGAGACTTTATTATCGTTTCTTCCTGTTTCTTTATATGTTTCTGTGCAACTTCCTGTGCTTTTGACGGATCTTTTGCTATAAGTGCATCAATAATCTCATTATGTTCATTTATAATATCCCTGGTATTACTGTAATCCTTCAGATAAATCACGCGAAATCTCTGTACTTGCTCCCTCAAATTGCTTGTTATCTGTATCAGCCGTTCATTTCTGGATGAACGGTATATCACATCATGAAACTCAACATCTTTTTTAATTGAGCCCTGTAAATTATCCTTTTCAATATAATTAATAAACTGTGTATGAATATTCTTTAGCTCTTTAATTTCATCCTGAGTAATCCTATTTGCCGCAAGAGAAGTAGCCAGCCCGTCAAGACATGCTCTTACTTCCAGAACATCCATTATATCTTTAACCGAAAGGTCCGCAACATGAGCCCCCTTTCTCGGCACCATATTAACCAGACCTTCAAGTTCAAGCTTCCTTATTGCTTCTCTGACGGGTGTCCTGCTAACACCCATTTTTTCTGCAAGATGAACCTCCATCAGTCTTTCTCCGGGCTTTAATTCTCCTAGAATGATTGCCTGCCTTAAAGTATTGAAAATTACCTCCCTCAGCGGCATATAATCATTAAAATTAATTTTAGATAACTTCCCAGCCATAATTAATCTCTCCTCACTGCAACTTTATCACGACTATTCTGCATGGGTAAGAAAGCAGTCCCACCTGTCATCTTTCATTTCATCATAAGCGTTTTCAGCTTTTTTAGCATCTGTGAAAACGCCAAACACCGATGGCCCGCTGCCGCTCATTATACTTCCTGCGGCACCCAGACTTACCAACCTGTTCTTAATCTCCTCAATAATTCTGTACTTTGATACTGTAACGGTCTCAAGAACATTTACCATATTTTTTGCCAACATATCAATATCGCGTTTTTCGATTGCATTAATAATTACACAGGTGTCAGGTCTGGACTTAATTGCATTCAAATCAAGATTGTTGTAAACCCATGCAGTAGACACATCTATTTTCGGCGTTACCAGCACAATACTCACTTCAGGCAGGGGAACAAGCTCTGTTAAAATCTCCCCGATACCCTCTGCCAGTACGGTTCCACCTTTTATGCAAAAGGGAACATCAGCACCTATACTTTTCCCAATATCCATTAATTCATACTGCGCCAATCCAAGTGAAAACAAAGTGTTTATACCCTTTAAAACTGCAGCTGCATCTGTACTGCCACCGGCAAGTCCGGCTGCAACAGGAATCCTTTTATCAATAGTTATCTTTATTCCGTCATCTATTCCATACTTTTCTGTCATTATTTGTGCTGCTCTATATGCAATATTCCCGCTTCCCACAGGTATTTTGGGGTTATTGCACGTTACTTCAAGTCCTCTTCCTGCCTTTTCTACATAAACAACATCATGCAAAGCTATACTCTGCATGACCATGCAAACATCATGGTACCCATCCGGTCTTTTAGCCTTGACATCCAGTGAAAGATTTATTTTTGCTTTTGCTTTAATTTTTATAAAATCCATTTTTCACCTGCTATTAAATTTAATGCAAACAAATACAACTTTCTTAAGCCAGCTTAATTTAAAATTTAATTTGTTATTATATTAACAATATATATTATTATATACAAAAAACATTATACTTTCAATAAAAAGTGCCTGAAGTAATAATTTCAGGCACATAAATTTTATAAAATTATTATTTTTTGTACATTATCGCAAATATAGCAAGGTGAGGCTTTACTTTCTTCAGGCGTTTCTTCTGGGAATAAGTATCTGTTGGCCGGGCTTTATTGCATCGTCATCTAAATTATTTAATCTTTTAATATCATCAACGACAGAATAGTATCTTTTTCCTATTTTCCAGAGAGTGTCACCGGGCTGTGCGAAATAAATCGTTATACTGGGCTGTGAATCAAATCTCTTGTCATCAACGGGGGATTCAACAACCTTTTCTATTACAGGAATTGAAATCTGCTTGGCAGCTCCGGTATTTACATCCAATATAAGTCTCACTTCAACTTCTCTGGCTGATATCATGCTGTAATTGCAGTGTTCTACATCCAGCGAGATATCACAGCTCATATCAGGGGTTATTCCATCCAGATCAACCGTATGTCTGAAAGGTATTTCCTGCTCATAACTGAATACAGGATTCTCATCATTATCCGCCAGATACAGGACATTATTCTTTACAACACCCTCTACAACAACCTTATTGTCCATTACCTTGTATTCTGAGATAACAGGTCTTGCAATCACATTAAAGACCTGGCTTATATCCGGGCTTTCATCATCCAGTACCAGACTGTCTTTCAGTATTGCCTGGCTTCTGCTCTCACCTACAAGTTCCTCCACTTTGAAAGGCTGTTTCTCTATGTCAATTTTACTTCTGGGACTGTAGGCATCTTCGATAGATCCCACATCCCGTTTGCAGTAGCCATCTGCACAAATTTTCAGTTCTATTTCACCTTTAAGCAGTCTTAATTCACCATCACTGTCTTCTTCAGGTTCAAAGGATGCATCTATAATATCGAAATCCAGTTCAACCCTTCCATCCTCATTAATGCCGGGCAAATCCACAAACTGGGTGAAAGGAATGCCATGTTCCATGGATTGTATGCTTCCTCTTTCGTCATCACCTATGTAAAGTGTGGAAACATTAATTTCGCCTTCCGCTACTATCTTGTTTTCAGTTATCTTGTATTGCCTGTTGCCAATTTTAACATCGGTTCTCAGTACCTCTCTTATTGCCGGCTTGCCTGAAGGAACCTCCATTTTTTCAGTGATTGACGTTACACTGTCTCCTCTGCCCAAATAGCAGTTTACATTGAATTTCTTCCTCAAAATCTGAATATTGTTTACTCCTGTCAGATCATTCACTATTTGCTTTTCGATCTCATTCATAACCCTTCCGTTCAGCCTGATTACGGCTTTTGTGCTTATTTTTCTGCTATTCAGTATTTCATACTGTACGTGCTCCACATCACATTTTACCTTGCAGTTCATGTCCTGCCTTGTACCTGCAATATTAAGCTCCTCTGAAAAATTAACCGCAGTATTGATGCTCTTTATGGAAGCTTCATCCTCATCCGATACATAAATAATGTTATAGCGAACTACTCCTTCAACTATTACTTTATCCTGTACAGTTTCCAATCTATTAACATGAACGTCCCCATCAAGCAGTAAGATTCGTGCAACATCAGGTTTTGTGTCCGGTACAATAATATCGCTTTCAATAACTGCTTGTGTACTGGCTTCTCCTACGATTTGATTGACCCTTATACTTTCCTTAACAAGCTCAAGAGACATATACTTTCCTCCCCCTAATTTATCAAATAAAGTTCCCGTAGACTTTTACCTACGGCATTAGGCTCAAAGTCAAGAAGTTTATCCATATAGTAATATATATTGACAAGGATATAAAATTATTACTGATTAGATAAAAGTATGTTTATTCTTTCCGCGTTAAATATAAGGATAAAAACATTTTAGAAAAAAATAAAACAAAAAGACCGGATTTTTACTTCCGGCCTTTTTTGTCGTTTTGATTTCTATTCCATATTTGACCCGTCTAGCATCAGCCAACTTCAATTCTTTTATTATCCCTACAAACTACAATTTCTACCGCTTTAGTTAATATATCTGTATAGCTATATGAAACTCTCCTTGTAGTATCGTATTCATTTTCAAATTTTACGATAAAGATGCTGGGATACGTATTTTCAAGTATGCCTTCTCTAATAAACGACTTTTTTCTTCCTTTATTGGCTTTTAGCTGAACCTTCTCACCCACAAAATTTTCAATATCCTTCTTTATCTGGAACAGGTCGCCCTTTTCGATCATTTAATCACCTCATCTTCTGTTTGTCAATATTATATCATAGGGCGCTCCAAATGTCAAAGGATTATATATTATAACAGCAACAAAATAATTATGTCAAGTATTTTTTAAAAAAAGGCAAAATTATCATCAAAAATGTTAATAAATATCAACTTTTATAACCATCTTCAGGGAATCCATCCCTGTATTTCCCTCTCGTTTGAAGTCCTCCTATTCCTTCAGGTCCAGTTATTGTCCCGGCAGCAACTTCCTGAGGAGAGATTATTTGGTCGACGCTTGTAAGTGAAATCTTCTTGCATACAAGTACCGGATCAAGAGCATGTATAAGCACTCTCTTTGGTGAACTTGCAAAATTTGCTCCTGCTCTTATTATTTCACTGTACATGGATTGACATGCTCCTGCAAAAATTATCAGACTATCCATGTCATTTTCAAATTTTCTTGCTTCCTTTACCGCTTCAATAAAGTATCTGGAATTTCTATAATTCGTGACATTCAGATAACTTTTATCTCCCTTTATTACGCCATCATGTCCTGTAAGTACAAGTATATCCGGTTTGTATTCCTCCAGGAGCTTATATACAACAGCAGGCTGCTGTTTCTCAGGTACATACTTGCCAACAGCATCCATACCCAACTTTTTATATTCTGAAAGGCAAGTCTCGAGATATTCTTCGTCGCCATCTATGTGTAGTATTTTTCCCGGTCTTGAAAAGACAGGGTAGTCATCTTTTGGAGTATCCCTATAAAATGCTTTTTTTGAGAAGTTCCTATGCCTTAATGGATAATTGCTTCGAATCACTTTTTCGACTTGTCTGTTGAGTTTATTTCTATAATCAGATACCTTTTGCTCTGATTGTATTTCCAGATCTGATGCCGGAGCGTCGGCTTCTATTCGATAACTTATTCCTTTGAGTGTCACTATGTCTTCTTTTCCATTGTTTCTTATGTCTGCTACTTTAAAAAATACGTCGCATCCATAAGACTTTCTTGCTACAATGTCACCGACCTTTACCCTACTCATATAACCACCTTTACCCTATATTTATATTACATAATATGAGTTATCAACTTATTATGTGAATAAAGGTGTAAAATCAGAAAAGATATTCAAATTTTCTCAGAAACGGTTCCAAATAGTCAATTTCATCTATAACCTCCTGCAGTTTCAAAGTGTAGATTCTTTCCGCCCAACTCCGCCTGCTGTTGTAATACCTGTTTGCAAGCCTCCAAAACTTTTGTGGAAATTTTAGCATAATCCGCAGTATTAAAAACTCGTCTTTACTTATATTTTCAACGGACATGTACTCATCAATCATAATCCCTGCCTCTTTCAGGTCCCAATTGCATTTTCTCATCTTACGCCTTAAGAGGTTGGCAATGTCATATAACTTAAGTTCAAAGCAACAATAGTTAAAATTCGTGACAAATGCCTTATTTTCATCGCAAATAATGTTATGGTAGGAAAAGTCATGGTGACAAAAAATTCCTTCCTTTCGAGCTTTATCCACCAGCGCATTATAGTTAGATTGGTGAAGTAGTTTTATTGCGTCTTCACCCTCCCTTATAAAATGATCTACATGATTTATGTACAAATAATCGAATTCACTTTTTCTTTTGCCTGCAACCTTTTTTAATCTTCTCAGTTCCCCTAATCTCTTTTCAAAGTAGAACGGCAGTTTTCCAAGGTCATCCTGAATTATACAGCCGTATGGCGGTTTGTAGCCCCTGGAAGCTTTATGAAGTGAGGCAAGCAGCCTTGATGCTCTTACAATATCATCTCTGTTGTTAAAATCACATTCTCTTCCTTCAATGAAATCGGTCACAGTGTATATTTCATCACCGATATAAATATATGGCCTGCCATCTGCCGTACAAATAAATCTGTCAATATTTCTGAAATTATTATTATACAGATGCTCTTTTGCACCATGAACAAAGAGTATCCTGCCCGGTGATAACGTACATTTTTTCAGAGCTTTTTTGCCTTTTGAAGTATTTACTATATAAAAATCCTTATACGGAACTATGGCTTTAATCTGAAAATCAAATTGGTCCGCAATTTCATAATTAATATCGTGCATATATAACCTCCGGACAAGCACACAGCGGTGTTTTTCATTCTGCGATATCAATTAATTATATGCCTCGGGAGATTATATAATGCTTTATAGTACTTATGCCTTTTAAAATCACATATGCACAAAACATTGACAGTACCTGCATCAAAGGATAAGCATATCTGTCAAAGGCCATATACAGACAATGTACCGCATTAAAATATAAAACTAATGATATAGGCAATATATACGTTGCAAAGTCTTTAAACAGAAGAGCAATGATTCCTATAAAGCCAAGCAGCAGAAAGTAGTGATAAGCAATTGCAAATTCAGTGCTTATTCCTAAATAGGGTTTCCAGTAGAACGTTGATCCCCAGAAATGCTTTGTTTTACCCAGGGTGAACCACTTAAGATATCCCCAGAAGTCCTTTTTAAATTCATTGATTATACGTTCTTTAGCCACTTTTACTTCTGTCTTGTTCGTTTCAAAAGCATTATCTCCAAGCTTATAATAGACAATATTTTCGGGGGTTGGCTTATAGCCTACATAGGTTCCCTGGAGCATTGGATTGCCACTTGAGGCAGCCAGCAGAATAAATTCGTTGTACTCTCTATAATTTCTCACCCACCATGGGGTGATTATCAGAATGAAAGGAATGGCCATAGCAAGACCCGGCACAATTATATCTTTTGCTTTTGTCCTGAAACGAATAAGCATGTAAAAGAATAACAGAACAGGATACAAAGCTACTGTTGGCCTGCAAAGAGTGGCTGCAACCCATATGACACCCAGGAACATAAATCCCGGAATAGACGGGTTTTGGGTATATTCCAGAGAATAATATAGAAGTATGTATAAAAGCATTGTAAAAAGTGTTTCTGTGAGAATGTATCCCGGAGTTACTATATTGGGCGGATAAAAAGATGTTAGTAGTGCTGCAATAAGCCCTGTTTTTTGATTAAACAGTTTTTTTGATATGCGGAATACAAAATATATTGTGATGCAACTAAATACCGCCTGAATGATGCGTACAGCCTGCATACCTATAAATCCGTAACCGAAGATTTTAAAAACTGCTGCAAGGAAAAATGGATACAAAGGCATAACAAACACTGTTGGTTCATTGTAATTATGAAAAGTAAATACTCCGCTTTTCAGAAGTGCAACAGCGCTCTTCACATAATTGAGGTCATCGCTTCCGAGATGCAAATTGTTGCCATATATAAAAATTAAAATAATCCTTATCATTAAAGATGCAAGTATAATTGCCCACAGCAGAAATTTTTCAGATTTCAGACTTATTTTTTTCATACGCTTTCTCCTGAAGTCAGCCAATGGTCCAGGCGGCAATCATTGAGACAGTTGTCCGCCAAGAGGGACGTTTCTCTCTTTTTCGCCTTTTACACAACCAGTCAATAGGGACGTTTCTCTACTTTTTGTCTTGTTACGCAACCAGTTAATAGGGACGTTTCTCTCTTTTTCGTCTTTTGCACAACCAGTTAATAGGGACGTTTCTCTACTTTTTGTCTTGTTACGCAACTAGTTAATAGGGACGTTTCTCTACTTTTCGCCTTTTCCATATTATAAATTATGCCCATAAAATCTTCTTTCTATCAGTTGGATATGAACATCCTTGTCTTTAACCATTGGATCCGGACGCCCTTGTCTTTAGTTAATGGCTGGTGACTGCGGGCTATCACAGCAGACTTTTATCGCCAAATTGCGCACCGCTGCGTGCAAAAAAAAAGAGGGCAATCAGAAGACCACCCGCTGGAAAAACATGTTGATATTTCATTCCACTTAGGCCTGCCCCAACTATTGACACATAGCCTAAATACTAACACAGAGCCAATATTGACACTGAGCCAAAAATAAGTGCCGGCAGGAATCCACCTTACCGGCACTGTTAAGACTATTGTTTATTGCAATTTTTTTACACTTTACTTATATATTTTGCTGGCATTCGCATCTGCAAACACTTATAGCAATAACTTATATTAGAGTATTTCTGCCAGCTTCTTGTACATTTCATATCTTTCCTTAGCGTTCTTTTCAGCTGCTTCAAAGAGCTCCTCAGCCCTTTCAGGGAATGTCCTGGTCAGAGATGAGTACCTTACTTCGGTCATTATATAATCCCTAAACGAAGCAACAGGTTCTTTTGAATCCAGTATAAATGCCTTCTTGCCTTCCAGCTTGAGCAGAGGATTATACCTGTACAGGTGCCAGTAACCTGCTTCAACAGCTCTCTTTTCTTGCTCCTGACTGCAGCCCATTCCAAACTTAATACCATGGTTTATACATGGTGCATAAGCAATTATGAGAGATGGTCCCGGATAGCTCTCTGCTTCAATCAGTGCTTTAAGGAACTGGTTCTGGTTTGCGCCCATTGCAACTTGTGCTACGTATACATAGCCATAGGATATAGCCATCAAACCAAGATCCTTCTTCTTTGTCGCTTTACCTGATGCTGCAAACTGAGCAACAGCACCTGTAGGAGTAGCCTTTGAAGACTGACCGCCGGTATTGGAATATACTTCTGTGTCAAATACGAGTACGTTAACATCTTCTCCTGATGCAAGTACGTGGTCTAATCCGCCGTAACCTATATCATAAGCCCATCCGTCTCCGCCGAATATCCACTGGGACTTCTTAACGAGGAATTCTTTGTTGTCCAGTATTTCAGCGAAAAGTTTCTTAGCCTTTTCATCAGTTCCATTGTAGTTCTGCAGCAGAGGAATCAAAGTGCGAGCAGCTTCTTTGGAACCATTTGCATTGTACATATTATCAAGCCAATTATTTAAAGCAGCCTTAATTTCATCAGGTATATCAAGCTGTACAGCTTCTCTGCAGAGATCAGCCAGTTTATTTCTTAATTGGCTGACTCCGAGGTGCATACCATATCCGAATTCAGCATTATCCTCGAACAGTGAGTTTGCCCATACAGGTCCATGACCGTCTTTATTGACAGTATAAGGTACTGATGGAGCACTGCCTGCCCAAATTGATGAACAACCGGTTGCATTGGCAATCAACATTCTGTCGCCGAAGAGCTGTGTTACAAGCTTAGCATACGGAGTTTCTCCACAACCTGCACATGCGCCTGAGAACTCAAGCAACGGCTGTTCAAACTGGCTGCCTTTAACTGTTGCTATATTTCCTGGATTATCCTTGTGGGAAAGCTTTAATGCATGCTCCCAAAGGTCTATCTGCTCTGTTTGTGTTTCTATAGGCTTCATAATGAGGGCTTTTTCCTTTGAAGGACAAACGTTAGCGCAGCTGCCACATCCTGTACAGTCAAGTACAGATACCTGTATTCTGAAGTTATAGTTTTCAAAACCTTTACCTATTGCCTTCTTGGATGTAAATCCTTCAGGAGCGTTCTCAACTTCTTCCTGATTGAGAAGGAATGGTCTTATTGCAGCATGCGGGCATACATATGAACACTGGTTACACTGTATACATTTGTCCATCTGCCATTCAGGCACTTCAAATGCAATACCCCTCTTTTCATATTTGGAAGTACCAAGCGGGAATGTACCGTCTTCCATGCCAACAAAAGCACTTACCGGCAGCTTATCGCCTTCCTGTTTGTTAACAGGCTCGAGTATCTTTTCAATAAATTCAGGTACATTGGCAGCAGGTTTCTCTTCATCAACTGCATCTGCCCAGGAAGCGGGTATTTCTATCTTCTTGATCATTTCAATACCCTTATCTACAGCAAGGCAGTTCATGTTAACAACCTTTTCACCTTTTCTGCCATAGGTGTCAACAATTGCTTGCTTCATGTATTTTACTGCATCATCAATAGGAATAATGTTCGCAAGCTTAAAGAATGCAGCCTGCATAACCATGTTTATTCTTCCGCCGAGGCCTATTTCTCTTGCAATATTTGCTGCGTCAATTGTATACAAATTAATATTACGCTGTGCAATAGTCCTCTTCATGCTTGCAGGAAGATGTTCTTCCAACTCTTTTTCAGACCATCCGCAGTTCAGCAGGAATACTCCGTTGTCCTTAAGGTCTGACAGCATGTCGTATTTATCTACATAGGAAGAATTGTGGCAAGCTACAAAGTCAGCTTTCTTTATCAAATAAGTAGATCTAATAGGCTTTTTACCAAATCTCAGGTGAGAAACAGTTATACCGCCTGATTTCTTTGAGTCATATGAGAAATAAGCCTGAGCATACATATCTGTGTGGTCGCCGATAATTTTGATGGCATTCTTGTTCGCACCAACAGTTCCGTCTGAACCAAGACCCCAGAACTTGCAGCTTATTGTTCCTTCAGGAGTGGTATCCACTTCAGGTCCTACTTCAAGGGATGTATATGTCACATCGTCAACAATTCCGATAGTGAAGTGGTTCTTTGGTTCATCAGCTTTAAGGTTTTCATATACAGCCATTATCTGAGCAGGAGTTGTATCCTTTGAACCAAGGCCATAACGTCCGCCAACGATAACAGGCTTATCAGTCTTATCATAATAAGCTGTGCAAACATCCTGGTATAAAGGTTCTCCAATAGAACCAGGTTCTTTTGTCCTGTCAAGCACTGCAATTTTCTTTACAGTTGCAGGCATAGCAGCAAGGAAATGCTTTATTGAGAAAGGCCTGTAAAGGTGAACCTTAACAACACCAACTTTTTCGCCCCTGGCCATCAGATAATCTATGGTTTCTTCAATTGTATCGCATACAGAACCCATTGCAATTATAACCCTGTCTGCATCAGGAGCACCATAGTAATTGAACAGGCCGTAATTTCTGCCGGTTAATTTGCTGATTTCATTCATGTAGTATTCAACTACTTCAGGTATTGCTTCATAGAATTTATTGGAAGATTCTCTTGCCTGGAAGAATATATCCGGGTTCTGAGCAGTTCCCCTCAGAGCCGGACGCTCAGGGTTAAGTGATCTTTTTCTGAATTCCCTTACTGCGTCAAAATCAACCAGCTTCGCAAAATCTTCATAATCTATAACTTCAATTTTCTGTACCTCATGGGAAGTCCTGAAACCGTCAAAGAAATGCAAGAATGGTACTCTTCCCTTTATTGCACTAAGATGTGCGATTCCGCCAATATCCATTACTTCCTGGACATTTGACGAAGCAAGCATAGCAAATCCTGTCTGACGGCATGCCATAACGTCAGAGTGATCACCGAAAATTGAAAGCGCATGTGATGCCACCGCACGGGCACTTACATGGAATACGCCCGGCAGAAGTTCTCCGGCAATCTTGTACATATTGGGTATCATAAGCAGCAATCCCTGGGATGCTGTAAAAGTTGTGGTCAAAGCTCCTGTAGTCAGAGCGCCGTGTACAGCACCTGCTGCCCCTCCTTCAGACTGCATTTCAACAACTCTTACTTCCTGGCCGAATATATTCTTTCTTCCATGTGCCGCCCATTCATCGACATGTTCTGCCATTGGAGAGGATGGTGTGATAGGGAAAATTGCCGCTACATCTGTAAAGGCATAAGCCACATGAGCCGCAGCGGTGTTTCCATCCATTGTCTTCATAACCTTACTCATAAATTTCGCCCCTTTTTCTAAAATTAAAAACAAGAAAATTATCAAATAGCATATTGTTGTATAACCTTGTAGAGTATATAAAGTATCATTAACTCTTCTGTCGCAGCCTTACAGGATTCATTCCCGAAAGATGCAACATGGAAGTTAATGTTGGAAATTTCCCGACTGTATCTACAGTCTATAATTGATACTTCAATCATCTAACTGCAAAGGAAATACTGGTGAAAAACCTCAGAACGCCTCATACCCCCTAAGCATTCTTTGGACATATGTATATCTCCTTTGGGATAAAAAATCGGGTATTTAACTTATTTTTATTCAAATTAAAGTATACTTCTTTGTTTATTTTTTGTCAAGTCAATTTGCCTAAAAGTCAATAAAATAGGCGATGTTACAGACGAAATATGTTTTTTGTATACAAAATGTATTAACAATATTCAAATTCAAAAGTTGTTAAAAATCTGACAAACAGATAATATTCCGACACAGCTCTGTCTTATTTTGCTTAAATAAATTGTATTTGAAATACATTTTACTCTTCCAAATTCTATTTACAATTTCAAAAAAACTTATCCACATTACATATAACTATTCAGTTGAATTATCCACATTAGTATTGACATTAATATTAACATGCCTTTAGCATAAACATGTATTAAAAAAACATACAATTAAAAGCAGTCCTTTTATCAAGAACATGATTTAAAATAACGCCTTTTACATAAATATGCATTAAAATGACCGCTTTTGGCATGACACATTTAAATGATTTACCTGGCATTAAGCTGATTTGCCTATATAGACGATTTACCTTTAGAGCATTGATTTGCCAATAAGGATTTGATTTACCTATAGCGAATTGATTTATCTACAGTAAATTTATTTATCTACATTGAATTGATTTGCATATAACGGACAGATTCGATTATGAAAAAACAGATTCACTTATGAAAAAAGATATGCCTGCTGGATTAGCGGTTCCTTTGACAATAATAGTTATCAGAGGGCCTTGAACATGAATTTCAGAGCAACAATAAGTCCCAGGCCCGGAACACCAAGGGTTCCTACTATCAATGCAGATACAAAATTAAGAGCAATAGTAAATCCTATTAATCTTCCTATAAGATTAATAACAAGAATCACTATGCCTCCAACAATCGCATTATATATCAATTTTAAAATAAACTTCAACGGCGTCAACAGCAATCTCCCCAATGAATAAAGTAATATTATTCCTATAAAATATGCAAATATCGTTCCGTAAGGAATTACCATAAGTCTGCTCCGCTTGTAATCCGAATGCCAATGCATTTGCGCAAGGTTGATTTGTTTGATGCGCCTGCTTAGGTTGTACTTGCCTTTCCATCTTCTATATAATGTATATATGCGCGTCCAAAAAAATTATTACTATTTCAATAACTTTTTTAATCAACTTGTTGTCCGGCCTTTACAGATATAAATTAATCCAGGATGTTTTAAAGCATATTGCATAAACTGCCATGACAGTAAGACAGTCAATGAAAACCTGACAGCCTTTGACTGCAATATGCCCATAATAGCCAAAATGATCATAAAAAAACAGCCTGTGCAACATGAAAATCGCACAGGCCTGAAACTCAAATGAAATTGTATTATCTATTGGGATTTTTCGATGGTATCGTAATATAAGTTATAACTTTTGTCCTTCGGCATGCTTTCTTCACTAAATATACCGGAATAGCCCTCAATCCCGCCTGTCGCAGGAACATCACTCTCAGGCAGTGATACAATTCCGGAAGTATTTCTTACTTGTGTATCTTCAGGTATCAATTCAAAGTCAATTCCTTCCACGTCTCCGTTGCTTACGTCCACAGGAGTTGCTGAATCTCTGTCTGGTGTTGTTCCTGAATCACTGTAGTAGCCAAATCGTGTATAATCATAATTTCTAACTATTTCATATCCTACAATATAGCTTATATCAGTATCATTTATATATATAGGCAGTGAATAATTGATTGAATTTTTACCGTATGGTATTTCTACAACTGTATAGTAAAATCGGTCATCAGAATAATCATCAGGGGTACCGTTATCATGGCTTGCTGAAACAACAACATGAATTCCCCCAGAAAGCGCTGTGTCATTGCCAGGTAATGATATTGTCCCTGAAATTACATGCGCAGGCAGTAATTCAAAATTAATTTCCTTTTTACTTCCACTGCTTACATTTACAGGAGTATGTGAATTACTATAAGGTGTCGTTCCATCATTACTATAATACCCTTGCTGTACATAACCGAATTCTGTATCTACAAAATAAAATACCTGATAACTGAAATTTGCATCGTTTGTGGGGGGAACAGGTAAGTAATACCTGGCTGAATTTTTCCCTTCAGGTATAATTGTATTTGCTTGATAAAGGGAAATAAGTCCTTCTCTATTATTAAATGCTGAAATACCGACTCTAATCCCCCCTGCCGGTGCAATATCACCATCAGGCAATGTGACAGTACCGGTTATAGCAGTATCATATATTATATCAAGGTCTATATGCAGATCTGATATAGTGTTTACATCCACAGGAGTTGCCAGGTCATAGCTGTCAATTGTGCCTGTGATACTATAATAACCTTTCTGTAAATAACCTTTACCGGAATCTATTTCATAGTGGAAAACATATTTGGAACTTAAAATATACGCAGGCATGAATAATGTACAATAAGCATCGCTCGTACCCTCAAAAATTTTCACTTCGGTATTGAAACTAAAATCGTCGCTGTCGTCGTCAGGTGTACCGTTATTATTTACTGCAAAAATTGTAACATCAATTCCTCCCTCCGGTGCAACGTCGCCGTAAGGCAGTGATATATGAATGTCAATATCTTTACAAATGGCTTCAAGCAAGATTTCAATATCAATTCCTTCTGCATCACCATTGCTTACATCCACAGGAGTAGCTGAATCCCTATCCGGTACTGTTCCTGTATCACTGTAGTATCCACATTCTTTCCAGTAATTAGTAATTATACTGCAATTTACAATATAACCGGCCCCGGCAATGTTGGCTGGAACAACCAATGAATACTGCACTGATTTCTTTCCTTTTGGAATTGTTTTATTTATGTTAATATAATAATCGTCACTGTAGTCATATGGTGTTCCGTTATCTGTTTTTGCCTCAATAATAACAGTGATTCCATCAGCAGGTGCGGTAAAGTTTTCAGGGAAGAACACAGTTCCGGATATTGTATTTCCGGGTATAAGCTCAAGGTTAATTCCCTCTGTAGTCCCGCTACTTACATCAACAATAGTTCCATCCGCACTTTTCAGTACTGTTCCTTCCGTGCTATAATAACCAATCTGAACATAACCATATTCCGGGCTAATGTAATATCTTACAGTATAACCGGATCCGGCATTATTGGAAGCAACAGGCAGTGAATACTCTACTGAATTCTGTCCTTCAGGTATAGTTACCTGTGTTCTGTAGTTCCCTGCATAAATGCTGACTCCAATTCCCCCTGCCGGTGCCGTATATCCGTCAGGCAATGATATGGTTCCGGAAATAATATTTGTGGGTAAGAGCTCGATGTTAATTCCTTCTACATCTCCTCTGCTTATATCAAAAAGTGACGTTGCTCCATCTATACTATAATATACTTGGTCTATTTTGTATGGTTCAGAATATACAGAATATTCGATCATATATATATTGCTTATGTTGCCTATGGCGTCTACCGGAACTGCCAGTGAATAATTTACTGAACTTTCTCCCTCAGTTATAGTGACAGTAGTGGAGATAGGTAATTGAGAATAGCCACTATAATAATTTAGCGCAGATATACTTACTTTAATACCTCCCTCCGGTGCAAATTCACCTTCAGGCAGTGATATAGTTCCAGATATAATGTTTGCATGCAGGATTTCAAGATCAATTTCTTCTACATTCCCATTGCTTACGTTAATATAATCAGCTGAACTATAACTTACTCTTGTTCCTTCCTTGCTATAATACCCACGTTTTCCATAGCCGTAGTCTTCATCTGAAAGCAAAAATTCATATAGTACGACATAATCAGTACCTTCAACATTTACCGGAATCCTAATTGAATACCCTACTGAATTCTCTCCTTCAGGTATTGTTACACTACTTATAAAATAACTGTTGGTTAATACATTTCTTGCCATGACATGGACCCTCACTCCCCCTGCCGGTGCAGTATCTCCATCAGGCAATGATACAGTTCCTGATATAATGTTGTTTTTTCCAGATATGAGCTCGAGGTCAATTCCTTCTGCATCTCCACTGCTTACATCCACAAGAGTAGCCGAATTATAATCTGACACTGTACCGCCCACACTGTAATATCCTATCATTTCATATTCATCTTCGAACACAAAATAACTTACGACATAACCGGTTCCGGCAGGGTTAGCTATTACCGGCAGTATATAATCTACCGAACTCTCACCCTGAGGTATGTGAAAGAATTCATTAAAGATATAATCATCATCAGTATCATCAGATGTTCCATTGTCACATTCTGCATCAATTAAACCTGAAATTCCTCCTTCAGGTGCTATTTCACCATCGGGTAACGATATGGTTCCGAAAATGAGATTTGCAGGTATAAGTTCAAGGTCAATTCCTTCTATGCCGCCGTTACCAATATTCAGGAAAGTGGCCAGGTTACTTCTGTATGTTGTTCCCTCTGCACTATAATATCCAAACCGCAAGTACCCTGAACCTGAATCCACACTGTATTGTATGGTATAGACGGTATATGCAGTATTTGTTGGCAGGATTATTGAATATTCCGCTGAAGATTGCCCTTCCGGTATTTTTGCATAAGTGTGAAAATAGAGATCATCATCAAAGTCAGTTGTACCGTTGTCATTCCTTGCACGAATATAAACATCAATCCCTCCTGCCGGTGCTACATCACCGTCTGGTAATGATACGGTACCTGATACTTTCCTTTCCTTGTCTTCCGGTGTATCGTCGTTGCCTCCCGGTATGTCGTTGCCACCTCCAGGGAAACCTCCTCCCGGAAAATCACCTCCGGGGAAGAAAACCGGAGCCGGCTGTTCTTCAGTTTCTCCTGTGGTTATAGTAGTTCCTCCCTCAACCTCTTCACCGTTTGCAATTACACCTTTTACACCTTTCTTTACTGTAAGCTTTGTTCCTTTTGTATCAACGCGAATATCGTCGGCATTGGCTTCAACAGCAGTCACTGTACCGCTTCCGCTTATAACAGCCTTTGCATTGGCGGTAACTTTGCCCACCTCTGCACCTTTGGCAACGTCTAAAGTAGTATCCTGTGCAGCCTTTCCTACCGTCACATTATCAATCGTACCTTTCTTTACAGTAACTTTTGCCATGCTCAGGGTTTCCAGTTGAGTTACTTTTGCTCCAGACACAATTATCTCTGAACCTGCTCCTTGTTCTCCAACTGTCACACTGGAAACAGTTCCACTGGTTAATGTTATTCTGCTATTCGAATCAACAGACAGATTCCTGACATTTCCCCTGATCTCAATGCCCGAGTTAACGCCGGTACTGCCGGAAGTGCTTCCGATTACTCTTACTTCACCGAAGTTTCCTTCAAGTATCGTCTTTGAACCCGCTTCTATCTTTTTAATGGTCGTACCGCTGTCTGTTACAATACGCACTTCATTATTGACGTTGTCAATAATCACTACACCATCTATCTCAGAGCCGTTTATAACATGAACTGAGTTGCTTCCTCCTCCACGTACCACTACACGGCCTTCAACTTTGACATTGTCAAGGGTAACATTTTCTTTGCCTACTCCGTCTCCTATAATCAGATCGCCTTTAACAGTAACCCCTTTCAAGGTAACGCCGGGTACATTGATCATTACATTACCTTCTTTAACGGTTGTATATGTACCTGCTTCTTTTATATATGTCTTTACCATGTTGTACATTACCTGTGCAAACTCTGCACGGGTTATTCTTTCCGTCGGGTTCAAACTGCCGTTGCTTCCTTTTACATATCCGGCTGCAACTACTGCTGCAACCTCCGGTTTTGCCCATTCACTTATTTTATCCTTATCATTGAATTTATCTAAAACAGAATAATCGGTTGTTTTAAGCTTAAATGCCCGTGCAAGCACAGCAAAAGCTTCCTGGCGGGTAATAAAATCTTCAGGGCGCATCTGATTGCCGCTTCCGCTGAATGTACCCATTTTTACAGCCTTTGCCATATCCTCGGCATACCATTTGTCACTTTTGATGTCAATAAATTTTGAGATGTCTCCTTTTTGTGTCGCGCCGAATGCACGGTTTATAATTGCTGCCATTTCACAGCGTCTCAAGCTTGCATCAGGCATAATTTTACCGTTTGAACCATTAAGCAAGCCATTTGAGATAGCTTCAATAATTGCTGTCTTTGACCAGTTGTCCGGAATATCTGTAAATTCCTCAGGACTTGCCGCCGTCACTGGAACAGCAATGCTCAGCAATACAGCAACTATTAGCAGGAAGCGTATCACTTTTCTTGCCTTCATTTTAACCTCTCCCTCTTACAGTATTTTTTGAAAGCCGCATATCTTATCATATCTGCCTGTTATACCATACTGTATATATGCAGAATACATAATACAGTGCAATACCTGCATGATACGCTAAGTAATGCCGCTCTAATGACGTGCCAGCTATTTGGAAACAGCATTTACAAACGGGACAATAATTTGCATAAAATAGTCTACTGTACCAGAAAATATGTCATGCCAGGTGATTTGAATACTGTAGCAGGAAGTGCCGGATATATATCAAAATTATTACGGTATTTTTAGTTTGTCGCTTTGCAATGATTTTGACATGATACTACAGCAAACTATGCTGGTTGCCAAAATACTGGCAATATAGATTGCAATAGCAAAATTATACAGTATTTTCCGAATGGTTTACAAGTAAAAATATCTGTATTGGAAGTAAAATTATATCTAAAAATTATATCTATTCAATTAGAATTCATGCATATTAGTTATTTGCAGGCATTGTACGTATCTCTGTCTGCTATAGTATCTGCAATATTTTTGCTTTTGTACATTTATTTGTACTTTTCACTGATATCCGCTTTCATTTATATATGCATTCATTTATATAAAAAAATGAAAAATAAAAAATAGATATAGCCCCTATACGAGGCTATACCTATTTTAAGAGTTGCTGATATAAATTATGATGCAGTACCCCTTTGTCAGTTGCCATTTGCTGCCGCTATTCCGTTTTCAATTGTATCAACCTTCAGCCCTTTTTCTTTCGCTTTTTTTAAGTAGTGCTCATACTTAGTCTCGCAGGCTTTTATGACATATATGTAGTAATCGATAAGTCCCTGCTCATCTGCATATTCGAAGTTGTTATTTGCCCTCATCCATTCATCCCGAGCACTTCTTATGCTATCCAATAGTTCTTTTATTTCATTTTCCTGCTGTTCAATACTTGTGTTTGCGTATCCTCTTATCGGAATCAACTTGAGCATCTCGTGAATAAACCGGTTTCTTTTGGTCTTCAATTCGTAATTTTTTTGAGGATTTGGATACATGATGATTACTCCTTAACCTTAATTTAACCTGTACGCTGCATTTTAGAAACAGAATATTTCCATCTTTGTAATGCAACGGTTCAGATTAATTTATAAATAAGTATAAGCAAAAATTACCTAATATATACATATTTATGAATTTTAAAAAATAATATTCTATTTTATAATTTTTTACTATTTTCTTTAAGATAGTTATACACAGCATTTGTAGTTACATGCCTGAATTTTCCCCAATCATTCCACATTCCAGGAATATCCGCAAGAGAATCACAAATCCTTTCAAGGCCATCCAAATCCACTTCCATTACTTCACTTACCTCATCATCACTTGCATCAACCAGCATATTGCCGCCGCTCTCCTTAAGAATAAATATATAGGAGTAAAACATCACATGCTCCTTGTCGTGTTCAAACCTTATTTTGATTACACCTGCGAACTTCAATACCTCAACATCAAGTCCCAGCTCTTCCTTTGTCTCCCTATAAACAGCTGCTACTATATCTTCGTTATACCCTATTCCTCCAGTAGGTATCCTATATATGCCTGAAGGGTAATCGCTGCATCTGACGGTAATAATCTTCCTGTTTGGTCTTATCACACAGAAAACTACCTCACCTCGTCTATCATCTTGAACTGCCGTTTTCATCTTATTAAAAAAACTGCTGCCGGCATATATTGTTTTTTCCTCAACTCTTGGAGTGGTGTGGAAAAGGTTGCATATATTCTCAAATTCCTTTTGATCAAAATAGTTCATATAGGGCTTCCTCCTTAGCTATAATAAATAAATCATAAACTTCTTTATAAACTCTGTCCATATGTGTTTTTGTCAAACTGTAAAATAAAACTAATATTATCTTCGATGAAAATATTGCGTTTTTAGGGTAAACTTGTGATAATATTATTAATGTTTTTAATGTGACGGGGGAACAAAAACATATTATTCCCGTCTATAATATGTTGGTGTTTATTTTTAATATATGGTATAATATAAGTTAGTAATGTAAATTTTTTACAAATATTTGTTATATTTATTTATTATTTTATTTAATTGATTATCATAGTATTTTACGGGGGGATGTATTTATTCGCAGCCTCTCAAATTACAGCAAAATTTAAACCAGCATGGAGTGTTTTGTATGAATGGTCAAATGGCAAAATCTGAAGCAACCCAACCTCAAGTGAGGCAAAGAAATAAAAATATTGTAATTATTATTTCTCTCTTCGTATTTATTCTTTTAATGCTTTCTATTGCATCGCAGTTTCTTTATGCCATCCTGAAAAATGACAGTGTATATAATGGGGTATACATAAATAATATTTCAGTCGGCGGTCTTACAGAAAGCAGTCTTAAAGAGCTATTAGAAAAAGAATATATAGAAAAGGCAGATAATATAGAAGTAGTTTTAAAGGCGGAAAATCTGTCACATACGTTCAAATTTTCAGATATAGGAGTTTCCTATGATATACCGGAAACTATTGATAAAGCGTTCAGTATAGGAAGAGTCGGTAACATATTTCATAGATTGAAGGAAATATATGACGTTGGCAAAAACGGCAGAACTATTGAAATAGTACCTTCGTACAATAAAGAAGAACTTGAATCAATTGTTCAGTCCTTGTACGACAAAATCTTTGTACCGGTAAAGGAAGCTGAACTCCTGATAGAAGAGAAAAGAGTTATCCTTCGTTCAGGACGTCAAGGTAAAAGTATAGATAAGCAGGCCGTTATAGCCCAGGTGGAAGAACTTATAAAATCATTCAAAGGCGGAACAATAGAAATACCTGAAGTAATAACAAAGCCTGCAGACATAGATGTTGATGACATTTATAAACAAATAAGCCTTGAAGCCGTAGATGCCTCAGCTACTGTTGAAAACAATAAAGTAGTAATGATTCCTCATGTAATGGGCAGAAAGATTGATAAGGCAAAGCTTGCTTCAATAGTTAGCGAACTTAACAATTCTGAGAATACTGAAAAGGTGCTTCCAGTCACTTTCGTGACACCTGCAATAACTCTTGAAGAAGCACAAAAACTTATTTTCAGGGATGTCCTTGCAACAGCCAGCACGCATTTTTCCATGTCCGACGAGAATAACAGGAACAGAGGGAATAACATAAAACTTGCTTCTTCTACCATTAACGGCAAGATACTTGCTCCCGGAGAGGTTTTCTCATTCAACGACACAGTTGGAAAAAGGACAACGGACAGGGGATATAAAAGTGCAAACGCATATTCCTCAGGAAAAATCATAGAGGATGTAGGCGGTGGTATTTGCCAGGTATCATCAACGTTATATAATGCCGTACTCCGCTCAGATCTGGAGATAGTTCAGCGCAGAAACCATTCTCTTACTGTTGGATACGTACCTCTCGGGCTGGATGCAACTGTTTCTTACGGCTCAGTTGACTTTAAGTTCAAGAACTCAACAAGATGGCCTATAAAGCTTCAGGCAAAAGTTGATGAAAATAACAATCTAATTTTTACTGTTATTGGTACAAATGAGACGCCTGGCAGAAAAATTGAACTGCTTACAGAAGAAGTAAAAGTTACCAAACATACTCAAAAAATTATCGAAGATCCTTCCTTGCCTGCAGGTACAACAAGAGTACAGCAAAGCGGAAAAAACGGATATATTATTAATACTTATAAGATAGTAAAACAGGATGGAAAGGAAATAAGCAGAACAAAAATAAGCACCAGTGTTTATAATCCTCTTGAGGAAATAATAATTAAAGGAACCAAACCTGTGCCGGTTCCTGCTGATCCTCCGGCCAATGAACAAAAAGATAATAATACAGAAAGCGGCAGCGAGGAAAATCCGGCTATTAATAATAACTCAGATAACCAACCTGCTGATGGGGGCAACACAGGAAATAGCATAGGGAATAACACAAATAATCAGCCTGCGGATGATAACAATAGTACCGAAAATTAACATGCATGCTTAAAGCCCGGAAAAACCCGGGCTTTAATTGTCTTAATTAGCAGAACATCTTTTTGTTTGAAAAACTCATGTGAGCAAGCAATTAAACTTTAACAGGATTTATTAGACAGTAGGTGTCTGTTGGTTTCTAGTAAGTGTCTACACTTTCTGCCCCATTATTCCTGAGTATTGAGGCTATACTGTCTATTTTATCCTCTTCTGCCTTCATGCTAAATAAAATCTTTCCTGCTCTGATGTCATGTTCATATGCCTGTCCTCTTTTTTCAGGTATTCCAAGGTCTACCAATCCTCCAACTATTCCGCCTGTTGCAGCTCCTGCCAGAAGTCCGGTAATAGGTCCTGCCGCTGCTACTATGCCTAACCCTGGAACTACCATGCTGCCTGCACCAATTAAAAGACCAGCAAGACCACCGAGAATGCCGCCTGATATAACTCCATCGGATATATTATCATTTACAGGTCCTCCAGCCTTCATTGTGGCTGTTACTCCCTTATCGCCTTCACCTTCCTGTCTGGCAATTATAGATATATCTTCCGTTCTAAAACCCTGCTCTTTGATTTGTCTTGCTGCCTTCTCCGCGTTGTCTCTGTCTCTGAAAATTGCTACAACTGTCTTGGCCATTTGAAAACCTCCTTCTTGACTTAATGTCAAAATATTTAATTGAATGTTTTAATAACCCGGCTATTAATTCTTCCTAGCGAAGTTATACAAAATTATCATTAGTATAAAATCCATGAATTATACGCATTCATTGGTTCTTATTCATTCTACTGTAACCTTTTCTTAACATTACAATAGTGCGTTTAGATGTATAATATAAGTGTAGAAAAAATATAGAAGTTAAATTACATAATAAAATACGGGAGTGTTTACAAATGAAAAAATTGCATTTTTTTAAACTGATTGTTATTGTATGCCTTATAATTTCATTTTCTTTTATTAACGCAAATGTAAGTGCCTCTGCAACACAGAAAGTATCACAGGAACTTATACAAACCAGTTCTTCTGCTCTTGTAAGTCTTGGAATTATGAAAGGAGATGAAAAAGGCAATCTTAAACTTAACGACAGAATAACACGTTGTGAGTTTGTTGCTCTTGTAAACAGAATGATGGATTTTGAAAACAATACCAATGTTGATAATATAGAACTGCCTTTTAAAGATATAAAAAAGAAGCACTGGGCTTACAATACTTTAAGAGTTGCATTAAAACGTGAACTTATAAATGGTTATCCTGATAACACTGTAAGACCCGATGCTACGGTAAACTTTGCAGAGGCAAACGCCATACTGATTCGTGCACTTGGCCACCATAAAACACTAACCGGCAATTGGCCTGACAACGTTCTGAATAAAAGCCGGGAATTGTCTATATCAAAGGGAGTGGAACTTGACAAATATAAGGAACTAACCCGTGGCGAGGCATCTGTTCTTATTTATAACTCTCTCACTGTAGATATAAAAAAATAAAACTAAACTTTTCCTGAATATAATTTTTGATAGCGGACAGAATAAATAGCGTAAGGGGTTCATGATAGTCGAGCCAAGAGTATTGCAGGGTCGGTGTGGCTCTGTAATATTCGGTCAAAGGTTAATACCAGGTCCCGTCAATGACGCTTAGGCTTGGTGTTACCCGGCGAGAAGAGTCTTATATGTTGCGTATGGCTGTATTGTAGTGCTTTTGCTTGATTTGCCTCTGGTGGGACCTTCAGGCATATAGCATTGCAATATGGTCAAAAGTGATGTATAAGATTCGAGCTAAGATTATCAAGGGTTTCGAAGGTATGATACTTTATCTGCAAATGCCTGCCATAGTTTTGGCAGTTCCATTGCAGATTTGTTGACCTACTGGAGGTCTGTTGTAGTCGAAAGATTACAGCAGGTTTCTAAGGTACTCTTGATAGTCGAGTAAAGGTTGGTGCAGGTTTTGTAATGCTTGTAAGCAGTCGGGAGATTGTTTGCAGGTACGTAGAGATTTGTACTGGCTGTAGCATAGATTATCATGAGCTCTTTTTTTATTTATGTATTAATGCATGGATTAGTCAATACATATTTGTAAATTCTGATTAAATTCCGAAATCCTGAAAAGGCATTTATGCCGCGAAAGCCTCTTGATAATGAGTAAAGCGGCATATTAGGCTATCAGCCAGGCATCATCCATGCTGCAGAGGATTACTCCCCTGTTCAGAATGGGTGGTGCCGGCAGATGCCTTTTAACATGCCGACAAAGGCTCATTGTCAATTTGACCTTCAATACCCTTGATCTCAGTTTGGTTTTTCTTCACTATTTGAGGTTCAAATTCACCATTACGATCTCGTGGTATATCAAGCTCGATTTTACCGTACTCAGAACGGACAGTCTTTTTCATGTTCTTGATGTCATCCGTGTCTTTGATATTATACTCCGTGATAAGCTGGTCCAGGAGTTCCATTGGGTAGTTTCTTTTTTGGCATAGTAAAACCTCCAGTATGATATTATTATTTTATATCACCTTGGAGGTTTACACAAAACTATTTACACTCTCCACCATGTTTTTTTAATGCTTAAATTACAATTTGCAAGTTTATCAATAAATACATTATTGCTTACAGTTATTCTTCTACCTTTATTGCTTCAGTAGGACATTGAGATTCAGCATCCTTTGCACAGTCCTCTGAAGACTCAGGTATGTCTCCTTCAATAGCCTTGGCAAGTCCGTCGTCTGCCATTCTAAATACTTCAGGGCAAAGAGATTCACAAAGTCCACAACCTATGCACAGACCCTGATCCACATATGCTTTCATACTAATACACCCCTTTTTTGATGATAAAAACCTATTACTTAGTTATCCGCTCATATGATATAAATTATGCATTTCAATCCGCCGTATTAGACTATTTTTGTCCTCCATCAATAACCTGAATTTTTATCGTGCCGGCCAGCTTTACCGGATAAAGCATCAAGTTTGCTCCCGACAGTTTCCAACTTTTTATAAGCCTGTTTGTAGTCGTCAAGCGCCGCTTCCAGTTTGGAGCCACGCTCATGTTCAATTCTGGCAATATCACTTTTATCAGCTTTTTGGTCAAGCTTCTCATTTACTTCTTTTCTGAAATCTGTAAACTGGCTATACAGATTTTTATCAGTTCAAACGTTTTATCCTCTTTTGTTAACAAATCTGTTTTCTGTTCAAATATAAAAACCGAACAATATCTGCAGTTTTATACTCAAATATTGTTCGGTTTTTGTTCTCAAAACGCCAAAAAACCCTGATAAAAATCAGGGTTTTTGGATATATTTGGCGGAGAAGCCGGGATTCGAACCCGGGCGAGCCTTGCGACCCCTAACGGTTTAGCAAACCGTCCCCTTCGGCCTGCTTGGGTACTTCTCCAAAATAAGAATTAATATTAATAATTGTACAATCTCATCTGAAAGCTTATTTTAGCTTTCAATACTTTATATTATTATCTCTAATATATAAAGTAAGTGGCGGAGAGAGTGAGATTCGAACTCACGGTAGGCTCACGCCTACGCCGGTTTTCAAGACCGGTGCCTTAAACCAACTCGACCATCTCTCCACAAAATCAAAGTGACGAATTATATTATAAAATGAAATGAGCGACTTGTCAATCCTATTTATTCTGTTAATTATTAATTATCTTGTCACTAAGACCCCAAGTTGTCCAGGATTTTACACATATTGATTATTAACAGCAACTTATTTCTTATAGCAACTATCTTTATATCTTAAATTTTAAGCATCTATCCGTATTTCTCATAGTATCTTTCCTAATCTGATAGCAACTATTCTTATTTCTTTTTAAGCTATCCCTGTTTCTTAAAAGTAACCATACTTATTTCTCATAGCATATTAACTATATCTTAAAACAGCAGCATCTTTTTCTAATAGCGACTATATCTTTACCATGGTGATCAAAAAACTCTCGTCGGTTTTTCTTATGGTATTCCTAAAACATTCTTAAAACGCGGTTTATTTAATTCTTAAAACAAGGGTTACTTATCTTGCTCCATTATAATTAACTCCGGTTCACTCAAAAGCCCGGAAGGAATCAAAGCATAATCTCTCGAATAATTATCACCTTCCGAAATAAAACTTTCCGGGCCATAGCTGGCCTGGACCGCAGGAAGTAAATGAAGCGGGCCGAATGTATTCCGTCTTGTCAATACCACTTCCAGTTGAACTAAACTCCTATTTTCTACCGAATCCATATTTTCTGTCAAATCCTTTTTTTACCAAATCCGTAATATCTGCTTTATTTGGCTACCAGCCTATTATTCGGTCAGTACCGTCCTTTTCCGTGAACTTTTACTCATGTGCCTCCATACTTCCCAACACCATTGATTCCAAAGAAGGCATGCCAATCACCAGCTGCTTAATATAAGGTTGTTATTTCGGCACTATTCATAAATCGGTTTTATAAAATTATCGAGAAACATTTTCTGCAACAGTTCCATATAGTGCCACATCATCTGTGATACTGACTTTCCTTCAGCCTTAAGGAATAACTCAGGCAAGCGTTCAACAAGACTATACCCATACTTGTTTTCAAAATTCCTGAACAATTCATATGTCCAGGGAGCATACCATTCTCTGTTCTTATTCGATATTACGAATCCGTCCAACAATGTTCCTCTATGGGGCTCATCAATAAAAAACCTTTAATGGGTTTTCCAAGTCTGTGTCCGCAAAACTTTTTGTATTTTCCATGAGTAAGTTCAAGAAACCTATCTGTAGCCTCCCTGTTGAGGGTATCTACATAGCACGGAAATGAAAAGATACTGCTTATAGGCATAAATGAAGGTTGTAGGATATTTGGATGGGGATTTAAGAAACATCAGGACTTTGGTACAAAAATCAGGGATTATTCTCAATAAAAATATTGTCTTCGCAAAATCCTCCATTTATGTATATAAGCAAAACAACACTGTTGCCAATATCGGAGAAAGTTCTTCCCTTCCTGACTGGAACGCAACTGAAAAAAAGCTTACATTGCTGATACAAAACATACAGGAGGACAAATTAAAATTAAATGAAAGCAAAAAAAATCGAAATAGATATGGAGATCAATGAGCTTATCTGCAATTCATATTCCTATGAAGAACTTTACAATGATTTATGCTTTATCATAAGAAAAACTGCTCAGGATAAATAAATCATATTACTTTAGCAAGCTTTTCTATTACTTTAGCAAGCTTTTCAAGTCAGTGACTTGGAAAAGCCCTTCTGAATACAGATTAGAGCATAAAGTTAAAGATGACTGATTGTATCGGTAAAAATTGTGTCATAAAAAGCGGGGTCTTAAAACCCCGCTTAAATATGCTTGCATTATTTGATAACTTCTATTCCTCCCATATACTTCCTCAATGGTTCAGGAACTATTACACTTCCGTCAGGCTGCTGGTAATTCTCAAGTATTGCAGCAGTGGTTCTGCCTACAGCTATTCCGGAGCCATTAAGGGTATGAACAAACTCAGGTTTTTCCTTAGGACCTCTTCTGAATCTTATACCTGCTCTTCTTGCCTGGAATGCTTCAAAATTACTGCATGAAGAAATTTCAACATATCTATTGTAACTGGGCATCCATACCTCAATATCATATGTCATAGCTGATGAAAATCCCAGGTCGCCTACACACAGCATAACAACTCTGTATGGCAGCCCAAGAATCTGCAAGACTTCCTCAGCGTCGTTTGTCAATTTTTCAAGTTCATCATAGGATGTTTCCGGTGTAGTAAATTTAACAAGTTCCACTTTATTGAACTGATGCTGTCTTATAAGCCCTCTTGTATCTCTTCCGGCTGAACCTGCTTCCGCCCTGAAACATGCTGAATATGCAACATGGTAAATAGGAAGCTGTGATACATCTAAAATCTGTTCACGGTACATGTTCGTAACAGGTACTTCTGCAGTTGGAATGAGAAAATAATCTGTGTTTACGACCTTAAATGCGTCTTCTTCAAACTTAGGAAGCTGGCCTGTACCTATCATACTGTTTCTATGTACCATATAAGGTGGAAATACTTCGGTATAGCCGTGTTTCTCAACATGAAGATCCAGCATGAAATTTACCAGTGCTCTTTCAAGCCTTGCTCCGGCTCCTTTATAAAATGTAAATCTTGCTCCCGTTACCTTTGCTGCTGTACCGGCATCAAGTATATCAAGAGCCTCACCGATTTCCCAGTGAGGTTTAGGCTCAAAATCAAATTTGCGCGGCTCGCCCCATTTCCTTACTTCCTTATTGTCAGCATCACTTTCTCCCTGAGGAACCCTTTCATTTGGTGTATTCGGTACAATCAGCAACAACTGTTGTATTTTCTCATCCACATCTTTTACTTCCTGATCGAGTTCCTTAACTCTATCCGAAAGCTCTTTCATTTCCGCCATAAGATCTGAAATATCCTTACCCTCTTTTTTATACTGAGGTATAAGCTTTGAAGCAGTATTCTGTTTATTCTTCAACTGCTCAACTTCTACAAGCAATTTCCTTCTTTTTTCATCAAGTGTTAAAAAAGTATCAATATTGAAAGAAGCATCCTTGCTTTTTTGGAAGGCCTTTTTCAATATTTCCGGATTATTTCTGATAACTTTTAAATCGAGCATAACCAATCTCCTCCGTATTAATTTTCAAATATTTTTAGAATTTTCTCAGAGTTTTTTGCATAACCACTACCAGGGTATTTATTCAGTAATTCCCTATAGTATGACAAAGCCTCCTGTTTGTTGCCTTGATAATATTTTGCATATGCGATAAAAAAGAGGCAATCGTCTGAGAAATACTCACTTTCTGATATTTCGAGAGACTTATTAAACTTTTCTATAGCCTCGCCATATTGCTTGTTTTTATATAAATTTAATCCTTCCTTATATAGATTATGAGCTGCTTTGTAAAACGTTTTCTCAACCAGCTCATTATATTTTTTCAGCCCGTCATCTTTAAGATGTTCCGTCTTCACGTCATAAAGAAGTATAAATGCACAGTTAACAAAATTCCCGTTATCATATTCCCTTTGTGCAGATATCAGTTTCTCATATGAATTAATAATTTCATTTCCTTTATTTTCAATTTCTAATATTTTTCTCTCCTGTGCTTCAACTATTTCTTTTTCTTCTTTCAACTGCTCCTCAAGCTTTTTATTTTCATTGAGCAATTTTTCATTTTCCTTGAGAGCAGAGTTCAGATTTAACTGAAACATGTTCTTCTCGTTCTCTTTGGTGCTTATCTGTGTTTCAAGATTGTCAATATTTCTCGTAAATTTTATCTGGCTGTATGCAGTAATTAACAGTACAATAAAAGCACTGGTAAATAATATTACTGCATAAACCCATACTTTAGCTTTCCCATTTTTATCTTTTTCCATAATAACAACCTCATCAATCTCTTCCGACCTCATTTAATCTTTCATATATTCTTTTATATATTATTCGTATATGGATATTCTCTATATGTCTTCCTGGCAATATCAATAGCTTGAATTTCTTCTGCAGACAAGGGATATACTGACCTCCCGCTCACCACCGGTTTAGCATATGTAGCTGAGCTGTCCCTTGCATACAGGCCACTCAATACTATACCGTTATCATTGCAATCAAGAAGCGCTACAGAGAAACTCAAATCACTTCCTACATTATCAAATGCGTTAAAGCGTACAACACCAATTTTCTGTATGCAGTGCAACAGGTTTCTTTCAATCCTGTTGATTTGCATCTCAATGTTTCTGTTTTTTTCGTTAACTATATTTACACCTTCTATGCAATCATCAATTAATTGTTCAATATTTCTATCACTCAATCCGTTCATAAACTTATCATATCTTGCTTTTAATTTTTTATATTTGGCTCTGTTACTTAATGTCATAATGAGTAAAATAAATATAAGCAGAAAATTAAAAGCTGCAAATATTAATGATTCAACTGAAATTCCTAAAAATTCTTCCATATATTATCCCTCTGTAATGTATAGTATGTAGCAAAATTAATTATCTATCAAATTTTGTATTTTTGTCAAGAAAACTTAAACAATCTTTTATTCAATACCTGTAATTCCGAACTTCGCATTCAATATCTCTTATTAAAATCACAAATTAAAAACTATTCTATACCTAAATAAAAATGTTTCACGTGAAACATTAGTCATTGCATATAAGAATCTAAGCCGTCAGACTATCATTATTAACTGCACCATCTGCCATAGAATGTTTAACTTTTACAATCTGTGATTGCCGCTTGGCTTATTTGGCTTAAATTTAAGCCTTCATCCCAATGACATAAGTCATAGGCTTCCGGCTAAGTATTTTGTAAAACAATAGTTCCCTTTTCAATAAAATTTTCTTCGATAAAAATATATCATTAATAAATAACAAATAAAATCTTCATATTAAAATACATTAATACAATCTTCCTATTTTAAAGCTTTTTAATAAATTATATACAAGCTTTTTAGCAAAAAAGTTTCATAATTAAATAATTTCTTTATTAACCAGTTTCTTAATAATAATGTTTCTTAATTTAATAGTTAACTAATAAAAAATTTATCAATAAAAATAAAACTTTCTTTATAAATAAAAATCAAATTGAATTCTATTTATAAAATTATTAAATACCTGTATAAAAATTAAAATTGCCCTTATTTATCTTTAAAATTCGTTTTCAGCTTTTAATGTAATTTTATATTACCTCTTTTTGAAACAGGCCTTAAATCAAATTTTAGAAGCTACCTGTTTTTACCAATTCCCATAATTAATTCTATTATTCTTTCAAGTTCATCACTTGAATAGTACTCAATCATAATTTTTCCTTTTTTGCTATTAGGGGTTATCTTTACCTTGGTTCCAAATATATCTTTAAATTTTTCTTCGATTTCTATCAGTTCCTCACTTTTAATTTTTTCAGTTTTTTCTTTCTTTTCTTTCAGGTATCTTTTTACCAGATTTTCTGTCTCTCTTACATTCAAACCGCGGCTAATTATTTCCTTCGCAGCTTTGATCTGAAGTTCTTCATTTTCTATCGCAAGCAATGCTCTTGCATGACCGCTGCTTATTTCACCGCTTATAAGTAAATCCCGTACTTCTTTGACAAGACCCAGCAGCCTGATTGAATTTGCAATTGCAGATCTGCTCTTTCCAACTACTTTTGAAATTTCCTCCTGGGTCATGTTGTATTCCTTCATCAAATTTTCGTAGGCTTCAGCTTCTTCTATAGGATTCAAATCTTCCCTTTGAAGATTTTCAATCAGTGCAATTTCCATCAACTGCTTATCTGTTAAATCTTTAATTATTACAGGTATGGTTTTTAATCCTGCAATTCTTGCAGCACGCCATCTTCTTTCACCTGCAACAATTTTATATGTATTCTTTTCTTTTTTTACTACAATCGGCTGTACTACACCGTGTTGCTTTATAGATTCCGCCAGCTGTACAAGCTTTTCATCGTCAAAATTCTTTCTCGGCTGATTTATATTTGGCTCAATTTCATTTATCTTTAGCTCTGTCAAATTCTCTTCTCTGTTCTCTTCAGTATTTATTAGAGCGCCAAGTCCTCTTCCAAGAGCTTTCTTAGCCATTTTACTGCCCCTCCTCCGAATACTCAATTACTTCATCTGCAAGCTCAAGATAGCACTCTGCACCTTTTGACTTTGGATCGTATAATATTATTGGCAATCCATAACTGGGAGCTTCACTTAACCTCACATTTCTGGGAATGATGGTTCTATAAACTTTATTTTTGAAATATTTTTTTACTTCTTCAACCACCTGTATAGAAAGGTTTGTCCTTGCGTCAAACATGGTAAGCACTACGCCCTCAACATCAAGGGAAGGGTTTAAATGTTTCTGAACCAATTTTACAGTATTCATTAACTGGCTCAATCCCTCAAGCGCATAATACTCACATTGTATTGGGACAAGAATTGTATCTGCGGCAGTTAAGGCATTTATTGTCAATAAACCGAGTGAAGGAGGACAATCAATTATTATAAAATCATATTTGTCCCTTATCTCTGATACAACAGATTTTATTCTTGTTTCCCTTGATATAACCGAAACCAGTTCTATTTCAGCACCGGCAAGCTGGATATTTGACGGGCAAAGTTTAAGGTTCTCGATAGGTGTATCCAGTAATGTTGATTGAATACCTTCATCATTTATTATAACATCATAAATAGACCTATCAATTTTTTTCTTATCGATACCAAGACCACTTGTTGTGTTTCCCTGGGGATCAATATCAATAATCAGCACCTTTTTCCCTTTATACGCAAGGCATGCGCTTAAGTTTACGGCTGTAGTTGTTTTTCCGACCCCACCTTTTTGATTCGCAATTGCAATTACCTTAGACAATTATTTCACTCCCTAACAATTTTGCCCCTTTAAAAATATTTTAGTATATTTATACCTGGTTAATTAATTGTTTACTTAACTTGTCTTGTCATTGCTAACTTAGCTTGTTTTGCCAACGACTGGAAAGCTGAAGCAACAACATTTATATCCGATATTCACGTTACTCAGCAAATCAATCTGTTGTTGCTAAATAATACTTTATTTAATCCGGGAAATACTTCCCCTAACATAGTTTCTTCAACACAGGAGGCACAAATGGAACTCTTCCCTGCTTCAGAGCCAATACTCAGATTTCTTTTATCCTTCGAAGGTGGAAGCACTTCACCTTAAGAAGTTCACCCCAACGAAAAAACCCCATACATAGCAATAAGCAAAAAAATACGTAGCAATTTTCCATAGGAGTATTTCCTTACCTTCCTCTTCGCTAACCGGCTCTAAAGCTCATCATATTGCTGTCTCATAGCCCACAATGCTGCCTCATAACAACGCCATCTGTATTTGCCCGGTAAAACAAGCTAAAACAATTAACCAATCAAATTATACATCGATTATATCACAAATTAGTAAATATATATAAAAAAACTATTAAAATTCTTATTAATTATTATTTACAATAACAAACCCAGACAAATGTTTCACGTGAAACATTTGTCTGGGTGCTTAGAAAATTCGCCTTTTTGAACTATTTCAACGTCATTTTCTGAATTATCTCTTTTCATTTTTAAATATCAAGATTGGTTACATATTTAGCATTTTGCTGTATAAATTCCTTTCTTGGTTCAACCTTGTCCCCCATCAATGTTGTAAATATTTCATCAGCTGTTAAAGCATCTTCTAATTTGATTCTCAGCATTGTCCTGGTTTCAGGGTTCATTGTTGTTTCCCAAAGCTGCTCAGCACTCATTTCACCAAGTCCTTTAAATCTCTGTATTGTGCATTCTTCCTTTTTCCAGCCTTTTTCTTTCTGAATTTTTGTAACCTCTTCATCAGAGTATGCATAAAATGCTTCCTTACCCTTTTGAACTTTATACAGAGGCGGCATTGCAATGTATACATGCCCTTTTTCTATAAGCGGCCGCATATATCTGAAGAAAAATGTCAATAGCAATGTTCTTATATGCTGGCCGTCAACATCTGCATCCGCCATAATTATTACCTTTCCGTAACGCAGTTTTGAAAGGTCAAAATCGTCGCCTACACCGGCTCCCAATGCAGTAATCACAGGCAATAATTTTTCATTTGCATACACCTTGTCAATTCTTGCTTTCTCAACATTCAACATCTTACCCCACAATGGAAGTATTGCCTGATAATTTCTGTCTCTCCCCTGCTTTGCAGATCCTCCCGCAGAGTCACCCTCAACAATATAAATCTCGCAAACAGAAGGATCCTTCTCTATGCAGTCAGCAAGTTTTCCTGGAAGTGTGGTGGACTCAAGGGCTGATTTGCGCCTCGTCAGCTCTCTTGCCCTTCTTGCGGCTTCACGGGCTCTTGAAGCAGTCAAAGCCTTTTCAATTATAACTTTCGCAACAGAAGGATTTTCTTCCAGATAAGCTTGAAGTTTTTCATTTATCACACTTTCGACAAGCCCTCTTATCTCGCTGTTGCCAAGTTTTGTCTTTGTCTGCCCCTCAAACTGCGGTTCATGAAGCTTGACACTTATTATAGCTGTAAGACCTTCTCTTACATCCTCGCCCATCAGGTTTTTTTCATTATCTTTAATATAACTATACTTTCTCGCATATTCATTAAAAACTTTTGTAATAGCAGTTTTAAACCCGGTAAGATGCGTTCCGCCTTCAGTAGTAGCTATATTGTTTGCATAACTATGAATATTTTCTACGTATGAATCATTATACTGCATTGAAACTTCTATTATCGCATCGTCTTTTGTTGCTTCAAAATAAATGGGCGGTGAGTGGAGTACCTCTCTGTTCCTGTTTATATATTCAACAAAGGAAATAATTCCACCTTCGTAGTGCAGTACTTTGCTTATAGGCTCTTCCGGTCTCTCATCTGTAAGTACAATTTTGATACCCTTGTTCAAAAAAGCCATCTCTCTATACCGGACAAGCATTGTATCAAAATCAAATTCAACTGTTTCAAATATTTCAGGGTCGGGTTTAAAAGTTGTCTTAGTACCGGTTTTATCTGTGTCTCCTATTATTTCAAGAGGTGTTACAGTTCTTCCTCTTTCATATCTCTGCCTGTAAATATGCCCGTCTCGTGATACTTCCACCTCAAGATATTCTGAAAGAGCATTTACTACAGAAGCACCAACTCCATGAAGTCCGCCTGATACAGAATATGCCCCGCCTCCGAATTTTCCGCCTGCATGCAGTATTGTATGGACAACCTCTACAGTCGGTATTCCCATTTTCGGATGTATACCTACCGGGATTCCGCTTCCATTGTCAACTACAGTAACAGAATTATCTTTCCTTATAGTAATGTGTATCTCATCACATCTTCCTGCAAGAGCTTCATCAATACTGTTTGCAACTATTTCATATACAAGGTGGTGAAGACCCCTGATGGAAGTGCTTCCTATATACATTCCAGGCCTTTTCCTTACCGCTTCCAGACCCTCAAGTACCTGTATCTGACTCTCATCATAACTCACATGTTCGTTATTATTCTCAGTCATACTTTCCTCCCTGCCACTGTTAACTTTAGTTTTTTCAAATACAAGTTCATACCGCAAAACGCATAAGATTTACAGTTTCATCAAATCCTCCATAAATCCGCATCTTTTAAGCAATGTAACAGAAGATATATGGGATAAGTAAATTTTACTTTTTTTATCTTGTTCAGTTATAATAAATGACTTAGGTAAATCTGTAGATATAGATTCAACAAATCCTTCTTCTTCCGCAACCTTTAAAAAATCTCTTGTATCTTTTGATATTGTCGTAGTTTCCATATCCAATATAGCAATTATATTTTTTAACGGAATGACAACGTCACCGCCAATATGGACAAACATATTGCATCCTCCTGTCAATACATACTATATTTCAAAATTTGTCATTTACTATTAATATTGTAACTTAATTAACCATTTGATGCAAATATCTCTTATTTTCTCAAAAACATTCTTTTATTCTCCCTTTAATAACTCTACCTGACCATTCTGTACATGGAACAATTTATTTCCTTTCATCTTTCTGCCTATAAATAAACCGTACTCCGTTCCGGTTATAAAGCCCTGTACATCATCAAGATTCTCAAACAGAAATTCCTGCCTGCTGCTGTCAAGCTCTGACATTACGTCGTCAAGTAAAAGAACAGGAAATTCATTGGAGTCTCTTCTCATTATTTCAACTTCAGACAGCTTAAGTGAGAGAACCGCTGTCCTCTGCTGTCCCTGCGAACCATAAAGCTTGGCATTATTTTCATTAAGCAGTATTTCTATATCATCCCTTTGGGGACCTGATAATGTAGTTCCTTTATATATTTCTTTCGTCAATGAATTCTTCAGTGTCTTCCTGAATATTCCTTCAATATCCTCCAGGCTGTCTATTCCGTCAATTTTCACAGAAGATACGTATTTTAAATTCAGTTTCTCTTTATAATCAGTAAGTTTACCATGTTTTTCTTCGGCTATGCTACTTAATGTTTTAATAAATTCTTTTCTTGATTTAATAATCCTGGATCCCGTTTTTACCAGGTTCTCATTCCATACCTCAAGGGTGTCAAAAAGGGCCTTGTTTTCCTGAATGTTTTTCAACAGTGTGTTGCGCTGGGCAAGTATCTTAGAATATTGCTGCAAATCATAAAAGTACGACGGCTTCAACTGGCTGATTGAAATATCTATAAACCTTCTTCTTTCAGAAGGCCCTTCTTTAATAATAAGAAGATCTTCGGGGGAAAACATTACAGCATTCAGCTTTCCCATAAGGGTTCCTATCTTCTTTTGGGGAACTTCATTAATCTTAATTCTTTTTTTGGAATTAATTTCATATTGTATTTCTATTTCATATTCTATATTTTCTCTAACCAGTTCTATTTTTATATAATAATAGTTCTCGCCGAACTTTATCAGCTCGTTGTCTCTGGGGGTCCTGTGTGATCTGCCGGAAGCACATAAATATATGGCCTCCAGAATGTTTGTTTTTCCCTGGGCATTTTCACCATATAGAATATTGAAACTATCTGAAAAGTCCAAATCCAGTGTCTTATAATTTCTGAAGTTTCTTAAATGAATGCCCTTTATAAACAAACTTCCACTACACCCCCTTTTCCATTTCTTTCACGTCATTCATTACTTATTCTGAATTCCTGTCCTCTTACTTCTACCAAATCTCCGTCTCTAAGTTTCTTTCCTCTTCTAAGTTCAGTTTCACCGTTTACTTTCACCATGCCGCTTAATATAAATTCTTTTGCCTGAGAACCTGTTTCAGCAATACCGCACCACTTAAGAAACTGGTCCAGCTTAATGTATTCCGTGTTTATTTTTATATTTTCCATAAGCACCTCTTTTAATTTTAGTGTTATTATAACATAAAAGGACAGTATTTACTGTCCCCCTTTTTGCTTCGACTTTTACTTTTTATAATTAATTTTCCCAATTATGCTTATTTTCTGACAGCAGCTATAAGATAGATAAACTTTTCATCTTCAACCGGTTTAATCAGGCAAGGTCCGAGGCTTGTTGCGAAAAATACGTCAATTGTTTCGTCGTCTATAACCTTTAACGCATCCATGAAATATCTGGGATTGAAGCCTATATCTAGCCTGTTTCCATGCATTTCAACCCTAATTTCTTCTTTGACTGCTCCAACTTCTGTGGCCGAAGTAATTACTATCTTGTCATCAGCTATATTGAACCTTACAGGATATCTTCTTTCTTCAGAAGTAATTATAAGTGAAGCTCTTTCAATGCTTGAAAGAAATTCTTTTGTATTGATTCTTATTTTTGTTTCGAAATCGTTTGTAATGGAACTTCTGTAATTGAGGAATTCTCCCTCAAGCAGCCTTGACACTACTTTGCAGTTTCCCATATCAAAAAGTATCTGATTTCCGGCGCTGTAAATGGTTATTTCATCATCTGCAGGCTGAAGTATTTTTGCTATTTCGTTCAATGTTTTTCCGGGAACAACAACTTTAAGTTCTTCACTTTGTCCTTCTATTTTGTTTCTCCTCAGAGCCAGCCTGTATCCGTCAATAGAAACGAATGTGAGCTCACCGTCTTTGCACTCAACCAGAGTACCTGTCAGAATGGGCCTGTTTTCATCTATACTTACTGCAAAGATTGTCTGCTTGATCATGTCTTTTATTATTTTCTGGCTTATCTTGAAACCATTTTCCTTTTTAATCACAGGAAGTGCAGGATAACCTTCAGACACAAGTCCCTTAATTTCAAAATGTGAATTTTCACATTCTATTATTACCACATTGTTATCTCTAACTTCGATTAAAACTTCAGAGTCCGGAAGTCTTCTTATTATATCACCGAATATTCTTGAATTTATTACTATTGAACCCTGTTCTCTTATATCAGCTTCAACCACACATTCAATTCCTATTTCCAAATCGTTTCCGGTAAGTTTGAAATTATCAGTGCATTCTAAAAGTATTCCTTCAAGTATAGGCAGTGTGGTTTTTGTGGATACTGCCTTTTGGACTATATTAATTCCTTCCAGTAAGTTTTCCCTGGAGCATATAACTTTCATTGTTTTTATGCCTCCTGTTTAATTTGTATAAAGTAAATATATAACTTCTAGTAATAGTAGTAGTAGGTGTTGTTAATTCTGTGTAAAATCTTGAATAAGGTTGTCCTTATTATCTTTGCAGCTGTTAATATGTTGTGAATAATTTGCTTTAAATTTGTTTGAGTTATTAACAGGTTATTCGCAGGCAAAGTTTGTCAACATTAATTAATCCTCATATCAACATTTTCTGTGGATTGATTTCTTATTTATGGCTTATTTGCCTGAAATATTCCGTTTTAATTCCTCAATAGCCCTTCGCGTCTCTGGATTTTTTTCAATTCCTTGTGAAATTTTTTCACATGCATGCATTACGGTTGTGTGATCTCTTCCGCCGAATTCATCGCCTATTTTCGGAAGAGACAGATCTGTTAATTCTCTGCAAAGATACATTGCAATCTGGCGTGGAAATGAAACTTCTCTGTTGCGTTTCTTTGATTTAAATTCTTCCGGTTTGAGGTCAAAATATCTTGCAACTGCTTCAATAATTGCTTTACTGTTTATAACTTTTGTATTATTTGCTGTAAGTATGTCTTTCAGAGCTTCATGTGCCAGTTCAACATTGATTTCATTTTCCGTAAGGGAACTATAAGCTATAATCCTGTTCAAAGCTCCTTCGAGCTCACGAATATTTGAGGCTATTTTTTCAGCTATAAAAACTAATACATCGTTGGATACAGTTATATTTTCAAGTTCAGCCTTCTTTTGAAGAATGGCAATCCTTGTTTCCAGATCCGGTGGCTGAATATCCGCAATAAGGCCCCACTCGAACCTGGAGCGCAGCCTTTCTTCAAGTGTCTTTAATTCCTTAGGTGGTTTATCGCTTGAAATAATTATCTGCTTGTCTGCTTCATATAGCGCATTGAAAGTATGGAAAAACTCTTCCTCTGTTCTCTCTTTGCCACCAATGAACTGTATATCGTCTATGAGAAGAATATCTATATTTCTGTACTTATTTCTGAACTCCTCGTTTCTGTCATCCTTTATAGCATTAATAAGTTCATTTGTGAACTTTTCGGAAGATACGTATAAAACCTTCTGATTGCTGTTCTGGTTCAGTACATAGTGACCGATAGCATGCATCAGGTGGGTTTTCCCCAGACCTACACCTCCGTAAAGAAACAGAGGGTTATAAGCTTTGGCCGGTGCTTCGGCGACGGCAACAGACGCAGCATGGGCAAGACGGTTGCTGTTTCCGATAACAAAGGTATCAAAAGTGTATTTTGGATTCAATATAGAGACATAATTATCTTCATTATATGAGTTTTCACGGCTCTCGTGTGTAGTTTTTGAATTTCCATCCGAAGGTATTAAAAAATTAATTATGTACTCTTTTGACGTAACCTGTTTTAATGCGTTCTTAATCAACATTGCATATCTTGATTCCAAAATGCCTTTGTTAAATTCTGCCGGAACACCCAAGTCTATAGTACTAGAGCTCATCGATATGGGCTCGATGGTCTTTATCCATGTATTGAAACTTATTTCAGTTAATTCAGACTTAAGCAGGTTCAAAGTTTTCTCCCATATAGTATAGATTTGAGTGCTCATAAAACATATCCTCCAAGCTAGCCGTATAATAATGTATTATGTAATACCAACATTTTAATTGTTGACAATTTTAAGGAAAATTAAGCCAAACACTTAAATTTTCAAAGAATTTATCCACAAATTTTATTGTTTTTATCAAAACTATCAACAGGAAAAACACAAGTTATCAACAAGTATAATAAATATATCAGACTTTTAATTAATATTCAATACAAATGTGGGGGAGATATCCACAAAAAATTGTGAATATCTTTTTTTTATCCACAAAATAGTTCCTTGACATAGATATTTCATTTAATATATAAGATAGCGTAAAATAATTGTGGAGTTTTTAAAACAAAAAACAGAGATCAACTCTCCTGTGTTAAAATTTTTATAAACACAAAAACAACAACACAAAGGAGGGAAGATCTCTGTGGATAATATTATA